>JAUVIS010000036.1 GCA_030592635.1 Candidatus Fermentibacteraceae bacterium | reverse complement strand
TGTATCTCCCTTTTTTCCGCAGATACCGTTTACCGTACAACCCTTGTTGCCCAGAGTCTCCTGGCACTGATAGCAGAACATACCCATGATTCTCTCCCTACTTTTCTTCCAGGATGTCGCCCTGGATACCTATTTTAATCCTTCGATACGGAACTACTTTTCCGGAAAGAGCCAGGGCTCTCTCCACCATGGCCACCAGGCCGGAGCAGCATGGAACCTCCATGTGCACCACCGTTACACTGGCGATGCTGTTGTGCTTCATTATTGCGGTGAGCTTTTCCAGATACCCCTCAGTCCTGTCCAGTTTCGGGCAGGCAATCACAACTTTTCTACCCTTAAGAATTCTCTGCTGGAAGTCACCGTATGCCACAGGAACACAGCTTGCAGCCACCAGTATGTCGGCGTTCTGCCAGTATGGTGCCTGGGGACTGACAAGATGAAGCTGAACAGGCCACTGTTCAAGCATTGACTTCCGGCTCTCCGGCGGGGAAACCTCCTGTTTTGCCTCCTCCGCGGTAAAACTCATTGTCGCTGTGCCCGGACATGCGAACGGAACCGTTTGAGGCTTTTCCACTGATGCCGCATGCGCCATTGCCGCATCCTCATCGAATGCTTCCGCCTCGCGTTCCTCAATTGTGATAGCACCGCGCGGACAGTCTCCGAGACAGTTGCCGAGTCCGTCGCAAAAAGAATCCTTGACTAGTTTTGCTTTACCGTTCACAATCTGCAGGGCTCCCTCGGCACAGGTGGGAACACACAGACCGCATCCATCACATTTCTCTTCGTCGATCCTGATAATCTTCCTCTTCATGTCTTTACCACTCCTTCAAGGCTGATTTCCTTGTCGATGCAGTCAGTCAGAGTTACCGAACCGAGATGTTTCTGGATCAGTTTTTCTGTATCAGAAAGCAGTTCGCTGAAAAGGCATTTGTCCAGAGAGCAGTGCTCTCCCCTGCCAAAGAGGCAACCGAAAGTATCAGGTTCACCATCCACTGTTCTGTATATATCCAGCAGGAATACCCTGTCCGGGTCAACCGCGAGGGTATACCCTCCCCGGGGACCTCTGACCGCGCTGACAAATCCGGCTTTCAGCAGTCTCTGCATTACCTTTGACGAGTGATTGGCACTGACATTGAATGCTTCAGCTATCCTGCTGTTGCTCACCGATTCTCCCCTCTTTTCTGTAAGAAGGATGAGTGCGTGCATGGCAATCGAAGCCGCCTCGGAAATTCTCAGTGCCTGTCCCACATTTCTTCCCTTCTATTTTAGTATTGTAGTACTCTAATACCACTATGCCAGTCTGTCAACCCCGCAATCATAAAGAGGCTATCAGCGTTCTATAAACCAGTTCAGATGCTGTAACAAAGTCAACCCATTCTGTTACAATACTTGTTACATTGCATAGGCATATTATCTGATTGTCTTGCCTGACCAAGAGTGACATATTGCAGTACAGCGAAAGGCAAGGTTATGGAAAATTTCATGGAAAGTATGCGCAGCACAGTTCTTCCAAACTGCTTTGACCTAAAAGCATTCTCCTTTGACTTCGGGGATGAGACCAATTTTCTGACTGCCGTGGATGATTCCTTCCGCTTCCTGAATTTTGTTCAGGAGGAATGGGGATTTCTCTGTCGGGGATGCTATTCGGATGTTTATTCCAGCGGCTTTCTGGGAAGCTACGCTTTTGCTCTCTGGTTTATGGAATTTGATCAGGACAACTGGTTCTCTTTTGATGATGTTCTGAAAGAGACAAAAAGGTATCTTAACTCTTATTCTTCTATTTCTGATCGCAAAGAATTGAGAATGATAAAGGGCTCTTTCCCTCCCATGAAGCTGGATCTGCCTGTAGTTGTGGATTATGAAAATCTGTCTGTAACTGTATGGACAGGAGAACTTAGAGACTGATACTATAGCGTTATGCTGTACTTGTCCCTTTCTGAAGGATCAATTCTTTCGGCAGTGAATTCTTCACCCTGATTGGAGATGACAGTTACCTGTTCCTGTGCTCTGGTGTATGAAACCATAATCGCGTTGAGCAGTGTAATGTTATTTTCCGTTTTTTCGCCCAGAAGGATACCCAGAGGACCGGGAATATCCCGGATAGCAAGCTGAATGCCTGTATCCGCATGAAGCATTTTGTCGTTCTCCGCGGCTGATCTGCCCACAAGTCCCACAGCGCCGTTCAAAAGGAACATCCGTCCGAATCTTATCATCCGCGCGTTGTCTCCCGATAGAAGACCAGCCTCTTTCAGAACTCCAAGCCTGTTGGAATACCCGGGATCTGTCAGCAGACATCCGCCGCCGGGTGAAGGGATGCGGGAAAACCCGTATTCCCGGGCCATTTCCAGCTGTCTCGTTCGACCTCTCCCATTCAGGTCAAGAAGGCGTTCCCTGTCCACAAGACCCGCTGTCTCCATTGGCGTTGGATCAAGTATTTTTGCGGAGAGCGGGCGGAGAAGAATATCACCAGTGCTGGAAAGGTTTTTAACCCGATTAAGCGAACCCCGATTCTGACTCATGGGACGCTGCCCGACAACTTCACCGGAAAAAATAAAGTCAAACTCTTCTTTTCGGGCGATTTCTTTCAACCTCTTGAACATGGTCGCGTGACAGTCTATACAGGGGTTCATGTTCTTTCCAAAACCGCTGGGCGGGTCAAAGAGGAGAGCAACAATGTCTGCTGTGAAGTCAACTGCGCGCCACGGAATATCCAGAACGGCGGCGGCCTTTTTCCCCGCCCGTACATCAAAGAAAGGGCTGTCGAATGTTACAGCTTCCACATAAATATCCTGATCCATAAGAACTCTGCAGGCAAGCATTCCGTCCAGCCCGCCGGAGAATGCACCAAGCGCTCTAATCAATGCCGACCCTCCAGAATCAGCCAGTCATTCTGAATCGCCAGCTTTCTAAGTTTCCTTACGGGATGAACCGCAATCGCAGAGCCGCACAGTTCAAGAATAAACCTGTCTCCCCAGGAGTCACCAAGAGCCAGGGCCCGGGAAGGCTTAATGCCAAGCTGATTCATTATTGCCATAGCAGGAGCTATTTTAGCCTTTCCGTAGGGTCTCTGCCCCAGAAGATGACCAGTGCATTTCCCGTCTTTCACCACAGGAATACTCCCTCTGAAACTCTTGAAGCCCAGGCCTTCTGTTACAGCCTGGACCAGAGGAGAAAGAGAAGCGGAAAGAATAAATATCTCCGCACCTTCTTCCTTGTGCCGGTTTAGAATATCAAGAACACCCGGCCTGACCTTCTTCAGCAGAAGGGGAACGCACTCCTTTACCTCTTCATGGAGAACATCTACAGGAAGACCACTGAAATATCCTCTGTTCCAGCCCCTGCCTTCCCTCATTGTTCTGATCGGGTGTCTCAGATAGTGATAGAGAAATCTGATTACAACAGCCCGCGAAAGCACCTTTCTTCGGAAAAGTCCAAGGACAAACTCCAGCTCGCTGGACACTGAAATCAGCGTTCCGTCGAGGTCACAGATTACAATCCCGGGGTTCAATCGGCCACCAGCACTCCGCGTCCGGTGCCGGGAGTGTTATCAAATGTCTCAAGAACATGAACAAGAATGCCCGGGAACATTCTGGGAAACGCGCCGTGGAAGAAGGAATGCGCAAGATTGGTGTACTCCACAATCTGTGTGGCATATTCGCCGCAGGATGAGTCCTCCGCATCCACAAGCTGGCCGATCCCCCGGATCTCGTAGGATTTACTGTCAAGAAAGACAAGGCTTGTTACCGGTTCCTGCATCAGGTTAATGAATGTATGCGTTTCAAATGTGGGAGTGGAGTAAAGCTCAAGGCTGACCATCTTTGTAAGATCAAAATTGTCTGAGGTAGAATACAAATCCTTGAGGTAATCAATTTTGCCAGGCATTGAGCCGTCCATGTTCTCGCGCATGAACTCTATTTTTTCAGCTATGATTTCTCTTCGGGGGCAGAGGCCCATTCCCTTGAAAGCGTTGTTTATGGTGAGAATGCTGTCATTCCTTCTGGCGCCTCTTGTGGCCATGGCTGCATTGTGCGGACCCGCAAGAGAAGGAGGAGACCCGCCCTGCCCTGTCATCATACCCAGAATATTGTCAAGAACTTCCATGCGGGCTGTCAGATTCCACTCAAGGAATTCCTCAGGCAGTTCAGCGGTGTTGTAATTCCCCCACACTCCATCAACTTTAGCTCGAATAACACCCTGAGCTTCATTTGCTACATCTACACAGTCCTGAAGAAAGGAGCCGTTATGCCAGAGTTCCATAGTGCCCTGCTCCATTTCTCCCGCCAGGGCTTTTCCCGCAATGGACGAAAGCAGAAGTGCTCCGCTGGCTTTGCCCGCCTTTTCAAGAAATTCTCTTCGATCCATTGAAATTCCTCCTTAAAAATGAGACTAACGCAAGAGGACAACAGATTGTTATTGTTGTCATGAGTGTAAGAGCAATACTACCGGAGAGGAAAGTCAATTGTCCAGACTTAAAGAACTGGCTGAAAATCGCAAAGCTGATGCCTTTAAAAAGGCATGGGAAACCGCGTTGAACTCCGGGACTCCCGTAAAGGAGCTCCTTGAGTCACTTAGTATTCTGAAAAAGAAAGGGGAAGAAAATCTCCCCCTCTACCTGGCGGAAGCCGCCATCGAGAAAATGGATTCAGAAGGCAGGGAAGATATTCTGGAATTCGCTTCGGGTGCTGCCGGAATATTTGAGCACTCTCAGACAATAGCTACCGCTCTGGTGGAAGCTCTGAGGGATAAGTACATTATTTTTGAACCTCTTGAAGCTTTCATTTCTGCCAGCGGAGTGTTTTCCGGGAAGAAATCTCTCAAAGACTCCTGGAGGAAACTGGAAACCCTTCTCCGGTGCCAGCAGGGTAATTTTCTTCTTCACAGGGATTTCGGCCCCGGTGAGATTCTGCGGACATCCAGAAGTTCTTTCACCATCGACTTTCAACGATCAAGAAATCACGACATGACCGTGGAAGCCATGATGGACTCAACCCTCCCCGTTCCTCCGGATTCTCTCTATGTACAGAAGTGGAAGCGTCCCGATGATTTCACGGCTCTTCTGGAACAGGGAGGGGAAACACTTCTAATAAGTGCCTTCCGGGACATGGCAACAGGAAATGTTTTGAGGGAAGTTAATCTCCTCAAGCTTCTTGATAGCTCCGGCATCAAACCCCGTCAGATGTGGAAAACGCTGAAAACAGCGGCGGCTGACTCCACCGGCTTCATGGACATGGGAGATTCCATCGTCCCGATGGACAGCTCTTCTCTGCTGGCTCAGGTGGAAGCCGTACTTGCAGTTAATAGAATGGCTATGTCGGACAAGGCAAAAACTGTCACCTCGCTGCTGAAGGCTGCCGCAAAAGGGGAAGAGGATCAACTTAAGCAGATATTTGACAAAGTGGTCAGCTTGAAAGACATCGAAAAAGGCGCTGTATTTGAGATCGCCTGGCTGTGCTCCGGGAAAGGCACAGTTAAAAAGTTTGAGGAAAGAACCAGCCACCTGCTGGAGATGAAGGCAGTAAGACTGCAGAGGGCCATGGATGAAATCCACTCAACTCCCTGCAAGAAGCTTTACATGAAGCAGTTCTTCGCTAATTCTCCTGACGAAAAAGAAATATGGATCCTGCTGGACAAACTCCCCAGAACCATGAGGGAACAGGCTGCTGACCATACTGCTGAACTCAACCCGGAAGTGCATGCGGAATATGTACTCAAGGCCCTTGATGACCCGGGAGAAACCGCTCATTTCATGTGGGCTCTGGAGCGCGCGGCAAAACTGGATGACTACATGGAACCCGGCAGAATCGTTGAACTGGCTCTCAAGAACCTGAACTTCGCTAAATCCGAGATGCAGAGACGGGTATGCGTGATCCTTATGGACAAGCTGCGACCGGAGCTTGAGCAGCACATATCACTGCTTGATACCAGAAGGCTTGAGACTCTCACAGAGAGCCTGGAAGAAAGCATTGGCGCTCAGGAAAGCGGCCTGGTACTGCTGGCCAGAAGAGAATTGTCCGGCAGGCGCACAGGAGGATTCACAAATATCAGGAAATTCTGGGAAAGTGACATTATTTTCAGCAGCCGCGACGGCATTGCCAGAAGAATTGATGAAATTGAAAACCTCCGAACAGTCCAGATACCTTTAGCCGCGAAGGCAATTGCAGAGGCTGCATCTCACGGTGATCTGTCTGAAAACGCTGAATACACCGCGGCTCTGGAAAAGCGCGACTTCCTGCTTGAAATGCTGAACAGATACAGAAAACAGCTCAAACTCATGAGACCGTACCCCGTAGGACAGGTAAACCTTGAGATTATCAGCCCGGCCACCAGAGTAATAATGGAGTCAATGGGCGCCGGCTCAGAAATGCGAACTGTCTGCATAGTGGGTCTTATGGACGCAGATGCCGATAATGGATACATCGACTACAAAGCTCCATTGGGTGCTGCTCTTCTGGGGCTGACCAAGGGCGACACGGTGCAGCTGCCCGGGGACAGAGAAGCCCTGTGGAGAATCACCGACATTGCTCTGATGGAAGAGAAAATGTAGTGTTATGTCAAACATGAAGTGTGTTCTCTGCGGTGAACCCCGGCAGGAAAAAACCATGCCGTTCAGTGCTGTCTGCGAAAAATGTCACTGCTGGCTGCACTCCTGTGTTCAGTGCGCACTGTGGGATTCCCGGTCACGAATGTGCAGGTCAATGACCACTGATTCAGTAGCAGACCGGCAGGGAAAGAATTTCTGCGAGGAGTGGAAACCCGGCGAACTGAAGGCAGAAACAGACAAAGTCCCCGGCGGAAAATTCGCATCCCTCTTTGGAGATTAATCTATGCGCATTATTGTAGCCACCACCTATACCATGCCGGCATACTCCGGCGGCTGGACTACCCCCCTGGATCTTTTCGGAAAAGACCACCAGGCAATGTATGTTATCCGCAACTGCAGGTCAGGCCTGAGAAAAATCGAGGGTGTCCGGTATGTGGGAGTAGGGGCTGTCGGCAGCCTCTCCAAACCTTGGAACATAGCTGAAAAATATAGACATGCTTTAATTCAGCGGCTTTTTCGTAATACACTCAAAAAATATTTTTATGAGTTTCAAGCGGATTTTGTTCTCTGCCTCGATCCTGAAGCCGGTTATTCTGCAATGTATTCCGGTCTGCCTTACGCTATGCGCTTTCATTCAAAACTGAGCGATGATGACCAAAAACCTCCATTTGATGACCTCATGAGAAGTGCAATCTTTGCAACCGCTGGCCCTACAACTCATGTCCCTGATCTTGAGATTCTTGCGCACAGTCAAGATCTGTCCCGATTCATCTACTCCGAAAGTCCATCTGCCGAGAGAGCCATTCTGCTCACAAGTATTGACAGTGTCCATGAGCCGGAGCTTTTCATTGAGGGAATAATGCTCTCAAAAACAATGAAAGGTGATATTGTCGGCACCGGAGAGAGCAGAAAAAAAATTGCTGCTCTCTGTAACAAAACGGGGGAAAGGGTACGATGTCTGTCGCCCGTGCCTCGTCTGAAAGTGCCGGAACTTCTCAGTAAGTACCAGGTGGGAATAGCTACCGTTCAGGAGATTTCCCCAATCGTTTACCAGATGAAGGTAAATGCCTATATGGCTGCGGGCCTTTACACTCTTGCGAAACCGTGGACTCACATAGCACACGAAGCGCCTGAGCTGATCGGTATATTTACCACAGCAAAAGACATAGCCGATCACCTTGACTACCTCACTGACAACTGGACAGAGACTTTGGAAACTCGCAGAAAAGCAAGAGACTGGATCCACAAACACTATTCTGTAGAGCTCCCCCGCAAGCGTTTCAACGAAATTCTCAGCGAGAAATTCTCTCTCTGATCTTTTCTGTGACCCTGGATAATGCACCAGAGAATGTTGTACTTTTAAGACTATGAAGAACCAGCACCATTAGAAAAGCGCCTCCGGCTGTGTAGGAAACCAACTGAGTGAATCGTGTTACCAGAGGTGCTTCAGTTGAAAATGGCCAGAGATGGTTTAAAACAAGACAGCCTGCGACAAGAAGTGCATTTGCCGAAAGAATTTTTATCTGTTCTCCAACAATCAGTCGCAAGTCCAGACCACCCATTTTTCTTGAAAGTGACCAGATAAGATAAATCGTTTTAGCGGTAGATGTTACTGTTGTCGCCAGAGCAAGACCTCCAATTCCCAGAGGTCCCACAAGAATCAAATTCAGCAACACATTTGCTATTACACCGAAAATTCCTATGGTAACCGGAGTTGCGGAATCTTTCTGAGCGTAAAACACTCTGGATACCATTGACCCTATACCAAACTGAGCAAGCCATGGAGCATAGAAAGCCAGCGCGTAGCCTATATACCGTGAGTCATCTCCCGAGAAATTGCCTCTCTGAAAAAATACGGAAACCACTGGAACTGCAAGAATGGTAAGAAGCACCGCAGTTGGGAACATCACAAGGGAAGTAGTGTTAATATTCTTTCGAAGAACTGTCAGAAGCTCGTCCTTCCTCCCTTTTGCCGCCTCCGCAGAAAAACTGAGATCTGCAAAGGTGAGAAATGGCTGAAAGACAACAGCAAGAACAATATTCTTAATCCTGTTGGCGTAATCTATAGCCGTAACGGAACTCTCGGGAAGAAAAGAAGCCAGCATCTTGTCAGCAATGGGAGCAAAAAAACCCACCACAGTTCCTCCCACCACTGGAACAGCCATTCTGGCGAGTTGTCCTATGAACGGATCACCTGAAATGGAAGGACGAACCTTAAACCCACTTCTAAAGCTTTGGACTAGAAGAAAAAAGAACTCGACCAGACCTCCAATAAGCATGGAAATAGGAAGGATCCGGATTCCTATGCCGTCTCTGACCACCAGAAGAGCAGAGAGAGATGCGGTCAATCCCAGTATTCCGGAAAGAGCAAGAGCAGCGAATCTTCTCTCGTACTTGATAAAGTTGGCCAGTATTCCGTTCGTGGTTCCCAGAATCACCATTGGAAGAAGTATCCGGAGAAGGCTTGAAGCAAGTTCCAGCAGTTCCTGAGACCCGCTGGGACTTACAATCTTCACAAGAGTTCCACTTGAGAACCAGAGAACTGCGATAAGCACTGAACTTGTAAGAACAAGCCAGGAGATTGTTTTGTTCACAAAGGCTACAGCCCCATCGTGCCCTTTCTTCTCCATGACTCTGGCGTAGATCGGAATAAAGGCTGAACCAAACGAGTGAGCAACAACTTCCTTGACAAGAAATGGAAATACCATGGCTATCGCGAGAGCATCTGTACGCCAGTTCGCTCCGAAAATTGATGTTATCTGGGCAAACCGAATGTATGCGAGAAGAGCACCGACAACACTGCTGGCGGAAAGAACCGAAAGACCCATAAGCTTGCTGTTTCCCGCAGGTCTTGCTTTCTCAGCCATTCAGTGCTCCCGGCAGCTTCGGAGCAATCCCGGAGAGAACCGATTGAAGTGCTTTGTAGTATCCTTTTGCTGCTTCGGGATTAATTACTGCGTATGCAGCAAGACGTAAAATGCACTTGGTGACGATCATCTTCCTTACAGCATCAACATTTGCGGGATCATGATTCTTGAAAAACTCCAGCAACCCCCAGTGGAAGCAGGAAAGTCTGGTGGCTGTAGCTTTATCGGCACCGGATCCCTCATCGTGGATGAATCTGCTTCCCCGGCAGAAGCCAACTTTCATTCCCTGCTTTTCTGCTCTCGCGCAGAAGTCTACATCTTCAAAGTAGAGAGGATACCGGTTACTGAATCCTCCCATCTTCAGGAAATCATCCCTGTGGATCATGATAAGAGAACCTTGAAGCCAGTCCGTGCGATCTTTCCTCCATAGAGATTCAGCCGACTTGAAAATCTGTGATCTGACCCAGTTTTTGTCTGGCCAGACTCCTGTGGAATGAACCCCTTTGCCAGCAGAATCAACAGTAGAGGCTCCGGTTAAAGTGTTCCGGGTGTGATAATTGAAAAGAGTTTTCAGTGACTCTGCTTTATCGGGAAGAGTGTCCGGATTCGTTATAAGCACAACAGGAGTATCTGCCTCCTGCACAGCACGGTTGATACCGCTGCCAAATCCACTATTGCCGGTGAATGGCAGTACTCCGGCTGTATCGCTGATATTCTGGGGAATCTGGTTTCCGTTATCTGATATCAGGCAGGCGGCACCGGCTCCAGACCACTTCTGAGCCCATTTCCTGACAACATCAGGACTGCCAAATGCAACTGTAACCACAGTTATGGGTAGAGACAAGTACAACTCCTCCTGAGATCAGATCAGTATTGCCGGATAGGAAAGCAATATAGTTTATTTGTCATATCCCATAATTCGTTTGTGCGGGGCTTTTCTTTTTTCTCCCGATAGACTATTTTGCATAGCTTGATAACTGGTTGTTTTCCCTCCGAAACTACATGGAATTCAATCGGTAAGTTATTTTCCCGCGCCGAGGACATCAAATGACTAATACAGTTATTGTTCCAAACTATAATGGAATCACGATTCTCAGGAAGTGTCTTGTTTCTCTGCTTGAGCATGATAGAGTTCCAGATCAGATTGTGGTTGTGGACAATGGATCAAGCGATGGTTCTCCCAATATTATTCGAAAGGAATTTCCCCAGGTCTCTCTTGTTGCCCTTGAAAAGAATACCGGATTTACCGGGGGGAACAATGCAGGACTGAGGGCATCCACCGGTGATATGCTTGTGCTTCTTAACAACGACTGCATTGTGGAACCAAACTGGCTTAACTGTCTTATGAACAGAATGGCTGATCCATCAATTGCCGCTGTAACCAGCTCTATGAGAAATATCAAAAATATAGACATTATGGATTCAGCAGGTGGACAAATTGACTGGATGGGCTTTTCGAGAGACATAGGAAGAGGTGAGCAGGCCTCTCGGCACTCCAAACTTATGGAAATTTCATCCCCCTGCGGTGGAGCTGTCATAGTAAGACGCAATGCTCTCCACTCGGAATCACATATATTTTGGAATGATTTATTCGTTTATCAGGAAGATTTGGATCTGGGATTTGAGCTGCTCCGAACCGGATGGAAAGTAGTTTACGAACCCAATGCCATTGTCAGGCATGTACATTCTGCTACTGCCGGATCTTCTGGCAGCTTCTTCAAGGAATATCACTGCATAAGGAACAGGCTTCTCGTTATGAGAAAACATTTTGATAGAAAGACCTTCCGGAAGCTGAGTCCAACAATTAAAAAATGGCAGATTCTCTGGGCCTTTTCCAGTTTAGCGAAAGGTGAATTCGTTCTCGCAAAGGCAATACTCATAGGAACTTCAGATGGCTTCAAAATGCCGGTTGAACCCTTCATCGCTCCTATTCCAATAAACGACATCTTTGCCCGCTTTGCCCACACCAGCAATTCAACCAGTTCAGTAAAAGCGAAGATGTACAACAAAATGGAAAGCATTATCAGACAGGGATGCAGCTGTGAAAATCACAGTATCTACGCAACACACAAAAGGCAGTAATTAGTATGAAAATTGGTATAAAAATATCTCCTTTGACTGCCTTGAAAGCTGGGATTCCAAATTATATTATTCATCTGCTCAAGGGCCTCGCAGAGGTTGAAAAGACAAATGAGTACATTCTATATACCAACAAACCCATCCCGTTTGAATTAAATCTTCCGGACAGATTCAAAACAGTCATCGTTCGCTTCCCTTCCCCCCATCTGCAGGCATGGTACCAGATCGGCCTGCCAATGTGTATGAAGAAAGACGGAATCCAGCTTTTCCATGATCCAGTTTATCCTTTACCCCTTGCACTGCCCGTGCCGGGAGTAATTACAGTACACGACCTCTCTAATTACACCAATCCGGATGTTCACACCTTCAGATCAGCACTGTCTGGCAAACTGTTTCCGGTATACCTTCGAAAAGCCCGTCAAATAATTAGTGTTTCTCATTTTACAGCTTCACAACTAAAGAAGCATTTCCCAGGAGAAGCTCACAAAATTACTGTAATACATCAAGGCAACTCTGAACGATTTCAACCACTTGCGCACCAGAATAACCTTGAATCCGTTAAAAGTATATACAACCTTCCTCCACGGTTCCTGCTTTTTCTCGGGACTCTGGAGCCCAGAAAAAATATTTCCAGACTCCTTGAAGCATTCGCTCTCTCATCTTCCAGCATCCCACATTCTCTGGTAATCACAGGTGGCAAAGGGTGGAAGTATGACAATCTCCTTAAAAGGATAGCCAGTCACCCTAACAGAGACAGAATTCACCTTACGGGGTATGTGGATGACAATCATCTTCCCGCATTGCTTTCAGCCGCAGAATTCCTTGTTTATCCCTCTATTCTTGAAGGCTTTGGCCTTCCTGTACTCGAAGCAATGGCCTGTGGAACTCCGGTAGTAACTTCAGATGTTTCTTCAATGCCGGAAATCGCAGGAGATGCTGCTTTCCTTATCGATCCCTATTCGATTAACTCTATTTCACAGGGCATTAATCTCCTCGGTAGCAATGAAAAGCTTAGAGAAAATTTATCCGACAAGGGGCTTAAACGAGCCAGCCTCTTCTCCTGGAGGAAAACAGCCCTGGAAACGCTGGAAGTCTATGCTAAAGCCGTAAATTGATTATGCTTTCATAATAATGGAAGATGCTGTTGCTCTTCGCTTTAAAGAGTAGAATTTTGTAGTACTTTTTTTGCAAATCGCTTTAACGCATACGACAGCCCGGCAGAGTCAGCCAGTTCAAAAAATATTTCTTTCAGGTAAGCAAAACTATCCATAGCAGGCACTGTAGGTTTCCCGTATTGCCGACCTTTGACAATACAGGGTTTTCCGCACCAGTTAAAAAGAGGCTTGAACACCTGGGAAGATGCCCCTGTTGTGCAACTCCATTTTTCCTGATCCTGCGAAATCTTCTGTCTGGCTAATGGGTTTTCCGCAAGAGCAAGAAACGCATTGGCAAGAGCTTCACTGTCAGCTGAAGGAACTACTATTCCCATATTGTGCCGCCTAATATCTTCCGATATTTCAGCCCCTTCTGTACAGACAACAGGAATTCCTCTGCTCACCCAATCCAGAACCCTTGTTCTTGCACCCAAAAGAGTTTCAGGAGAGATAATATCGGTATATGCAGCTATTGATGCCCTGGAATAAATTTCATCAAGCTCATCGGCGGAAACCCATCCGTGGAGAGAAAAGCGGTCTTTGAATTGAGAGGATTCAACCATTTTACAGAAGTTATCGTACTTATCAGGAGAAAATGAGACTCTTCCTCCGGTAGCTTCAAAGCGAATGGAGCTGTTACTTCCCATAGCCTGTTCGAGAGCATCGAACATCGTGATTTCATCGAACCAGAGATTGAATGAGCCTGTAGAAAGTATTCTGGTAACACCATCCAGCTTCCTGCTGAAACCATCTACTTTATTTGAGCAATGCGGAATGGGGAAAACCTTTAGTTGAGAACTGCTGCCCGACAAATTTCGACCTAGCAGGAGCAGCTCTCCATACACCGCATATGCCTGCCTTCGGGAAGGCGTGGAAAAGGCGTCTCCACGCGACAACAGCCCATTTTCCATCGAAAGCATTCTAAGCATTCTTTCTCCGGATCTTCCGTCCCGATCCTGCTTCAATTGAAGTTCAGCTGGATGCATTCCGTTCATGTCTATCCACAGGGGAAGTTCTGAAGCAGATCCAACTGCTGCTTCTGCGGGAAAAGGACTGATGGCCACTATGCAGTCAAATGATCCATCGGCGATTATTCTTCTAACTTCACTCACGCCCGCCCTGCCTTCGCCGGGAGAGCAGACCAAAACATTAAATCCCTGACCGATCAGAGCGTTTCTGAAGCGAATCGTCCTGGCGATGCAGGCTCCTGTGCCCATCTCTGCTGAGGTTCGGCTGCCATCGTCTCCGACCAGAAGAATACTGTTCATACCGCTTGCCTTTCATAGCTGTTTGTTACTGATGTCGAAAAATACAACAGTGCCGGAGAGTTAGAAAGGCCTTTCCATTCCGCGCGTCAGAGAATATCTTTGAGCAAAGAAAAACCTTCCAGGGAGGATGCTCTGAGTCGCAGAAAAAAAATCGCAGTCTTCCATATGCTCCCGTCCGGAGGAGGTATCAGAGTTCTTCAACAGTTCACCAACGGACTGGCGCATGATTTTGATATCCGACTGCACCGACCTCAGGGTGGATCTCCTCAAAAAAATGGGCTATTGCTGCCTGAAACTGTTTATCCGTTTCCCCTGTGGAGAAAACCCTCAGGAATTCTGCGTCTTACAGCTCCACTTTTCCTGATAGCAAGGCTTTTAAGCTTTAAGACTGTCTGCAGTAAGGCAGCGGAGAACATGAATTCAGGTGCCGATGCAGCATTGGTTCATAACTCTATGCCGATTGCAGCTCCTCCGGTTCTTAACTATCTGGATATTCCCTCGCTTTACTTCTGCTATGAACACCCTAGACACATCTACGAAAAGGATATTGTAAGACGAACAAATTCGCCACTTGCCGAACTCGCCCTGAAACCTCTTGTGTCTCTGGAAAAACGGATGGACAAACTGTCCGTCCACGCTGCAACGAAAATTGTGACCTTCTCGGAGTACATGCGGAATAACATCAGGAATATCTACCGCAGAAATGCGGTCATTGTCAGACCGGGCGTTGATTCTTCGTTCTTTCGCCCAACAGATAGACAGTATTTCAATGAGAATTTTGTGCTTTCGGTCGGTGCTCTATGGCCCTTCAAAGGACACGAAACAGCTATAACAATGCTTGGTCTCATCAATGCAGACATGCGTCCGGAACTTCGTATAGTCGCTGACAGAGAGTATCCGGGATATGCTGCAAAGCTTCTTGCTCTGGCTGAATCTCTTGCAGTAAAGCTGGATATTCAGCGTGGTATCACCGACAAAGACCTGAGGGGACTGTACCACAGAGCGAAAGCTGTTATCTGCTGTCAGCGTCGCGAGCCTTACGGACTGGTTCCTCTTGAAGCTATGGCGTGCGGCGTTCCTGTTCTTGCAATCAATGAGGGCGGCTTTAGAGACAACATAACCAATGGAAAAACAGGATTTCTGTTCCATGACACTGCTGAGAACGGTGCAGAACTTCTCCTGAAAATTCTCGCAGACTCTCAAGTTTCCAATGAGATAAGAATAGCAGGCAGGGATTTTGCAGTAAGGAAAAGAAGTATAGAAGGCGGTACTGATGAACTCGGAAAAATACTGGAATCATTGTGAAAATAGCATTCAATCTGGATTACGACCACACAAAATGCACAGGAATTGGCAGATATGGTATTGAGCTGATGTCTGCCTGGGTAAAGGTAGGGATGGAATGTGAATTGTGGATGCTACGAAATACAAAGGGCTCTTCCCTTCCAATAGAGGAAGCAGATTGTCGAATCAGACACTTCCCTTTTCCCAGAAGGCTGACTGACCTTTTCTGGCCTTCTTTCAGGACTCTTGCTTCCGGAATATCATGGGTTCACAGCACAAACGGAATCCTGCTTCCCAACAGCCCATTTTTCCGACAGGTTGCCATGGTTCATGATCTTGGCCCATATCTCTACGGTGAGATGAAAGCCGACGAAGACACCAGACCATGGAAGATCAGACTTCGCTCTATCGCTGAAAGAGCGGACTGCATCACTGTCAACTCGAACTCAACCATGCAGGATCTTCTTAAGATCTTTCCCTTTGTGGAGGAAAAAGTATTTCTTACTCCTCTGGGCATTGACCATTTCTCGACTAACCATTCTCCTTCAGACAAGAAAAGCCATATTCTCGCAGTGGGAACCGTTGAGCCCAGAAAGAACATAGACGGTCTACTCAGAGCATACGCTTCTCTTTTACAAAGGAGGGAGCTCCCGCCACTTGTGATAGCCGGGATGGATGGATTTCGCGTGGAGGAATACAAAAAACTTCCATCTGAACTTGGTATTGAAAATAGAGTGAGATTCACTGGATATATCACAGATAGCAAGCTGGCTGATCTTTACGCCACAGCGTTTTGTCTGGTTCATCCCGCTCATCATGAAGGGTTCGGCTTCACTGTTCCTGAAGCCTTCACCTGGAAGCTGCCTGTGGTTGCCTCAAACACCGGAGGCCTGGGTGAGTTTTTCTCCGAAACAGCCTGGATGGTTAACCCCGCTGACCCCGAATCCATAGCACACGGAATAGAACTTGCCCTGGATTCGGGAGTAACCGCTGAACAGGAGCGGAAAAGAGAGCAGCTTGCCCGAGAGCTGACCTGGGAAAGCTGTGCAGGAAAAACACTGGAAGCCATGAAAGCAATAAGCAGCTGAAGAGACAGGTGTACGGAAAAGGCAACTTCTGTTATTTTACCCCATTCAGGAAATGTAATTGATCTAAAGGGAATTGTACTCCCTCTTAAATATGCAAAGGGAAGACCATGGGCAAAAAGGTATTGATCACCGGCGGAGCAGGCTTTATTGGATCACATCTGGGGGATCTTTTTCTCTCCGAAGGTTATTCAGTTATAGCTTATGACAATCTGGATCCGCAGGTTCACGGAGAAAACGCTTCAAGGCCTGACTATCTGAACAGCGAGATTGAACTTATTGTGGGAGATGTCAGAGATGCGAAGTCCTTTGCCAGTGCCCTGGAGCATGCAGAAATACTTGTTCATTTTGCGGCTGCTGTTGGTGTCGGGCAGTCAATGTACGAAATCACCAGATACACATCCATAAATACAATGGGAGCCGCAGTTGTTCTTGAAGAGGTTGTGAAGCAGAAAGATCACATTGAAAAAATGCTTGTGGCCAGTTCCATGTCCATTTACGGAGAAGGTCTCTACCTCTGCCCGACCTGCGGGGAAGTTACTCCGAAACTGAGACCGGCGGAACAGCTTGCAGAACGCAAATGGGACATGCTCTGCCCCGTGTGCGGCAGGCCATGCGCTCCCGCCCCTACACCGGAAAGCAAACCTCTTTCCCCCACCAGCGTCTATGCCGTGAACAAGAGGGATCACGAAGAACTTTTTCTCTCGGTGGGAGATGCTTACAGCATACCGACAACCGCCATGCGTTTCTTCAATGTTTACGGGGAAAGACAGGCCCTGTCCAATCCATATACAGGAGTAGG
>JAUVIS010000039.1 GCA_030592635.1 Candidatus Fermentibacteraceae bacterium | reverse complement strand
GAAACATACGGCTGGGAAGGAACAGATACTGTTCTGGGTATCTACGGCAACGGCGTTGCTACCATTGAAGATGTAAGTCCTGTTTACAATGGAGCTCAATCCCTCAAGTTTGTAGAGACTCCCTTTGGCAGTACACCTCAGGCATATGTAAGCTGGATACAGGATCTTAATGACGGAGACACTGTAGCTGTTTCATTCTGGGTATACGACGACACCCCAGGCTCCAACCCCTCAGGTCGCATCTGGGGCCACTGGAATGATGATCCCACCGATCCCATGGTTTACGATGGCTCTGCCAGTGGCAATGGCGAGTACAGTGCTGGAACGGGCTGGAGTATCCTTGAATGGGAGTGGACAGTCGCGGACGGTCACACCGGTCTTATGATAGAGGGCAGAATCTACTCAGCAGCTGAATTTGATACCATCTGGTTCGATGACCTTACAGTTATTGCTCCCGATGGAGCCACTATCCTTTTCCCCGGCGACATCACTTCCCTGGATAGAAACACCTGGGGCGCAATAAAAAGTTCTTTCTAAAGAAAAAGACAGCTTGATTTATAACCCGGTTGCTTCGGCGACCGGGTTTTCTAATAACTAACTGCAAGACCAAACATTACAAGGTTTCTTGTAAGATCCATGGGTATCGCGAATTCAAAGCCGATTGACTCAGGCATCCATTCCTCTTCTCCGGCTGCAAGACCATACATCACACCCGCGTTAATGCTGTGGTGAAACTTGTTTTCCACCTCATCCCAGTCATTGTTGCCGTCAGCATCCTCGGGAATATTTATCACATCCGGGCCATACCCGCCGTCCCATCCTGCATACACTTCAAGGGATGTACCAAACAGATATCCTGCTGAAACACCAAACTGCGTGGCAAGAAGTTTGGCCGGTATGATATAGCTTGCCCCGGCAACAAGAGAAAGAGCCTCTTTTTCTTCCGGATTGAAAACGCCTACCCTTGCCAGAGGACCGATACCGTAAGCTCGTCCGGAAATACCAATATCTATTCTTTTACTGGCACCGGAAAGAAAGGTTACACTGGGCGAAGCAGGCACATCATCAATTTCATTCTCTCCCGCTTCCCTTCGGTCATCCGCATTAAAGTAAGCTGGCAGAGCAACAGCACCGGTTACGGTCATGTGGTTTTCTCCAAGCGTCCGCGCTCCTGTCATTGAGCCGTAGTAACAACCTTGTCCCGCTGCAAGAAACGCTGCCAGGCAGAGCATTTTAACTATTCTCATGGTGTTTCCCTTCCAATTCACAGGTTATATATGATACCCATTAGATAACCCGGAAACACTTTTTTTTCAATACGCCCCCGGAAAGGAGAAAATCATGCCCAGAGTAGCTATGCTTCTCTCAGGCTGCGGCAATATGGATGGCTCGGAAATACACGAAAGCGTCGCCGCGTTAATAGCAATTGATCAGAAGGGCTGGGATGTTGTTTTTACTGCCCCTGACATTACTCAACAGAGAACTGTTTCATATCTGAATGGAGATGAGTTTCCGTCCAGAAATGCCCTTCAGGAAAGTGCCAGAATCGCCAGGGGCAAAATTGAGAAGTTGAATGAAATGCTTCTCGATGAAGTTGACGCTATTGTAATTCCGGGAGGACTGGGAGCAGCACTTACTCTCTGCGATTTTGCGGTCAGGGGTACATCCTGTAAAGTCCTCCCCGAAGTTGACCTCTTCCTGAAAAGTGCCCATGACAGAGGAATCCCAATTGGAGCTATGTGCATCGCTCCCGCTCTGGTAGCAAAATGTATTCCCGGCGCAACAGTTACTGTTGGCAACGACCCTGCCACCGCAGGAAAAATCAGAGACATGGGCTGTGAGCATGTTGATTGCCCCGCAGGGAATGCTCACACAGACATGAAAAACAGAATAGTAACAACGCCCGCATACATGACAGCAACGGGGCCGGCCCAGGTGCTGGAAGGTGCCATCAATATGGTTAATGCTCTGGAAAAACTGATCAGTCCCAGTTGAAAAGATCCTCGGCGGACAGCCGGACAGCAAAAGAAGAATAGTCTGTGCCACCTTCAGGGGTGGATCTCTTGCCGGTTACAAGAAACCCGCCATCGGCAGTCTGCACAAGAGAATAGCAAAGAGCATCTCTTTCTGTAAGTTTCACTGACCAGACAACAGAAAGCCACGGGTCAAATCTGTAGAGATGGGGACGGTAGCCTTCTCCTGCCCCCGAATTGGAGTTCACGAGAACAATAAAACCTGCGGGAGGTGTTTCCTGAATGAAGTAGGCGTTATCCGGGCCATCAGCACCCCAGACATAGTCGCTGACAATATTCCCATCTCCGTCAAAAAAGACAAGAAGCGCATCGGAGTAACCGCCACTTCCCCTGGTGCTTCCGGCAACGATATACCCGCCTTCAGAAGAGGTGGTCACGCTTCTTCCTGTCTGATTGCCTTCGATAAAATGGTTTGTTTTCCATATCCAGTTCCCCCGGCTGTCTATCTGCATCAAAAAGACATCTCCGTTGTCAGAACCTGTAAGAATGAATCCCGGCTCAGTATCCGGAGATGGCGTAACAGAACAGGCTGTTTGATAATCAGGGTCTATATACCTTTTCCGCCAGAGAACTGATCCGGAATCCGACACACATACCGCAAGAATATTATTGGCCGATGTTTCGCCGTTAACTGAATAACCGACTGCCAGAATATTACCATCCGGAGTCAGACACAAGTCAAGCAACGCATCATCATTTTCATAACCGATGTTCAGACTCCACACAGTGTTACCGCTGGAGTCGGCCTTCAGAATCAAACCTTGCTTACCGGAAGAGTCAGAGCATACACCGCAGATTACAAACCCGTCAGACAGCCCCTCTATGGAATATGCCGATGCATCCCCAAGGGAAAGGGCGGTATTCTCCCAGAGAACAAGTCCATCTCCATCTACTCTGCAAATATTCAGTGCCTTTTCCCCTGATGTTCCAAGACTGACTTCACCCACTGCGACATATCCGCCGGACGGAACCTCAGTGGCATCCCAGACAACAGAACCACCGCAATTGGAAAACCCGGCACTCCACAGAACCTCAGGCTCCCAGCCATTGGCACACACACAGACAGCAACAAGCAGCACCAGGCAGGAAAAACCGGTCTTCATATAACCCCCTATCCCGCAGTAAATAGATATATTTCAATAGTAAAAGTCAATCCCCTGTGAGCTTTGTGATTTCTGTTGTAGAATACACTCTGAGACAAACACCCCGAACCATTTTCCGGAGAAAAAATGAAATATGATTTCAACAAAAAAGTAAACAGGTCAAATACGAGCTGCATTAAATGGGACTACCTGAATGCCTTCTTCGGGAAAAATGATCTGAATGCCATGTGGGTGGCAGACATGGACTTTAAAGCACCACCCGAAATTCTTAAACCTATTCAGAAAAGGGCAGCGCACGGGGTCTTCGGATACACGGCGAAGCCGGATGAATTCTACTCCGCAGTAATCAGCTGGTTCAAGAGAAGATATGACTGGGATATTGAGAAAGACTGGATAGTCACTACTCCCGGCGTCGTACCGGCTCTGAATCTGACTATGCAGGAATTCACAAAAGCAGGAGATGGTATAATTATCCAGCCTCCCGTTTACTTTCCGTTTAAGGATTCTGTGAAATTGAATGAGAGAATACTTCTTGATAACACGCTTGTTCTGAGAGATGGACACTACGAAGTAGACTGGGAGGACATGGAAAAAAAGGCGGAATCGGCAGAAATGTTTTTATTCTGCTCTCCTCACAACCCTGTCTCCAGAGTCTGGACCGCGGAAGAACTTGAACGCCTGGGAAACATCTGTGAAAGACACGATCTGCTGGTCTTCTCCGACGAGATTCACGCTGATATTATCTTCAAACCACACAAACACATACCAACGGCAAAAATCAGCAATAACCTCGCAAACAGAACAATAGCCGCATACGCAACCAGCAAGACATTCAATCTGGCCGGTCTTCAACTTTCATTGAACATCATTCCGAATGAAAATATCAGGGAAAGATTCAAGTTGACTCTTGAAAGACTGCACTTGTGCATGTCAAACATCTTCGGCATTGTGGGCACACAGGCAGCATATGATTACGGAGAGCAGTGGCTGGATGAGCTTCTTCCGTATCTCCGGCAGAACTGCCTGACAGTCAGAAATTTTCTCAATGAAAACATCCCGGAGATTACTGTCATTGAACCGGAAGGTACATTCCTTCTCTGGCTTGACTGCCGGAATCTCGGACTTGACGATGAGAAGCTGGCGGCATTCTTTGTGCAGAAGGCTGGTCTGGCCCTGACAAATGGAATCATGTTCGGCCCCGGAGGAAGCGGGTTCATGAGAATGAACATCGGATGCCCGGAGCGGAATCTCATTAAAGGTCTGAAAAGTCTGAAAAAGGCAATGGCAGATGACTCTCCGATCCTGGCAGGCTCCGGCCCTGTCAATGCCCCGGATGATTGTTGATAGAAAATCTTCAAAGAGCTGGATGCTCTTTAAAACTTAAACTGATACTTCTTCAGATCAATTCTTCCCGAATCGTTGAAGATTATACCTTCACTCTCCAGCAACGCCCTCTGAAGACATCTGTCGTCGTCACCCTGAAGAGTTTTCCGCAAGCTTATTTCTCCCTTTGAGTTCACTACCCTGTGCCAGGGTATCTCCGAACCTTCAGGCACTGCGCGAAGGGCATATCCAACAGCTCTGGATGCCCGCGGGCTCCCGATCATGGCTGCGATCTGTCCATAGGTCATCACGGTTCCCGGCAGTATCATTGAAACGATCCTGTGAACCTTTTTGAAAAAATCTCCCATTCTTTTCCCCTTCTTGCAGGCGTTAAATATATTACCACTGTCGGCAGCTTCAGGGAAGCAGGTTAAAGTCCTGCGCGGCCCCGCCGCTGTAACCGGAAACGAAACCGTAACAAACCATTGCAGTCTTGCGAGAAGGTTCGGGAGTAGGCAGTCCGGAAGCCAGAAGACCTTCTGCCGGCAATTGTCTTCACCTTCGCGGGAAGGGTGGGGGGATTTACCCTGCATTTTTTCACGCGGCCGAACACGGGAGCTTCGAATGAACTCTTTGACAATCGGCCTGATCCTTCTGTCTCTGATATCGGGGGATGCCCTGATTATCAGCGGAGAGAATCTGGCACACATCGACACGGAAACCGGAACTGTTACTCCATCTGTAGGAACTCTTCACACATACCCCAATGATGTGATCATTCATGACGGATTTGCCTTTGTTGTGAATTCGGGAGTGGATGCCGGCACACTCCAGAGATTCGAACTGGGAACATGGGAACTGGCTGAGCTCGGAATAGGTTCGGGCTGGAACTGCTGGGCTTCAATTCCACTGGCAGACGGGAATCTGGCTGTATCCGCAGCGCTGAACAACTCCATCAGCATAGTGGATCCTTCCACAATGCAGATTGTGTCTGCAATTGAAGGAGTGGGGCCGAACCCGGAATGGATGGATACTGAAAACAACCTGCTCTATGCCGCCTGCGGGGGCTGGGGTTCCGGTCAATCAGTAGTAGTGGTCAACACAACAACAGGAACCGTCGCAGATACTCTTGCGGCGACTATTAACTGCCAGTCCGTCGTCTGTGACGGAAACGGACAGCTTTTCGCAACCTGCAGCGGCATTTACGGCAATGACGAAGGCTCCGTTGTTGTGATTGATCTCTCAACAGGTGACATCACCGCTGAACTGATTGTGGGCGGTTTTCCCGCTTTCAGCGCAACGGCAAACGGCATTCTCTATGTATCGGATCCATGGGGAGCAGGAGTATACTCCATTGATATGGCCACTCTTGAGATTCTTCACGATTCCAGTGATCCATTCTGCTCCGGGGGAAACGGTATGGCCGTGGATGAGGGCGACTACCTGTGGATTTCAGATGGGATGAACGGAGAAGTAAGGGTATATGACACCACTGAAACCCTTGTTCATACTTACCCGGTTACCTCGCCGGCAGCTCTTGCGGTAAGCGGCTCATGGCTGGGCATTGACGGCGGAAGAGTTGAAACTGAAATCTCAATTTCAGTGTCTCCCAATCCCGCACTGAATGCTATCACCGTATCGGGGGTAAATCCGGGAGAAATAATCAGAATCTTCGACCTCACAGGAAGAATAGCTGCCGAGTCAATCGCCGGAGACAGCGGCACAGGCACAATGGATGTCACCAGCCTTGCAGCGGGTCTGTACGCTGTCAGCAGTGGAACATCCTCCACCAGATTAGCGGTGACTGCAAGATGATTACCCTGATACTGCTCTGCATGCTGGCGGATCCCTGGGCTGATGCTTCTCCTGCCGTTGAGTACGGACCGGGAGCCGGTTACGGACAGGCATATTACCCCGAAAACATTCTGGGACCTCCTGATCCGGCGGCAACCCCGGAATCTCCCTCTTTCGGCGAGAACAATCTTCTTACACTTGGCACAGATGGCTGGGTAGTGCTGGAATTCACAGACAACAGCATTATTAACGAAGATGGAGCTGACTTCACTGTGTTCGAGAATGTGATGGACACAGGATCAGGATACTTTCAGGAATGCGCTTTCGTAGAGGTAAGCCAGGACGGCCAGTACTGGATCCAGTTTCCCTGGGACGCAACTACCCTGGAAGGGCTTGCAGGCGTAATGCCCACCACCGGAGAGGATCCCACAAACCCCGCAGTATCCGGAGGCGATCAGTTCGACCTTGAGGATCTGGGGCTGGACTGGGTTCGCTTTGTAAAGCTTACAGACTGCGGTGATGCCGTGTCAGACGGAGGGCTCTTCGACCTTGATGCAATTGCCTCAGTAAACTGGTCAACAGGAATTGAAAAAAGTACAACGGCAACATGCCTTTCCGTTGCCTCTCCGTTCTTCTCCAGTTTCACCGTAAAAACAGAAGATACAGGAACTCTCTCCTGCTACACTATTGATGGAAGAATTGCAGGCAGGTGGCTGATCGACGAACAATCAGCGACACTTAATGCATCCAGCCTTCCGCCTGGTGTTTTGTTCTTTGTCCTGAATGAATCCTCATTCCCGGCGGTGAAACTTCTGGACTGACAAAACGGGCGGCAGTGCTTCTAAAAAACTGCTGCCGCCCGTGGTAACTGTTATTTGATTACCTGTTGAACAAAACCCTGATGAAAGCGTCGCCCCGGATTGTTCCAAAACTTCCGCTGTCAGTACTGATTTCATCATAACGCATTACATCATCAGGTTTCCCGCCGGGATGACAGATCAGAAACGGCACAGGGTCATGAACATGTGTTCTGATATCACAGGGAGTTCCATGATCAGGAGTGATGGCGATAGCAACATTCTCTTCCATCTTTCTGGTTTCTTCCATGATGAACTTCACGATTCGCTGGATCTTTTCCCTCAGCAATACGCTTCAAATTGACCGGGTGATCTTTCAGAATTTTCTGCGACCTCAGAATGAGAATGTTCAAAAGAGCTGCTGTCTTTTCACCACCGGCTTCTGAAGGAGTTACCATAACCTCAGCAAAGACAGTACCGGGAACATCATACGGCGGAGTACAGGAAACAGAGTCATTTCCCTCCTTAAGCACAAAAAGATGCCTGTAGCTCACTCCGGGGTGAAAAATCATGGTGTCTGATCCCAGTTCCTCCTGCAGAGAATCAATGTTCGGAATGTCAGCAACCGTCAGCGGTGTTTTACCGCCGAGACTCTCAATGGAACGGTCTGATATCCCGTCTCCCAGAATGATGGTGTACTTCATAATGTTCCTTACCCCGGGGCATGCAGAGACCTGCATGTCCCTGAAATTGCTTGAATTGTTACGGATAATTGCTCTTCTTGCTAACTAAGGAACCTTGCCCACCAGAGCAGCCAACCTATTCGAACTTAGCCGTTGACCGGCAGAATCCCAGGCGGTATTGTGTCACACTGGATATTTTCTGGATTCATAGCGGAGGTGTATATGGGGCTTGAGGAGAAAGTAAGGGCTCTTTTAGAAGAAGCTGAATTGAAAAAGCGCAAAGCTGTACCAGCTTCTCTTCAAAGCGTTACAAAAGAAAGAGTAAGATTAATTCTTACAGTAATTGATCGCTGCACTGACGACATGGTAGATGCTGTATTCGCGCTGCTCGATGACCAGCAATCAAGTTGGTTTCCGAAAGCAGACCCAAGCCTGAAATTCAGTGATGGTGCTTCAATAGGTCACATCGGTGCCCACATCGGTATCCTTCAGAGGGGAAACACAAGAAAGCTGGATCGTGAGGGCAGAGATTACTGGATCAAGCCCTTGTGTGAAGTGGGAGTTGTTCAACGAGTGATTTTATTCAGCGATACGGGATGCTTCCTCCCAGGGCATCCAATAGCAAAATCACCGAATAGTGCCTACCGTTTGGATAAAGAATTCGTGGAATTGCTTAAAACTCCCCGCGATAAACTTGATCAAAAAGTTCAACTCTGGATTGACGATGATGCTGTGCGCAAGCGTCTCAAACTTCAAGCAATAATGGCGGTACAAGCCAGTCGTCAGATTGACAGGAAGCATGCAACACTTATCAGCACATGCATAGACATATATGTGAAGAGCTTTTTACCTGGGTTCGAAGTTCTGTATGTCGATGATCGAGATGGTGATAGAATAACCGAAGATGCTCGAGCAAAACTTAAGAAGGCCGGGTTGGTTCTTGTATCAGGGGATGCCATGCCGGATATTCTCCTCTGGAAGACAGGAACGGCATTCTTCTGGGTTGTTGAGGCAGTAACCAGCGATGGCGAGGTTGATCTCTCTAAAGTCACATTGGTTAATAGATTTCTGCGACGAACTCTCCCTGACGCGAAGGTCGGATTCACTACCGCCTACCGGCACTGGCGAGATGTAGCACGGCGGCAGGGCAAGCATAAGAACCTGGCTCCAAACACTTACTTATGGGTTCAGGAAGATCCGTCAAAACACTTCCAGATAGTTACTTTTGACGATCATAACCACAGTCATCTCACCTTCTGCTAAGAATCTGATGGTGAATGAAGTAGTGTTCTGACTACCTCGTCAATCTCGTACTGGGACAAAGGCATTCCATCCACTGCAATTTTTCCCATTTTCTCAAGAGTTGCACGACTGGGATAGCGAAATGTTCTCAGGTCAGTAGCATTGACCTGTGTATGCCCATTGAACTGTCTGAAAAAAAGATCTACTGGAGTACTATTCAAAAATACTGAAAGACCAAATGTAAGCTCCCTGTCTAAGCCCGTACCTCCGGCATGATAGTAGTTAATGTGGTTCTCAATTCCAATTCGCTCGGCGTTCAGTCTGGTTGGGTCATAGACCACCGCAACGACACGACGACGCTCCTCCTTTGAACTGAATCGTTTTACCAGAACATAATATCCCTTAGGAATCAGCAAAGAACGAGAATCAGTACAATCAAGAATGGCGTTTGGCTTTTTCCCCTCCAGTTTTGGCCAATTTACCAAACCTGAAGAAAAATGGCAGGGGTAAATAAGCGGAACCGTGCTGTCCTCCGGTTTCTGGAGCAGGCACTTTTTTATACGGAAATCAATCACCCTGCCAGTAGACACCACAATTCCAAGATCGCTCAGTGTCGATGGAAGAGAAAACATCCATTCAGCCAGAGCTGCATCTGAAGATCCAATTGGCAGATAAATGAATGTGTCCCCATTTGAAGATCGTATAACCTCTTCGTATAAAGCAACATGGGAATTTATCGGATTAACTCCTTTTTTGCTCGATGAGACTTGAATTGGGTCACCTGCTGGTATTGCCTTAACTGCGTGAATAATGACATTCTCCTGAAGTACTCCATCATCGCCAAAGGCATCTTTCCTTGAATCAAAAATATGAATCCTTTTCAAGGTCATTTCGGAGAGTAGTTGTTTACGAAACGACCGGAAGTATGGACCGTTGCAGAAACTTCGGGGTATAATTGCGACGAGTTGACCGCCTGGTTTTAAAAGTCGAATGGACAGGGCGACAAAAGCAGCATACAGGTTTGTAGCGTCCAATCCAATTGATTGAAGCAAAAGACGCTCACGGGAGTGTACCCTAATCTTCTTGTAAGGTGGATTAAGAATTGCGGCATCAAATTTCAACGAGTACTCACTAAATAATCCAGTATCCAAAGCACTCACTGCCATTTCAATAAAGTCATCATGTCGAAAATCAGATTTAAATGAAATGTTTTCATGCTCTGCAATAGATGCACAGTCTTTCAAGGTTTCTTTCAAGTGTCGAAATAGAATATCATTCAATTCAAAAGCAGTGCTGTGAATGGAGCCAACCTTTTTATGTCGAGAGCAACACTCTTTGACAAAAGCAGCAGTAAGACTACCTGTTCCAGCTCCTGCGTCAAGAACCCTCACTGCTTTCGGAAAATCATCAAACATTTCAGCCATGAGGCAAGCAATATTCATGGGAGTCATAAATTGCCCATGAGCACTCCTTCCGGCGCGGTCAATTTCGACAATCGTTGAGTGTCTGCGCTTCTCCGCCTGAACAATTGCACCAGCTATGCTAGCCACACCAAGAACTTCTCCTCCGGAAACCACTATCGAATAACCTCCTGCTTTTCAATGCCTTCACCTCTAATATCATAAAAAACTTCATTATGCAAGTCTCTGAGTTGGTGAAATTGGAATCACAGGGTAGCCGGGCATGCACGGATATGCATACCCCGCAGGTGTTACTTCGAATAATTGCTCTTCAGAAATTCTTTGAAAGCTTTGTATCCCGTGGAAAGGTGTTCGTAGGATTATTCCTTCTCCTCAAGCCCCTGAAGGCTTAGCGGTAACTCGGAGCCAAAAGAGAGGATTTCCCTGATTTTCTCAGGAAATTTGGCCGGATACGCTGCTGATTGTGGCTTCAGTCTCAATGTCGTTTATGCTGACAGCATACATGTCTTCCCTGATGCAACTCATATCAGGCTCGGTGCTTATTGTGCCGTGTTCATCTATGTTCCCACCATACAGTTGAACCGGTCTGGGGATATTGCTGGGATGTCCCACATTCATCGCGCTGGATATGCAATTGCGGGAAGCAACGAGTTTTTCATAAAAATGACTTTACAAACTTCGGGTACTCGTCATTCTCATTTGTAGCAACTACAAACTTCTTCACCGGCAGCCCCATATTCGTTACAATAAGATTACCGCAGAGATCGCCAATTCCCCCCGAAGGTACCGAGAAAACAACCTGCTCGTCCATATTTCCTGATCGGAACTCTGCGAAGGAGTAGAAGTAGTACATCGTCTGCGGGATAAGCCGTCCTGTGTTGATTGAACCAGTAACGTTGCTGGGGCTCTGGAGTGCAAGTATGATGCGAAGATTTAGGGTATACAGAGTAGTGGGCACTTATCGAACTTTCACCCTTCATAAGATACAGCCTCCGGTAAACGATAAGCTTTATGCCTGCAAATTCCAAGTTGATCATGAACACTGCCTAACCAAAGGTATTGGCACCCCGAACGGGATTCGAACCTTGAATCGCGGAGCTTTGATAAGCTGAAATAACTCTGGTCTATGAATGCATTTCGTCAATCAGCCTTTCCCGCGAAGAGGCTTTTCTGTTATTTTCGCTTGTTTGTATAGTGGGGTGGTGGGATAGAAAGGTTGAAATCGCATGAGGATTGTGGATATATACAAAGGGGAAAAGCCGGTTCTTTCTCTTGAGGTGTTTCCCCCGAAACCGGGGTACAGCCTTAAGACTGTATTTCGTACTCTGGATCATCTCTGCGATCTGAATCCTTCATTTGTCAGCGTTACTTACGCTTCTCTGGGCGAATCTACTGACAGAACTGTCGAAATTGCTTCCCGTGTAAGAGATGAATACGGATGTGAATCTCTGGCGCACATGACCTGTATTGGTCACACAAAACAGGAAGTCGCCTTCGTTCTGGACAATCTTGAGGCTCACGGCATTGGAAACATCCTGGCCCTCCGGGGAGATATGCCCTCGGATTCTTCAGGAATAGTCAGAGAATACCATTTTGCCAGCGAGCTTATCGCAGAGATCGCTGCTCGAAAGAGCTTCTGTGTAGGCGCAGCGGCTTACCCGGAAGGGCACATCGAATCCAAAAGAATCAGCCACGACCTGGACAATCTCAAGCGCAAGGTGGATGCCGGTGCCGAGTTTCTTATTACACAGTTGTTTTTTGATAACAGAATTTTCTATGATTTCATAGAGCGGGCACGGTACAGAAATATAGAAATACCCCTGATTCCGGGGATAATGCCCATACTGAATTACAAGCAGATCAAAAGAATCGTGATGATGTGCGAAGTTTCCATCCCCGCGAAATTATTGAATCTGTTCGACAAGTATTCGCAGAATCCCGTGGATCTGGCAAAGGCAGGGGTCGACTACGCCATTGAGCAGGTATCGGAACTCGTTGAAGAAGGCGTGCAGGGGATTCATCTCTACACCATGAACAGAGTGCCTCAAATTCGGGAAATTGTTTTCCGCTCCGGACTTCGGGAACAGAAGTGAAAGACTTCAGTTTGCAAGCAGTGTTTATTCTACCCACTGTCAAACAAGTACTCTGGCGATCAGGGTGTCCACCTCACAAGGCAGGAGCAGAGATCGAAAAACGGGCTGTCGGAGCAGTTGCCACACTTAAAGAACTTGCTTCAGATATTGTCGGTACCTCATTACTCTTTTCCCCCGGGGAACACCCTGATTTTCTTAAGGGAATATGGCCGGATAAACTGATTTCAGTTTCAATCACATCCCTTGGTCGCAGAGTTGACGAATTGCTTGAAGGCCCCGCTGAACTGGATCGCTTCATGCTTGATTCCGCTGCTTCAGTAGCTGTTGAATCTCTAATGAAAACTCTTCAGGCGGCAATTGCTGATGAATTGAATATGATTCCCACAAAGAGGATAGCTCCCGGATACGGAGACTTCCCATTAAGTGTTCAAAAAGACATTGTTGAGTTGTTCCCCGATTCAGGGGTAACCTGTAATGAAAGCTTTATGCTGACACCTGTAAAAAGTATGACTGGAGTAACCGGATGGATTCCGCAAAACAACTGAGAAACCTGCTTGCCGAAAGAATAGTATTCCTTGACGGTGCCATGGGAACAATGCTTATGAACCGGGGAATGCCAGCGGGAGTCTCCACCGAAATATGGGCGTCAGAGCACCCTGAAGACCTTTCTGCTGTTCACAGATCATACATTGAAGCGGGAAGCGACATCATACTCGCGTGTACATTCGGAGGCAGCCGGATCAAGCTGGGCTCTCAAACGGCCGGGATCAACCGTGCTCTGGCTGAAACAGCCATTGCCTCTGTGGAAGGAAAAGCCATTGCCGCCGCGAGCATCGGGCCGTCCGGGGAAATGATCCGGCCTGTTGGAGAAGCCGGGTGGATGGATATTTACAACAGCTTTCTTGTTCAGACAAAGGCGCTGGCTGAAACCGGGATCAATGTATTCTTCCTTGAAACATTTACAGATCCCCGCGAGTTGAAAGCCGCTATCCTGGCCACGCGGGATGCAAGCCCTGACGGATTCATCAGCGCTCACCTCACATTCTCGGATAACGGAAGAAGCGGTGCGGGAACTTCTCCAACAGCACTTGCCCTGCTTTGTAATCAGCTTGCCGTTGATGCCGCGGGAGCCAACTGTTCTACCGGCCCTGAAGGTCTGCTGCCTGTTATCAGTGAAATGACGAGATTTTCAAACAGGTTTATTACAGTGGAACCCAATGCGGGTCTGCCGAACAGCTCAGGCAACTATGAAATGTCTCCGGATCAGTTTGCTGCCGCCACCGAGGAAATGGCCTGGGCGGGAGCATCAATTATCGGCGGATGCTGCGGCACAACTCCGAAACACATCACAGCGCTGAGACGGGCAGTGGGTATTCGATCCTCTGAGAAGGTGGAGAGGGAAACACTTGCCGCATTCACCTCTGTGGACTCTGTGGTTCCCATTGGCGGCGCTATGCTGATGGTGGGAGAATCCGTAAACCCCACCGGCAGGAAAGAGTTGAAGAAGGCCATAAGGCGGGGAGATCATGCTCATGTCATCTCCATGGCCAGAGCACAGGAGAAAGCGGATCTGCTGGACATCAATCTGGGGCTTGAAAGGCTTGTTCCCGAAGGTCTTCTTACAAGAACATTCTCCGGTCTCTGCACCGGAGCTCCTCTGTCAGTTGATCTCTCATCTCCCGGGAACATTGAGGCTGCTTTCATTCAGATCGGCGGCATTGGTCTGCTGAATTCACTCTTAGCCACTGAAAAGCACATTGAAGAACGAGTGGGAATCCTTCTGCGTCACGGAGGATACGCGGTTCTGCTGCCAATAGATGAAAATGGACTGGCTGAGACCCCGGAAGAACGGCTTGCTGTCGTAGAAAAGGGAATTTCAATTCTGGAAAGACACGGATTCCCCCGCAGCCGGGTGTTTGCTGATCCAATTGTAAAAACTCTTGCTACAGGAGCTGACCCCGGGGATACCATTGAAACTCTCAGACTGTTCAAGAAGAAAGGAATTCTGACAATAGCAGGAGTTTCAAATGTCTCACACGGGCTTCCGCACAGAGCAGGCATTAACGCAGCTTTTCTCGCTGCCCTGTCCATGGAAGGGCTGGATGCCGGGATCGTCAATGTTCTGGATCCTGTAACCGCAACGATAACGGCGGGAGCCGCTGCTCTCTGCGGCAGAGTGGATCCGGCCGATATTGAAATCCCTGATGATGAGCTGACTGAAACACCGGGCAATGATTCTCTGCTTCGGAAGGCTCTTCTGAAGGGTGACACAGCCGGAGCAGAACTTACAGCATCTCTTCTTCTCGACTCGGGAACAAATGCAGCGAGCATTGTGGAAGATTGTCTCGCCCCTGCAATGGATAAACTTGGAAGTCTTTACTCCAGAAAGAAACTGTTCCTCCCTCACCTTATCGCCGGAGCTGAGGCAGCCAAAGCCCTGATGGAAATTCTGAAACCCCGCATGGAATCAAACAGGGAAAAAAACAAAGGAACCATCGTCCTCGCAACAGTGCGCGGAGACATTCACGACATCGGCAAGAACCTTGTTTCTCTCTTTCTTTCCAATGCCGGGTTCAGGGTAATTGATCTGGGCAAGGACATTGCTTCTGAAGCCATACTTGAGGCCGCAAAAAAACATAACGCTGACGCGGTAGCTCTTTCCGCATTAATGAGCACAACAGCATCCAGAATGGAAGAAGTTATTCTTCTTCTCGGGCAGAATAACCTCCGGATTCCCGTGTTGATAGGTGGAGCAGTTGTGACCAAAGAGTTCGCGGCTCAAATAGGTGCATTCTATGCTAAAGATGCTTATTCAGCAGTTAAATCTGCCAGTGAAATGCTGAAGTAGCAATCTGTCAATGTTTTGCACACCCCTCTCTATATATTTTACATGCCACATGCCCAATAAATCGACTATCGTCCCTCTCTCATAGGCTACTACAACAGTCGGTATTTTTTATCTTATTATCTCGCAGCATTTTGTGCAGATATGAATACATAATAAAAAAATATTGCTAATCCCTCCATTCCGGCGGGCTTTTCTTGTGGATTACTTTGTTGAAAACTTCTATTTCCCTATCAGACACCAAAAAGCAATTGACCTGCGGGGATATTTTTCACAGAATCCACTCGCGGGAAAGTTTTCATTTCTCGGGAAGGAATAACCTATGATTCTTATGGTCGCAGTCGTTCTTTTTGGTGCCCCGGATCCAATGGATGTACACGCCGGAGATTTTCTTGACCTCAACCCGGCAGAAGCTCAGAGTTCGGCAGAGGAAACCTGCCGACTCGAGGACTGGCATTCCGCTGCCTCAGAACAGAACAGAGCTGGGGCTGACCGGCAGCAGACAGACCATATGAAAGCCCCGGCGAAAATGTTACCCGCCGGGGCCTCAGAAGACTGAGATCTACTTCGTAATCTGGTACTGACTGCTCATGTTCTCGAGCCATACGCCCATTCCGCCGGCGGCAATTGCACCAAGAACACCAATAATCAAGGTAATTCCGAGTCCCACCAGCATCCAGATAAGTATTGCCTTGCTGTAGTTCTGGAGATTCACATTCATGGATCCCGAAAAGGCAAACACCAGAAGCAGAATTATGTTGACGAAAGGAATCATCAGAGCCAGTTGAACAAGAAAAAATCCACCTGTGGAAAACGGTGCGGTTCTGTCATCGGCCATTATTTATCCTCCGGATGTTGATCAGCTGTTTTTCATTACCTTCGAAAGTGCCGCGACAGTTCCACTGATATCGGCCATATCCGTGGGAATTATCATGGTGTTGTTGGTTTTGGCAAGTTTGCCGAATTCCCCGATCCACTGCTCGGCGATACGCAGAGATACTGCTTCTTCTCCACCGGGTTCTTTTATTGATGCGGCAATCTCGCGGATTCCCAGAGCGGTTGCCTGGGCCACTCGCTCTATCTCCAGAGCACGACCTTCAGCTTCATTTATCCGCTTCATTTTTTCACCCTCGGACATGGAGATCATCTCCTGGCGACCACCTTCCGCACGGTTGATCTTTGCCTGCCGCTCT
>JAUVIS010000033.1 GCA_030592635.1 Candidatus Fermentibacteraceae bacterium | reverse complement strand
GTTACAATCCGTTACACAGTATTAACTTTCCCGAGTCAGTCAACGGTCATTATACATTTGTACCAGGAAGAAACCACCACGAAAGGAGACTGAAATGAAAAGAAGAACAATGACCATAGCAGCTCTCACGGCAGTACTGCTGCTTGCGGGAACGGCGATCGCGCAGCCTGGAGGAATGTCCGGAAGGCCAATGGATCGCGGAGGAATGGATCAGCAGAGACCTGGCGGAGAAGGCGGTGATTTCTTTCAGAGAATGCTGCCCATGCTGAGAATGCTGAATCTGACGGATGACCAGAGGGAAGCCATTGCCGACATTATGGAGGAAACCAGGCACTCAATGGAGAGCTTGAGGGGAACCGAAGAGGCAGGCAACCAGAGAGAGAAATTTCTTGAGTTGTTCTCGTCCTCAACTGTTACCGTTTCCCAGGTTGAGGCTCTTCTTAACACAAGACTTGATACTATGGAAGAAATGAACGGAATCATAGCTCAGGCTCTCGTTGACATTCACGGTGTTCTTACTTCCGAACAGCTTGCCGCTCTGGCACAATTTGATCCCGGCTCCACGGAAATGAGAATGGGCGATCGCGGCAACACGGGTCACCCCGGTGCAAACATGGGCGTACACCCCCATCGGTAGCAACTGCTGCTGCAAATCAGGGAAGGCTTCACGGGCCTTCCCTTTTTATATTCCCGGGAGAGGAGGAGTATTTAATGTATTTTGCTGATCTTCCAGAAATAACGGAAGCTGCTATTCTTGCTGCGGAGCGGGAAGGTGTTTCGTTCTATATACTCTGCAATCCCTCAAGGAAAGAGAAGAGGTACACCGCTCTTTCCTCCAGAGGATTCGGTCTCCCCTCCGGATTTTACATTGAAGAGATGATCAGACCGGAAGTGGAACGAACAGAAATAGATCCCCCCGAAAAGACGAGCACAAACGGATTCTAAAAAGGCCACCCGGAAAACCGGGTGGCCTTTTCTTCAGTTCTTTATGACCCTTTAACGCAGAACAAGCATTTGTGTTGAAGCAGAGCCCGCCTCTGAATTGATAACAACACTGTAGCATCCTGACGGAAGTGCGGATGCATCAAAGTTGAGGCTTCCCTGTCCTTCACTGAGAAGTCCCTGATGAACAGTTGCGGCAATTCTTCCGGAAAGATCGTAAACTGCTACTGTCGCGGTACCTGTGGCTGGCATTGTGAAGTTCACGGCACATGTGCCTCTTACAGGATTGGGACTGGGGGCGGAGATCATGGGCAACTCCATCGACGGGCTGCCTTCTTCCTCTTCAATGCCCATCTGACCGGCGATAAACATGAGCGCGGGGTCACCAAGAAGGTTATTCTCCTGAATGACCCATGTCTGCATGGAAATGCTCACATTTGCTTTGAATTCATCTTTGGAGATTGCATGGGTAACTCCGATCTCATTCTGCTCTCCAACGAAAAGAACTTCCGCAAAATACAGTTCAAGCCACTCGCTGGCTCCGAAATTGGGAGGAGCGCCCCATCCGTTGTCTGAGTTGAACATCACTGCAACAGCACCGCCATCTGGCGCAAACATGAGTCTTTCAGCAATAGATGCAATGTTCTCAATATTGCCGGCAAGGCAGGCAATAGAGTGAAATACCGTTGGTATGTCATTGTTGGTAAGATCCGTGTAATTACCGGATGAGATAATGTCCGTGGGAGGGTTGTAGTACCAGTAGATACCGGGCTGGAAGCCGTGTCCGTTGGGGCTGCTGTAAGATACACCATCGTTGTAAAGGTCAATCATGTTGGTGGGATGTGAAGGAGTTGTCTCGTAGAGTTTGTGTTCCGTCCAGGAGGAGGGGATTCTCACGGAGATAGAATCACAGACCCTGGCGGCGGAGTATGGCGGCCAGAGAAAAGCGCCGGCCAGAAGTGCCGTGGTCTGCCAGTCACCGGCAGGTGCCGTGGTCTCATAGGCTACTGTTCTGTTTACCATAACGGTAAGGCGTGAAGTAACATCAGTACTGTATCTGCCCACATAGATGTCTGAATAGTAGTCAAGCCCGTCATTGAGCTCTCCGAAGATACTATCACCGTCTCCATCCCATGTGCCGTCAAGATCACTGAAATAGAGGTCGGAGACTGCGTTCAGAGTATTGCTTCCTATCTTGAGTCCGGAAACTCTTGTAGTTTCCCCGAAATCTCCAACGATAAGAGCATAAACGAGACCCTGATTCTCGTAGGCATCAATCAGGTAGTTCCTTATCTGCTCCTGAGTATCGCGACCGGTGTAGTTATCATAAATCCACTGGGTGGATTTGAAGGCGGAGCCGTGAGTAGTTGCCCTGTGGTCAACAAGTACCTGAAGAGTTGACAGATATGATTCATCGGCGATGAGAACCCACGGGGCGCCGTCAACGCCGCCTGTTACCTCGGGCGCATAAGCCTCAAGCATCTCAGGATTCCGTACAACAGACTCAAGAGCGGAAATGGCAGTTCTTACCTGATTGTCGGAAAGAGTTTGCCGAGGTACATCTGCGGCGGCGGTTACCGGTGTAAGAACTGCACTGGTTACCACTGAAAGAATTCCCGTGGAAGGATCCCACATAAAGGGAACATAATTGAAAGAGGCTATCCTGAATCCGGTCTTGTTGCCTGTGTTAATGTCGTGGACAGCGACAGATGGAAACATGCCCCTTGAATAACTGCTTGAATGGGGGATAACCGCCGGAACTGGCTGGTTCAGTGGAACCGAAAGAACAGGAGCAATGTTGTGGATTCCCGGAATGTCCACTTTTGACAGCACCTCAATCTGAACACTCTCAAGATATGTTCCCTGGGGAATTACCATTGAGTAGCCCATTCCAGGAAGGCCCGGCTCCCCGTCTTCGAAGGGAGAAGCTCCTCCGGGGATATAAACAACCTCTTCTCCGCGAAATATGGTAAACTCAACAGCAGCGGGGTCAAGGGTAAACGCTATGTCTGCTGCCTGAACAGACATCAGAACCGTAGCAACCTGTAGAAACAGTGTCATATTGAACCTTTCTTAAAAAACGATTTTTTAGTTCGGGGAAAACACACCGACAATCGGACTACGAATCTAACAACATTCAGGTAAACACGAAAGGGACTTGGAAGTTCCCAAAAAATATGCTTATCTCTGGAAAATCAATAAACCGACAGCTCTTGACGATTTCTATTTTCTCAATATGTTTTACTTACCCGTAAGTAAGAAACAGAAAGCAGGAGAAATGCCAAAGAAACCAGACAACAGAGATCAACTGCTGCGTGCAGGTCTGCTGCTGCTCGTGCAGAAGCCCCCTGATCAAATTTCAATGGATGAAGTCGCCGCAAAAGCTGGCGTGACAAAACCCATGATCTACTACTACTTCGGCAGCAAGGTCGGCTTTTACAAGCATCTTGTTCTCCACATCGAAGATGCCCTTCAGAAAATACTTGCGGACTGCATTAGGCCGGACATCCCTTTCAGAGAGGTTCTTGTCAGAATTATAAGAGGAAGAATTGACCTTGTGACACAGCACCCGGAACTCTCCAACGCCGTAAGGATTATGGCGACCAGCAAAACCATCGGGGGAACCGAGTCCCGCTCCAGAATTGTAGCGATGTTCAACAGACTTCAACCGGTTTTCGACAGTGCAATCAGCAAGGGCGAAATCAGAGAAGATGCCGATCTGCATCTGATTATGGCTATGACAAATTCACTTCTGGACGGAGCACTGCGAATTCATGGAAAAGAATTTTTCAAAACCGTAGATCCCGCCGACTTTGCGGAAATGCTTATTCGGCTGGTTTTTGACGGAATAGGAACGGGAAAGAGGTACTGAAAATGAAAAAACTTATAATCATAGTGATACCTGCTCTGCTTCTGTCAACGCAGGTATCCGCTTTTACCCTGAACGAAGCAATACGAACGGCCATGGAGCAGCGGGGGGATGTAGCTGCGGCTGGAAGTGAAGTGGAAAGCAGCAGGTGGAGCAGAAATGCCGCTCACGCCTGGTATCTGCCTCAGGTGGATTTTTCTCTTTCATATCAGAAAAGTCACGATATTCAGGAAATGACGATTCCCGGGATGGGGACAATTCCAGTGGGAACTGAATGGGCTTCCATGTACGGTATTACCGCTACTCTGCCCGTCATTCTCCAGGGACCCGCCGGGGCTTCCATGTCCTCCAGAGTACTCAGTCTCTCTGAAATATCCCTGCTGGAGACGGAGCAGGATGCGGTTGCGGATGTTATTCTTTCCTTCTACGGGGTTCTCATGTCAGAGATGATGTCTGATGTAACATCAGAAGCAATGAACATAGCCCGTGAAGGATTCATTCTTGCGGAGCAGAGATTCAGCGCCGGCACCATAAGCAGGTTTGAGCTGCTTCAGAGTCAAGTTGCCTACGAAAACCGCAGACCTGACTCAATTGCCGCAGTTACCGGAGCAGAAAACGCAAGAGCGGCTTTCTCTGTCAGTCTGGGATTTGATCAGGGTCACCCGGCTGCAATTGAAGGAGAACTCACAGATCCTTTCCCCGTGGTTCTGCCCGAAACCCTTGAAGAAGCTCAGAAGATCATGGCGGAAAGCAGTACTGTTCTTGCCACGGCAGAGGAGATGAGGAAACTGGGAGATGCCAGTGTTAATCTTTCTGCCGCCAGCTTTGCCCCCCAACTCGTTTTTCAGACCAGCTACGGTTTTCAGGCTGGTGTAGATGATATCGGAAAAATCAACGGAGATGACTACTCCAGAAGCTGGAGCACTTCTGCATCGCTGCAGATTCCCATTTTCAACGGCATCAATGACTTCAGCAGCTACCAATCCGCAAGGGCCGACAGACTTGCTTCTTACGCAAGAGCTGATGATATGGAAAACTATGCTTCGCTGCAGCTCAACGCTGCCTGGAACTCTCTGCATCAGGCCAGAGAAACCGTTCAGGCTGCAGAATCCACAGTAGAGCAGGCAGTTGAGGGCTCTGAAATAGCAAGAGTTTCGTATGAAGCGGGAATTATTACACGACTGGATATGGACAGCGCATTCCTGGCGCTTACACAGGCCCGCACAAACTATGCTTCAGCGCTCTTTTCTCTGAAAACAGCTGAAGCGGGTCTCGCCAGAGCCCTTGGCATTCTTAGCATTGACCCTGAGGAGATGAACTGATGAAAAGGTTGACATTAATGATTTCACTGCTTGCGCTGCTGGCGGCCGCATGCGGATCCGGGGAAGACGAAGGGGAAGAAAGGGTTGTCAGAGTCAGGATACAGACTATGGAACCTTCCACAATCTCAGCTGAAGTTTATGCCAACACCAGACTTGAAGGTGCTCAGGAAGCTCTGATTTTTGCCTCCATTCCTGGAACTGTTGAAGAAGTTCTTGTTGCCGAGGGTGATGAAATTGAGGCCGGGGTCAGACTCGTAAGAATGGATACGGATCAGCAGGTAAATGCCGGAACATCTGCCGCTCTGGCTTCCGTAAGCGCAGCCAGGGCAAACGCGGAAAATGCGAGAGCCAACTATGAAAGAATGCAGACACTCTTTGAGGCTGGAGCTCTGAGTTCACAGGATATTGACGGTGCGGAAGTAGCTCTTGAGTCTGCTGAAGCCAGCCTCAGTCAGGCTTACGCAGGATATACACAGGCCCGAACCACAAGAGACAATGCCTGGATAGCAGCTCCTTTCGCGGGAAGAGTGGGCCGTGTCTGGGCCAGAGCAGGAAACATGAGTGGCTCAACTCCCCTCCTTTCCATAACGGGAAACGACGGAGTGGTGGCAAGGGTTCTGCTGCCCGAATCAGATATTTTCCGGCTTGAGGTGGGTCAGGCAGCCTATGTTACAGTTTCCGCAATCAATCAGCAATCAATACCCGGTGTTGTCACAGCGGTGTCGCCTGCGGTGGATCCTGTCAGCGGACAGGTCTCTGCTGAAGTTCACTTTGATGACCCGGAAAACCAGCTGCGTCCCGGTCTTTCCGGTCGCGTTTCCATTATTACTGAATCCATCACCGACGCAATGGTTCTGCCGGTAAATGTTCTCAGAAGAACAAGAAACGGTTATCAGGTCGCTGTTGTGGTAAACGACAGAGCGGTTCTCAGAGAAATCACCACAGGTCTGATAAGTCGTGGAAATGTGCAGATTCTCTCGGGAGTTGAACCGGGCGACCGTGTTATTGTTCTTGGACAAAACAGCGTTATTCAGGATGGATCAGTGGAGGTGGTGCACTAATGAGCCTGTCCAGTTTGTCAGTAAGAAGACGAATCACATTCATGATGGTCTTCATCTTCATTATTGGAGTAGGCTTTTTCGGACTATCCAAACTTGGAATTGATCTGTTTCCAAAACTGGAATTTCCCATGGTCATCGTAGCCAGCACCTTGCAGGGGGCAGGCCCCGAAGAAATGGAAAATCTGGTTACAAAATATCTGGAGGAGGCTGTCTCCAGAGTAGAAAATGTGAAGGAAGTCAGCTCTATTTCCTCGAACGGTTCCAGCGTGATCATGGCAGAATTTCAGTGGGGGCACAGCCTTGAGCGGGCTGAAACGGACATCAGACGGCAGCTTGACCTTTATGGAAGCGCTCTGCCCGAAGACACCTCTGACCCCATGGTGCTGGCGCTGGATCCCTCAATGCAACCTGTTTTGTTTATCGGGCTGTCCAGCCCGGTTCTCGATGATTTCGCGCTGAGAGAACTTATTGAAGATGAGATAGAACCCAGACTGGCCCGCCAGGAAGGCGTAGGTTCCGTAAATGTCGCCGGAGGTCTTGTCCGGGAAATTCAGGTGGAGGTTGATCCCGCGAAGCTGGAGAGTTCGGGGCTCTGTATCTCTCAGGTGGTCAGCGCACTGGCCAGGGTAAGAAACGACAAACCGGCCGGTAATCTTGATTCCGGGGGAGAACGGATAAACATCAGAGTTGAAGCCAGCGTAACCTCCCTCTCGGATCTTGAGCAACTTGTTGTAGGAAACAATCAGAACGGCCCGATCCTTTTGCGCGATGTAGCCACCGTAATTGATGGAGAGGCAGAAGTCTATGAATTGATAAGGATGAACCAGACTCCTTCCCTCTTCGTCTTTATCCAGCGTCGCAGTGACGCCAACACTGTTAATGTCTGTCGTGCAGTTCAGGAGGAACTTGACAGAATCGCGGAGGAATATAGAGGACAGGTGGTTCCCTATGTGATGTACGACCAGTCAACTTTCATCACACAGTCAATAGGCAATCTGGCAACTACAGCTGTTACCGCAACTATCCTTGCTTTTCTTGTTCTTCTTTTCTTTCTTCAATCTCCCCGGGGAGCTGCTATCGCGGGTTCAGCTATTCCTATCTCAATAGTTGTTACATTTGCCGTAATGCACTTCTTTGATGTAGACCTGAACATGATCTCTCTGGCCGGCCTGGCTCTCGCTGTTGGAATGCTGGTGGATAACTCTATCGTTGTGCTGGAGAATATCTATCGACACAGAGGCATGAAAGACTCTGCCATTGACTCGTCCATAAGCGGTTCACAGGAAGTTGGAATGGCTATTACCGCCTCAACCCTGACCACTCTGGCGGTTTTCGTGCCAATTCTCTTTGTTCCCGGTCTGGCGGGTCAGATGTTCAAAGAGATGGTTTTAACCATTGTTTTCAGCCTTGTTGTTTCCCTTTTCGTTGCCCTGAGTCTTGTACCGCTGCTCAGTTCTTTTGCCGATAAGCTGGTTCCTCAGCACAAAAAAGGTTCTCCGGGATACAGAATAAAGAACTGGTTTGAACATCTTGAGAAGAGATATAACACTCTTGCGGTAAAAATGGTTGAAAGAAAAAAAGCCACTCTGATAATAACAGCAGCGATCTTTCTCGCCAGCCTTGCTCTGATTCCGGTCATAAAAACTGAATTCCTTCCGGCAAATGACGACGGAATGATCCGGATAGATCTTGACGCGGCGATAGGAACTGACCTGGAGACAACGAGCGCCATGGCAGAGTCCCTTGAGAACAGCATTGCCGCCCTTTTCGAGGAAGGCGACCTCATAACTCTCTACTCTCAAGTGGGCACCGCTGGTGGTATGGATGCCATTTTCGGAGGAGATAAGGGAAGCTACTCAGTTGAGCTGATGCTGAGGCTTGTCCCGGTAACACAGAGAAGAACAGGGCAGGAGGAATACGAAGAGCGTATCCGTGAACTTCTGGACAACACAGCAGGATTTGAATACGACATCTCAGGCGGTAACTTTCTGGGCGGTAGCGCAATTGAGGTAAAGGTGTTTGGAGATGATCTTGAAATCCTTTCTTCCGAAAGTGAAAGAATCCGGGAGGCAATCTCAACCGTTGAAGGCGTCCGGGAACCAAAAACCACAATGGATAACATGATCCCGGAACTTACCTTCAGACAGAATTACACCATGCTCGCCCTTAGAGGTATGCATCCTGCCGGTGTCGCCGGAGAAATCAGCAACGCATTCGGAAATTCCCCCGCCACAATTTTCAGAGAAGGCGGTAATGAGTTCAATGTTGTAGTGAAATACCCGGAATTCATGAGGGACTCGCGGGAAGATCTGAATTATCTGTCGGTATTCGGATCCCCCGCTGCAAACTTCGGAAACTTTGAGGAAAGACTCATTTCTACAAGCATTCGCCGCACAAACCAGCAGAGATGCGTTACGATAACCTGTGATGTGTCGGGAAGAAGCCTGGATGATGTAGCAGCGGATGTGCAGAGGGTTGTGGAAGAGAACAATGACTACAATCTGAGAATTGAATTCGGCGGAGAGATGAAAGATCAGAAAGAGACTTTCCTCTATCTCGGTATAGCAATCATTGTTGCCGCGCTTCTGGTTTACATGGTCATGGCCAGTCAGTTCGAATCTCTGCTTGAACCTTTCATCATCATTTTCACTGTTCCCATGGCTATCATCGGAGTAGTGGCCGGTCTTTACATAACCGGAACCCCCCTCTCTGTGATGTCTCTTATCGGAGTTCTCATGCTGGGCGGAATTGTGGTTAACAACGGCATAGTTATGATTGACTATGCCAACCAGGTACTTCACCGGAAAAGAACCAGCCTTGAAGACGCGGTTGTTGAAGCTGCCACCACCAGGCTTCGGCCTATCCTGATGACAGCGCTCACAACCATGCTGGCCATGCTGCCTCTTGCTCTTGGCATAGGAGAGGGAGCTGAAACCTGGGCTCCCATGGCAGTAACTGTAATCTTCGGACTTGCCGCTGCAACAATCCTGACTCTGATAGTGGAGCCATGTATCTATGTTGTTATGGGTAAGCGTATTGCTAAAAAAATCTCTCTGAAAAACAACAAGTAGCCGGACATGCATTAAACCCCCTGTAGCCTCGCACTACAGGGGGTTCCTTCTTCACCGCCTCATTGGTACATTATGGAGGGGAGGAACAAACAGCATGCAGAACCCTTTCGAAGTATTTGCCAGAGAGTACGATGATACAGGCATAGCGGTTTATGACCATCAGTTGAATTACCTGGAGAGCAACCGGGCTTTCAACGAATTCTTCAGTTCCTGCGGGGACTGCTCTCTTCCGGACCTTCTGGCACAAATGGTAAGCGGTGAAGATTTCCTCTCTCAAATGATGATGTATGTGGAAATGGAACACGGAGTTGGCGCGTGCAGTGTAGCTTACAATTCTGACGGCAACCGATGGGAATTCAAAGTCAGGCTGATTGCTCTCGGCGAAGGGGAAAACAAGAAATATATCTGCTCCTTCAAGGATGTAACAGAGTTCCTTTTTGTTCAGAAGGTGCTGGTTAACCGCTCGGACAGTCTGGAAAAACTTGACAGAAATTCTCCGGTAGGCGTTTTCAAATCTGCTGCCGCCGGCAGCGTTCTTTATGTAAATGCCGGCCTTGTATCCATGCTTGGATATGACAACGAGCACCAGCTGTACAATGTGAAGCTTTCCTCTATATGGAGTAATGTTGCTGACCGGGATGAACTTCTAAAAAAACTGAGAAAAAATAAACTGGTAAATGGATTTGAAACCCGATGGCGACACAGGAACGGCTCCCTTTTCTGGGTTTCTCTGACTGCAACATGCCAGCAGGACCAGGACGGCAATGTCATTTATATTGAGGTTGTTGTGATTGATGTTGATGAAAGAAAGCGGGCCGAAGAAGAACTCAAACAACTCCAGAACAAGCTTCACAGCATAATTGATTCAAAAACTGCCGAGTTGAAGAGAGGGAATGATCTTCTGCTGAAGGAAGTTGCGGTCAGGCAGAGGGCAGAGTCCATTTATGCAGTTCTTCACTCCATCGCCGAGGAAACTGTCAGTACAGAATCCCTGAAAAAGCTGCTTGAATTTATTCATAGTCAACTTTCCCGTGTAATACACACTCCCAACCTCTACTTCGCTTTCTACAATCAGCTCTCAGATTCATACAATTTCCCCTATTCTGTTGATGCTGAAGACGGTATTGAAGCCTTTACCGGTTCGGAATCCATGAAGGGAAGCCTCACTGATTATGTCAGAACAACAGGCCAGCCTCTTCTTGTAGATCAGCGGGCACACGAAAAACTGGTGGCAGAGGGTCGAGTGAAAATGATCGGAATACCCAGTGAACAATGGATGGGTGCTCCTCTCAGAGGATCCGAGGGAATATGGGGAGTGCTGGCAGTTCAAAGCTACTCAATGAAAAATGTTTTTTCCAAAACTGATCTTGCCCTTTTAGCGGGCCTCTCCGAAAGCATTTCCATGGCCATAGACCGATACCGGACAGAGCAGAATCGCAAGAGAATTGAATCCCTGTACAACACAGTAGTTGATAATCTTCAGCAGGGAGTTATCATGTGCGATCCCACCGATAAAATACTGTTTGCCAACGAAGCCTTTTCCAATATTATTGGAATTCCGGCGGATCAGCTGAAGGGCATGAAACTGGCTTCTTTCATCTCTTCAAAAGACGAGGGTCGCACTGCCAGTGTCAGGGAAATGCGCAGTATGGGTGACCGAAGTTCTTACCAGATTACCCTGATCAGATCTGACTCAGAAAAAATCATGGTTACCGTCAGCGGAATCCCCAGATTTGAAGATGGAGATACATTCGTGGGTACGATAGGGCTCTTTGACATGATCGAAGAGGGAGAACACCTTCTTGAATAACTATTGTGCTGCCAGCGCACTCCTGACCACAGCAAGCAGTGCCTTGAGACCGTAGGGTTTCTTCAGATACCCTGCGATATCATCTGAATGAATTCTGCTTTCCGCGTCCTTCCGGTTGTAACCGCTGGATAGAATCACTTTCACCGCCGGGTCAATTTTCTTAAGTTCTCTTAAACACTCAGCGCCATCCATTACCGGCATGGTCAGATCAAGAATTACACACTGAATCGAATCTTTGTTTTCCGCGTAAACCCGTAAAGCCTCTTCGCCGTTACCGGCTGAAAGAACAGTATAGTTGTATTTTTGAAGAAGGTGTCTGCCTATAAACACTATGTTCGCCTCATCATCAACAAGAAGAATTCCAGCCGGAGTTGCATTGGAAGGAGAAGATTTTCTCTCTGTTTCCAATGAAAGTTGATTCTTTGCTTTATCTGCCGCGGGAATAAACACTTTAAAGGATGAACCTGCTCCCTGCTCACTGGTTACTGTAACAAATCCCTGATGTCCTTCTACAATCCCGTGAACAACTGCCATTCCGAGGCCCCGCCCTGTAAACTTTGTAGTGAAAAACGGCTCAAACAGCTTTTCAAGAACCTCAGCGGACATACCGCAACCTGTATCATCAACCTGTATGAAAATGTAGGGTCGTTCTTCCCCGCCGGAATCGGTATTCCCGGGAGGCAGAGTTTTTTCAAGACCTGTAGTGACCGTAATAATTCCACGGGAAGAGCCGATAGCCTCTGAAGCATTCGTAAGCAGATTCAAAATCACCTGTTCCATCTGTGTACTGTCAACCGTAACAGGTGGCAGATATTCATCTGTGTGAATTTGAAGCTCAGCTTTTCTGGAAATTGAGACTTGAATCATTGGCCTCATCTTTTCAATAATATCATTAATACAGACCGTTTCCACAACAAAATTGCCTCTGCCTGAATAGGCAAGCATCTGTCCACTGAGTTCACTGGCAGTTCCGACTGACTTGTTTATCTCCTTCAGGTACTTTAAAGTCTGTCCTTCCTCTTTCACTGTAGAAATGGCAAGATCCGTGTATCCCCGGATAGCCATGAGAATATTGTTGAAGTCATGGGCAATTCCTCCCGCAAGAACACCAAGACTCTCCAGTTTCTGGGCATGTTGAACTCTGCCCTCCATCTCCCTCTGCTGTCTTTCGGCAGCTTTCCTCTCGCTTATATCCCTTGCCACATGAATCACGCGAATTGATCCGTCATCGGGATCCTCGGAAACAGACATGCTGACCTCGAAGCACCGTTGAAGTTTATCAATGTACATTTCCCGGGAAGAGAATGGTTTGATCTCCCCGGACAGAACATCCGGAAACATCAGTGAAGAGAGTTTCCTGCCGACACACTCCTCTCTTGTCATGCCCAGAGCAAGAGCCTGGGCCTTGTTCACCCTGAGAATAACACCCTCTGAATCAAGAACGGCTATCAGCTCAGGCAGAGCATCAAAGGTATTCTCCCAGTCATCTATCGCCTTTCTGGCCAGACTTTCTGAATGCTTTCTTCTGGTTATATCCTGATGGATACCTGTTAACCTTACAGGCTTCCCGCTGCTGTCCCGATGAACTACTCCACCGCAGGAGTGAATCCAGACCCAGTCCCCATTCTTCGTTCTCATCCGGAACTCAGTCTCGTAACGCCCGCTGTTGCTGACCAGATATTCATTAATGTATTGTTCCAGAGAAATCCTGTCATCAGGATGTACCTGATTCAACCAGCCGGCAAATGAGAAGTTCACCTCGCCGGGTGAGTACCCCAGCATCAGGGAGTAGCGATTATTGTTAACTGCATCTCCGGTCAAAATATTGTTGTCCCACGATCCAAGATTGGCCTGATCCAAAGCCTGATCAAGCCGTTTTTCGCTTTCTTTCAGGGATCTGGTTCTCTGCTCTACCAGATGCCTCAACCGGAGATTCCAGAAAAACACCAGAACCGCGGCGGTTAATATCAAGCCCAGGGCGACAAGCAGGTGGGGCAGATAGCGGAATGTGTTTCTGTCAGAAAGGGTGATTGGGCTGCCCTGCCACTTGGTGGCTATGCCCTCAATGATGCCATTTTCCAGAGCATATTCAATACCTTTGTTGATTATTGAGCAGAGCAGGCTGTCACCCTCGGCGACAGACATGCAGTTCAATCCGATGTAGAGGGTATCTCCCGCAGCCACAATATCTTCCCGTGAATGGTGGTTGAACAGATGAAATTCTACTATCTGCTCATCACCCACCAGAGCGTCAACTTCTCCATCCAGAAGCAGATAAATTGCATCGGAAAAGTTGTCCGCGTGGACAAAGATACAGTTAATTCCTTCCGCACGAAGGAAATCAACAGCGTAATCGCCGCGCTGAACAGACACCCTTTTTCCCGCAAGATCTGCAAGTGTCTGAATGTCTGTTGTTTCCGGTCGAACATAGACTCTGGCGGGAATCTCGTACATGGGTTCGGTAAAATCAAAATTCAGATCACGGGCCTCGCTGTAGAAAAAACTCGTGAGAACATCCGCCTCCCCTTCCAGGACGGCTTCCTGAGCCTCCTGAAAGGTCATATCTGTAAATGCCGCCTGAAAGCCAAATTCGGTGGACATCCACCTGACCAGTTCAAGACACATGCCCTGACGCTCCCCGTTATCATCAATAAACTCGAAGGGAGGATAGCTGGTCTGGCTGACAAAAAGAATCTCCGGGTTATCCAGCAGATACTGCTCTTCCTCCAGAGAAAGAATACCGGAATCAGCGTAAGCGGAAACACCGGCAGAACTGAGAAACAAATACAGCAGAAGAGAGCGCACAATATTCCTCCCGTGATTTACTGTGAAGTATGCATGAAATATTCTTCCGAAACAACCGGGCTTACGATGTTCATGGACAAGACTTATGATAAGGCGTTGTATACTCTGACAGGAATTGCGCGAGACATGCTGATTACAAACAGGATTGGAAAATACCAACTTGTATGAAAAACTGAAGGAAGCCCTCGAAAAAAAAATACGGAAGCACAGCCTCTCCGGACAGAATATCAGCGTAAGGTGCAAAGCGCTTTCTGTCAAAGAGGCAATAGGAATCCCGGAGCACGATGATTACCCCCTCATAAAGGGCAGGGAAATCATGGTAGAGGCTGTTTTTAAAGGAGCAAAAGGTCAGGCTTTTACAGACGAATTTGAGACCGCGGATTTTCCTGTTGATGACCTTCTGCGGATGACACTGGATTCAAACCGGAAGAGATCCGTTTTTATTTCAGGTCTGAATGCCGTTTTCGGCCACCTGGGGCTTTGTGATAAAACCATTCACTGCAGAGATTCCGAACCTCTGGAATGTGCCGACAGTCTTCCGAAGGCTCTGGGATCACACAACAACATTCTTCTTGTCGGCTACCAGCCGAGGTTCCTCGAACTGATTGCTTCGCAGTATAATGCCAGAGCTGTCGATCAGGACACTGACAATATCGGATCAGTTGTTTCCGGCATCTCCATTGAACCCCCGGAGATGACTCAGGATGCCATAAAATGGAGTGATCTGATACTCGCGACCGGGTCTACCGTTGTTAATGGAACCATCACTGACTTCCTTGATCTGGATAAACCTGTGCTTTTCTACGGTGTAACTATTTCAGCCGCAGCAGCCATATTGAATTTGAACAGGTATTGTTATTGCGGACATTGAAACGGAGTAATATGGCCTTTATTCTTTTGATTTTTCTTGCTCTTTTTTCCGCATACGCGGATATTCCTGACAATGTGCTGAGTTCGCCTTTCTGCCGGAAGATAGAGCATCCGGGTGACGATCATCTGGTAAAAGTAACCTTTTCCGAAGCAGATTCCGTCATCATCTGTTTCGGGTATTCAATCTCCAGTGACAACATCGATTCCTGGGTTCTCACAATTAATTACTCCGGGGAGATTCTTGACCGACAGACTCTTCCTTCCCTTTCTTGCTATGATGTCGGCGGTGTTACCGAAACTTTTCTCAAGCTGGAGAACGGAAATACTCTGCGCGCAGGCAGCGAATACCGGAATGAGCAGACCACCGGACTTACCGTACTTCTGAATCCGCAGGGCAGCGAGCTCTGGAGGAGAAATGACTGGTACAACGATCACTCATCATTCTCATCCGCAGCAGTTGCGCCGAACGGCAGCTTTCTTCTCGCTGGATGGACTGGAGAGGAAACAGCTCCCGGGGTTGTGGAAACAAATGTTCTACTGGCAGTCATCAATTATGATGGAACCCGGATTGTAGGTACGGAACTCACGGCAGAAGGTGATCAGAGAGCGTACCGGGTATCTGTCACCGATTCCAGCCATATCCTTGTAATCGGCACCGCAATCCAGCCGGGGCAGAACGACGCGGATGTATTTTTCCAGAGACTTGATTTCAATGAATTATTGTGAGCTGGAGAGGCTGGCCGTTTGTCTGAAAGAATACTTATCTCTCTAGTTTTCTGTACACATACCTGTGGGGACGATCCGCAATAGTGCCGAGTTTACTCCTGCGGTATTCCGCATACTCGCTCCAGTTTCCGTCAAACCAGATTATCTCACCGTCTTCAAAAGCAAGGAGGTGGGAACAGACCCGGTCGAGGAACCAGCGGTCGTGGCTGATCACCAGTGCGCAACCGGCAAATTCGTCAAGACCCTCTTCCAGGGCGCGTAGAGTGTTTACATCCAGATCGTTGGTGGGTTCGTCCAGCAGAAGAACATTCGAGCCTTCTTTCAGCATCAGAGCCAGGTTCAACCTGTTCCGCTCGCCACCGGAGAGAATGCCCACCTTTTTCTGTTGATCTCCCCCTGAAAAATTGAACCAGGAGCAATACGCTCTGCTGTTGACTTCCCTGGTCTCCCCCAGCTTAATTGTCTCCTGCCCGTCTGAAAGCTGTTCCCATATGGTTTTGTCGGGATCGAGCCCTGAGCGCATCTGATCAGCATAGGCCAGTTTGACAGTTTCACCTGTTTTTATTTTACCACTATCCGGCTTTTCCAGGCCCGTGATGAGTTTGAAAAGGGTTGTTTTACCCGCTCCGTTGGGTCCAACGATGCCCACTACGGCTCCGGGAGGTATGGAAAAATCAAGATCACTGAAGAGCAATTTGTCTCCGAAGGATTTCGTCAGGGATTCTGCCTCAATAACAACCGAGCCGAGCCTGGGTCCGGGAGGAAAAACCAGTCTGACCTCTCTTACCTTCTCTCTCTGCCCCTCTGCCAGCAGCTTCTCGTAGCGGCTGATCCTGGATTTGCTCTTAGCATGCTGACCTTTTGGGCTCATTCTCACCCATTCCAGCTCTCTTTCAAGGGTTTTTGCCCTGAGGCTGTTTCCCTTTTCCTCCTGCTGAAGCCTTTTGGATTTCTGTTCAAGCCACCCGGAATAGTTCCCCTTCCAGGGAATACCTTCACCCCGATCAAGTTCAAGGATCCAGCCAGCGACATTATCAAGGAAGTAACGATCGTGGGTAACTGCTATGACGGTACCCTTATACTGCTGCAGATGCCTTTCCAGCCATGCCACAGTTTCCGCATCAAGATGGTTGGTGGGTTCATCCAGAAGCAGTATGTCCGGTTTCTGAAGCAGAAGCCGGCACAGCGCAACACGGCGACGCTCACCACCGGAGATATTATCAATAACCTCATCGGCAGCGGGGCATCGCAGGGCTTCCATGGCCAGATCCAGCCGGGCATCCAGGTTCCAGCCGTCGGCGGCTTCTATCTTGTCCTGCAGATCAGCCTGCCTGTTTGCAAGCAACTCATAATCTGCATCCGGCTCTCCGAATGCAATGCCGATACTTTCATACTCAGCCAGGAGATCAACTGTGTTCTGAACGCCTTCGGATACGATCTGGCGAACGGTTTTACCCGGTTCAAGATAGGGCTCCTGCTTAAGAAATCCAATGGTGAATCCGACGGCACAACTGGTATCACCGATTATGTCGGTGTCTTCACCTGCGAGAATCCGCAGCAGAGTTGATTTCCCCGAGCCGTTCAAGCCGATAACGCCAATTTTCGCACCGTAAAAATAGGAAAGAGATATGTCCTTCAGGACATACTTCATTCCATGCCTCTTCGAGACATTGTGCATTGTATAGATAATTTTCTTGTCGTCTATTGTTGCCATGGACGGTATAATACTGAAAGCAGTCTCCGGAGACCAACACCAGCCTTACCACTCAATAATCCTGTCTCCGGGTAAATCGACGGGAAATGGCTGGCCATCAGTTTGAGGGTTGGAACACTTTTGTCTGTTGTTGGTTGCTTCTGCGCAATTTCATCTGCGCTTCTCTCTCCTATTGACATCTTGCCCCCCCCCCCTTGCTAAGATATGTCTACAATAAATGCACACTAATAGAATTGGAACCATCAAACCTATAGTTCATTAAGCATAAATGCTGGAAAGGAAGCCAATGTCAGCAATTCCATGACGGGAAGTAATTTGATATCATTAAGACATCGGGATATCAAAGAAGTTTAATGCGTAACACTGAATGGAGATACAGGGATGTATGACTCAACAGAAAGAATGAGAAGACGAGGAATACTGCAGATGGCAATAATACTTGTTGTCGTTGCATCTGTGAACGCAGCCGGTATCATGGATACCGCACAGGACATTGTGAACCATCTGAGATCACAGGAGTTCACCGCAGAAGGTTTCGATGTGGTTGAACTTTTCAGGGCAGAAACCACCGAAGACCTTGAAGCAGCCGTTTCAGAAGGCTTCCCTATGCCGTGGTTAGCTGAAATCCTTGAAGACGAAACAATTCCCGAAGAAGACCGTTACTGGCTTGACTGCAGAATGCGGTCGATCTTTGCACAGGATCTGCATCTTTTCTTTGATCAAGATGGAACCAGAATTTCAGTTGAAGCAGACTTCATCATTCCCGGTGAAGACTACTGGCGTGAACATCTGATGGTGAATCCTGTTGGACGAACAGATGTACCAGACAATCTCC
>JAUVIS010000047.1 GCA_030592635.1 Candidatus Fermentibacteraceae bacterium | reverse complement strand
GGAACATTGAGCTGGCAAAGGCGAATGAAGATTTGAAAAAAGCCTTTGCCGAAATTAATCACCTCAGCGGGTTGCTTCCAATCTGTTCATCCTGTAAAAGAATCCGTGATGATTCCGGGTACTGGAAGCAGATAGAATCGTATATATCCGAGCATTCAGATACTCAGTTCAGCCACGGAATCTGCCCCGATTGCATGAAGAAACTGTACGCTGACGCTGCTATGGAGTAACTCTGGTTCTGTTCTCGGACACACTCCCGGTAAGATTCTCTGTAAGAATGTCTGCCAGCTTCTCCGGATTGTGACTGGAAAGCACCTTTTCTCTGCCGGCACTGCCCAGACGGTCTGCCAGTTCTTTCCGGCAGAGCAGAGTAGTCATTGCGTCGGCAAGTTCTTCCGGAGATTCGGGAGTTACAAGAATGCCGCTGACTCCGTTCTCGATCAATTCCGGAATGCCGGAAATATCCGTGGAAACACATGGTACACCCATGCCCATGGCTTCCATGAGAGCCACGGGGATTCCATCTTTGTCTCCATTCTCAGCTTCAACGCAGGGAAGAACAAAGAATGAGGCCGCTGAAACAACATCAAGCGTTTCTTTTGAGTTCAGCGCGCCGACAAAGTCAACAGGAATATCTGCGGTGTTCTTCCTGTACTCTTTGAGTTTCGTTCCGTCAGGGTCGGAACCGATTACGGTAAGTCCGCAGTCGATTCCCCTTTGCTGAAGCAATCGCATTGATTGAATAAGTACATGCACTCCCTTTTTGGAAACAAGTCCGCTTGCGGTGCAGACCCCCACAGGAGAGGAGGGAGGTTTTTTTCTTTCAGGCAGCATTGTAGTGTCCAGACCCAGTCGTGACACAACTATGTTCTCTCGCGCCAATCCGTATTCCATAAGGAGGTTGAGATTGTATTCTGAAATGGTGAAAACCCTGGAGGCTCCGTTGAGAGCCCTGCGCAGTCTTGTTTTACATACGGGAACAAAGATGTCTGTAGCGTGTGTTGTCACTGTATACGGAACTTTGAGGATGGATGCCATGAATCTCGCGATGTGAGCCTGATCCTTGGCGAAGTGTGAGTGTATTACATCCGGTTTGCAGGAAGGATCCATATCAGCCACCGCGTTGGAAGCGATAATGAAGTACCTGAACTCTCCCTCTTTCAGTGATTTTATCAGAGTTGCCGGGAATCGTAAAGATTTGAAAAGTGGTCTCGCTAACTGTCTTACAGGGCAGGTAAGGTACTTGAATTTCAGGCTTCTCCGGATTGTTACAGAATTGTTTTCCGGATCACGGGAGATACCGTTCCAGAAATCAGCCGTTTCACTGTTCTTCCGGTTTTCAGGAAGAAGAACGGAAATTCTGTGTCCACGGGCTGCCATCGCCTCGATTTCTCTTGTTACATAGGGGGGAAGGAATCCGAGCACATACAATATCCTCATGGAGCTGCCATTCTGTTCAGGAAATCGGCCATCTTTTTCATAACATTTACCGCGGAGAATTTTTCCTCGATTTTCGCGAAGTCAACAGGTACCCGAAGGTCGGATGTTTTCCACTGGTATTCCATGTTCTCAAACATGACTGCTATCTGCTCCGCATCGGGATGAACCGTGTATCCTCTGCCCGGGTTCCTGATCCTTTCCGCCATTGATCCCTCGGGCACAATGCCGAGAATGGTTCTTCCGGAAACAAGATACTCGGCTGTTTTACTGGCGTTTTTTAAATGGCCTCCTCTGCGGGGGTTGAGATATCCTATGAGAATATCGCAGTTTCTCTGAAACAGGGGTACCTCATTCCATTTGAGATGACCGCAGTGCGTTACTTTATCCGTCAAAGGCGCACGGCTCAGTCTTTTCAGAGAAGCGGAATCAATAGCACCCGCCATTTTTATTCTGAGCTTTGACTGGGGGTTTCTTGCAAAGAACATCTCAAGCCCCTCCAGCAGTTCTCCAGGGGAGTGGTTGCCGAAAAAGTTTCCCGTCCATCCCGCGGTAAGATGTTCCGGATCAGGCACAGGTGAATCTGATCTTTTTATTCTGCGGGGGTCGTATGCGTTCTCGGCAACATGGACAGGGGGACAGATGTTTTCGTACCTGTCTATGAAGTAGCCTGTGGATGCCTCCGTGGTAGCGACAATTCCCCTTGCCCTGCGGACAACTTTTCTTTCGAGAAGGGATTCCATCAGCCTGTTGAGTCGGCTGGGCCATTCCACATAGCTGTCTTCCAGCCACAGGTCACCGAAAAATGGAATGAACGGAAGAGCAGTCTCTTTCGCGGCGGAGATGGCTATGAGGTGCAGAGAATGATGCGGACCGAATGACATTATCGCATGGGGTTTTTCCTCTGCTATGATCTTTTTCAGTACAGGAAGAACCTGCTTTCTCCAGGTAATTACCCTGTCCGGTATCAGAATGTAGTTGTGGGCAACGAACTTGACCATTTTCATGAGAGGGTTTTTCTGTGAGTTTTCTGCTGTTGCGGCTTTTCCAGCACCGGCTTTCCCATGCGGAACTCTGATTACCTTGAGATTTCCCGGAAGATCGTCAAGAAGGGAGGGGTCTGTTTTCATTCCCCTCGGCTTCTCCACAGTCACTACAGTCACTTCCCAGTCACTGGCAGGAAGATATCTGCACATGTTCATTACGACCGGGGTACCGCCCGATGAAAGAGGAGGAAAAGTATAAGTCAGGAGAATAAGTTTTTTCATGTCTGCCTCAGCTTTCTGTACAAACTCCGGAGAAGTTCGCTCTGCGGTTCCCAGTTGTACCTGTCCAGTGCCGCCTCTCTGCCGTTATCCTTCATCCTTTTTCGCATCACAGGGTCACCCGCAAGTTTTTCCACGGCGTTTGAAATAGATTCAGGAGAGTCAGGATTAACGGTAACACCGCTTCCCACCTCATTCAGAACTCTTTTCAACTCGGGAAAATCACTCGATATTATCGGGACTCCCACCATCATGTATTCATAAAGCTTGTTGGGAAGGGAGTAGTAATGATTCAGGCAGGTGTTTCTGAACAGAATAAACCCCATATCAGCGTCCACTGTAATTTCCGGAAGCTCTTCCGAAGGAACCGGAGGAAGGAAAACTACCCTGCTTCCCAACCCCATATCCTCTGCCGTTTTCTGGAGAGTTCCGTTCCATGCGTCCATGCCAATTATGACGAATTTTACAGAGGGGTTTGTGGTGAGCTTCGCGGCGGAGAGCAGCTCTTCGAGACCTCTTTCCGGGCAGATAACCCCCTGGTAAAGGGCAATCACAGTGTCGGGTGCCGCGTTAATCATGGTTCGCAGCCTGCCTGCGGGAGGAAGCTCAATCAGTTTTTCCGGTGCATTCTCCACGATTTCAAGATTTTTCATTGAGGGGTACATCTGCCGCATCTTTTCACCCCGCATGGGAGTTACTGCTATTACCGCATCCGCCTTTGGAACATACCGCTGCTCAATTCTTTTCAGTCTTAATCTGTTGGCAGGGTGGGTAGCGATAAGGTATCTGGATGATTCCAGCCACAGTTCGTGGCTGTCATAAACGAGTTTAGCGTTTCTTTTCCCGGCGACAGAGCCGCATATTTCCAGCGTATCAAGGTCATTCGCGTGGTAAACATCGGCATTCACCTGCCAGGCAGTCTGTCTGAGTCTTTTTTCCCATGGGATATCCCGCTGGAGATCGGCAATGAATCTTCTGAGTTTGTTTCTTCTAAGATATCTGATGACTCCGGCCTTGAGGGATCTCTCAGAATTATCAGAGGCTTGAACAACCTGAGCGCGGAGGTTTACTTTCGCCTTTGAGAATATCGGCGGTCTCAGTATACGGACGCCATTGATGTTCTCTTCCCCGGGGAAACCCGGCTCAGGCATTGCTATTACAGTCACCTGCCATCCGTCTTCGGAAAGAGCTGTCATTTCCTTCTTTACTCTGGCATCATTTGAAAGGCGGTTCTTGACCACCATACAGACACTGTCCATCGACAAATTCCCTCCCTGTGCCAAGTGTATCTCTGCCCGAACATAATTCTTCGCGGGTTCGTTGCGGAGTGTGACTTTTATCCGATGCTTGGCTATACTCTTGTGTTGCTCCTGTGATATTGCGGAGGTTTTCAGAAAGAGATAATTTGAGAATATCATTTGTTATGCTGGGTTTGAAAGATTACAGTACGGGCGGGTATCACTTCAATTTCAAAATGGTCAACGCATTGCGCGGCGCGGGGCATGAAGCTGATGTAATCCACTTTACCGCAATTCCGGAGAAGCTCCGGGGTTCCCGGATTCGCGGGTCATTTTATGTTCTCAGCCGGGTGCTGAGAAACAAACCTGATCTGCTGGTGGTCAGCAAGAGCTACAGCTTCATGGCTCCCCTCAGGCTGATCCTTCCAGTTCTGAGGTGTCCTGTGCTGTACATGGTTCACCACCTCGAGTGGCATGACAGAAGCGAAGGTGTATCCAGTTTCAGAAAAAAGACAGTCAAGTGGTTCCTTTCCTGCGGGAAGAAGATATGGGTGAACAGCCTGAGTACCGCTGCTGATGTAGTTACTCTGGGGATTCCGGAGAGCCGACTTTGCGTCATTCCGCCCGGTTTTGATCGGTTCCGGACTGATTCAGAAACGAAGCAGCCGCCAGTACGCATTCTTTCCGTCGGTACAATCTGCCCGAGGAAGGATCAGCTTACTCTGGTAAAGGCATGCGCCCTGCTGGGAGACAGAGATTTTCATCTGTTCATTCCGGGAGATGATACAGTAGACAGGAATTACGCGGAAGCAGTTCGAAAGGAAGCGGATTCACTGGGAGAGAAGGTAACATTTATGGGCCATCTTTCCACAGCGGAGCTTTATTCAATGTATAATCAGAGTCATATTCTTGCGAATCTTTCACATTGGGAAGGGTATGGAATTGCAGTAGCTGAGGCCATGTGGGCCGGACTGCCTGTGGTAGCTGTTGATGCCGGAGCAGTTCCGGAACTGGTAACCCATGGGGATAACGGGTATTTGATGGCTCCGGGGGATGTTGAGAGTTGCGCAAAGTATTTGAAAGAGCTTATAGACAACGGAGCACTGAGAGAGAAAATGTCCGGCAGTGCCCGTGAGAGAGCCGGGAAACTGTTTACATGGCGCGATACAGGAAGGGAGTTTGTTAACCTTGCGGAAGAAACTGCTGGTTGCAAAATTCGGCGGAACCAGTCTGGCTGACAGACAGAATCGGGATACCGCAGTGAATCACTGCCGTTCGCTTCTTGAGGAAGCGGAAAAACTGGTAGTAGTTGTTTCTGCCATGGGACGCAGCGGCGACCCGTATGCTACAGATACTCTTCTTGATCTGATTTCAACCGGGTCAAGTATTCGGGAGAAGGACAGGCTGATGATCTGCGGAGAGGTTATCAGCGCGCTGGTAATGGCTTCAACTCTGCGGAATAACGGTCTCAGCGCTGAAGCTCTCACCGGCTGGGAGGCGGGAATACGCACCGATGGTGTATCCGGTAATGCACGGATTGTCAGTGTTGATACTGCCAGAATTGAAGAATCGCTCTCCAGGCACAGTGTTGTGGTTATCGCCGGGTTTCAGGGCGTAGCTCCGATGGGTCATTTAAACACACTGGGCAGAGGGGGGACGGATACCTCGGCAGTGGTTCTGGGCGTTGCTCTGAATGCCGATGAGGTTCTTCTTTATAAAGCAGTTGATTCGGTTTACACGGCTGATCCGGAGAAGGTACCGCTTGCACGGGAGTTAAGCAGAATTTCAGCAGAAGACCTCAGGCAGATGGCCTGGCAGGGAGCCAGAGTGGTTCATCCCAGAGCCGCCGAGGTTGCTCAGGCATCAGACCTTGCCCTGAAGGTCAGATCTTTCCGTACCGGCGAAGTGGTTACCAGTGTAGCGACGGAGCCACTTGAGGATACCAGATATATTGTTGGCGTTGCGGCAGGTCATGTTGTTACCGGGTTTACTGTTACCGGTTCAGGAAACCCCTCTTCTTTCTTTGCCGGACTGTTCAGAAAAATTGCAGACAGCGGGATTTCCATGGATATGTTCAGTGTTTTCAGCTGCTCTGCCGCGTTCACAGTACCTGTGGAGTCCACCTGCGAGGTTGGGAAACTCATTGACTCGATGAATCTTCATTATACCACCACCGGTCCGTGCGTGAAGATCTCCATAGTAGGCGCGGGAATGCACGGGCTGCTGGGAGTTATGGCCAGGTTCTGTGAAGCTCTGGAAAGGGTTGATGTCAATGCCCTGCAGACTGTTGACTCGCATGCCACCATAAGTGCTCTTGTTCTTCTTGAGCAGAGGGACGAGGCGCTGCGGGAACTTCACAGGGAGTTTATAGAATGAATTCACTCGAAGCCTCAATTCTGGCTGTTGTTCAGGGTCTGACTGAATTTCTGCCGGTTTCAAGCTCAGGGCATCTTGCCCTGGCGTCAAATCTGCTGGATGTTCCAGAGGGCGGGCTGGCTTTTGATATTGTTCTTCATCTGGGAACCCTGGTCGCCGTTTTTGTATTCTACTGGAAGGATATTATCGCGCTGGTTCGCGGTATCATTCTCAGGGAAAGGAAGAGCCTGACTCTTGGCCTTACCCTTGTGGCCGGAACGATTCCTGTGGCCATCGCCGGTTTTCTGTTCGGCGATTTCATTGAGAGTCTTCGAAGCAGCATGTTTTTTGTTTCCGGAGCATTGGCCTTTACAGGGGCAATTCTTTTCTTTTCCGGCAGAATTCCTTCCGCCGGGGAATCGGGAATTACTTTCAAAAGGGGTTTGCTTGTCGGGCTGGCTCAGGCTCTTGCGATTCTGCCCGGCGTTTCCCGCTCCGGAACCACTATCTGTACCGGTCTTTTTACAGGGCTTTCAAGAGAGGAAGCAGCCAGGTTCTCGTTTCTTCTGGCCATACCGGCCATCCTGGGGGCGGCAGTGAAGGAACTTCCTTCTGCCAGCTGGAGTATTCCGTTTGGTAACATAATGATTGGTTTCGTTGTATCGGCGGTGGTGGGGTTCGGTGCTTTGTCTCTTCTTGTTAAGTTTGTGAAACAGGGAAAGCTCTCCGGTTTTGCGTGGTACTGCTGGACTGTTGCTCTTGCAGGCCTCGCCGTAACTCTGATAAAGGGGTAGCGCAGATCGAAACGGTAATTGACAAGGAGAAAAAAGGTTGATCCTTCTACTGACATTGCTGTCTGTCTGGCCTGCGGAGTGGTATCAGGAGTACTCCCGGTTGAACTGGGACAACATGGAGCAGGTATCCTCCGGATACGGCAGTTCAGCAGTTGATCTGGCGGTGAAAGCGATTTCGCAGTTTGGAAGCGGCACAGGGAATCCGGTAAGTACTGCCGGGGATGCCGTTGCTCTGGACAGTACGGATTACAGAACATGGACAGCTCTGGCATTTGTTGGAATGGAACAGGACTCGGCCAGAATGGACAGCCTGTTCTCTACCGCTTTCAACCTTGCCGCCGGTACTGATCCTGTTCTCAGCGAGGCGTATGGCTACTGGCTGCTCTCCATGGGAAACAGCTCCGGAGCCGTGATTTACTCTAACGCTTCACTTGGGGCAGACTCTTCATTCGGTCCGGCGTGGCTCACTCTATCCATGGCACTCATTGACGAAGGCAGGGCTGGTGATGCTCTGATTGCTTCGGAAGAGGGTTTACGGCGCCTGCCGGACTGTATTCCCCTTCTTTACCAGTACGGTCAGGTTCTTGAAGAATACGGAGAAACAAGCGGTGCTGTCGCGGTTTACAGAGAAATTATTCAGCGCGACCCCTCTCGAATCCAGGTATACACGGATCTCGGTCTCCTCTTTGAGAGTATTAAACGGAACGGGGAGGCAATCAAGGTTTACAGGGATGTGCTGCAGATACATCCGGAATACGGATGGGCATGGAGCCAGCTGGCATCCTGTCTGCTGGATCAGGGCAGACCCGATCTCGCAGACAGTTTTTTTCAGCGGTCTCTGGAATTTTTCCCCGATAACCGGCAGTCTCTGTACCAGCTGGCAAAGCTTAGAATAGACACTGATCCGATTTATGCCAGAGAACTGCTGGAGCGGACAGTCCTGCTGGCTCCGGACCATTCGCGGGCATGGCAGGAACTTGCCTTTCTCTATGAATCCGAAGAGAACTTCCCGGGAGCCGAGTCTGCTCTGCGAAGATGCATAGAACTTGACCCTGAACCGTGGCTGTACGGTGAGCTTGGATGGGTGCTTGAAACCAGAGGAATGTATACCGGGGCCGCAGAGGTTTATGAGACCAGTGTTTCAATTGATCCGCAATACCTTTACGGCTGGCAGCGCAGGGGAGATCTTTTCAACAGGGATGGAGAGAAAGATGCCGCCGCCGAATGGTACCGGGAGGCTCTTCTTGTTCTGGATGATGATGATTCCTGGATATGGGGAGAACTTGGAAGCCTGGCGGTGGCTGAGTCATTGATTGATTCCGCGGAACACTGTTTTCTTGCGGCGCTGGAACTTGACAGGGAGTACTCTTCCATGTGGCTTGATCTGGCCAGAGTACAGAGGATCAAAAGAGAACCTGACGAGTCGCTGTTGTCTCTTGATCAGTACCTGCTTCTCAGCGGTGATTCCGCAGTGGTTGCTGCTGAAGGGATACTGCTCCTTGAGATCAAAGGAGAGAGAACAGATTCTCTCACGGAAGAAATGCTGGATCGATGGCCTGATGCGTGGATTTCCGCAGGATGGAGTGCCTGGGACGGTAATTTTTCTTCTCTTTCGCTGAACTTTGCTCAAAGGGCACTTTTATCTTCTCCCGATGCTCCGTGGCAGCTTATCAGCCTGGGCGAACTGTTTGGAGTTCTTGAAAGACACGAAGATCACAGGCAGTGTTTCTGCCTTGCCGCCGGGCTGGAGACTGATGATTATCAGGTAGCTGTGCGTATTGCCGATTACTATTACGGAGTTGAGATGATCAAGCAGGCTATTGAGTTGCTCTCAACTGCCTATGACTCCTACCCGTGGAATGAAATTCTGACCACTTCACTGGCAGAGGCGTACCTTTTCGATGATCAGCTCACCAGAGCCGGGGAGCTTCTTCTTCAGGTTGTAGAAAGAAATCCTTCATCAGTCTATGCAATCTGCTACCTGGGTCTGATAGAGGAAAACCGGGGAAATCCCGAGGGGGCGCTTGACCGGTATCTGGAAGCCCTGAGGATCGAACCGGGCTATTCATACGCAGAGGACAGACTGCGGTATATCAGCAGCGAGAATTATGATCCGGAGTTTAAAAGGAGGAGTGCAGAACTTCTCAAATGGAATGTATGGATAGATCTTTCTTCCACAGGCGGTAACACAGATGAGCAATACTATGGCGGAGGCGGAAGCGTTTCCGCGAATTACGGCGGACTGGGGAGTTCTGTAGTTTTTGAAGCCAGCGCCCGATCAGAGATTCAGGATGGAAAAGATATTCGCAAAACCGCCTGGGCTTCTCTTTCCGCTGAACATTTTCTTACAGATCATCTGTATGCGGGAGCCAGCTCCAGTTGGGACAGGCAGCCCATAACAGTACGCCCGTGGCAGGTAAGTTCTTATCTGGCCGCAGGCTGGAAAAGCTGGCCCGCGTCGTGGATATGGATTGCTCCGGAAACAGGAGCAGGTCTTGTGAACACAAAATGGAGCACGGATCAGGGGAGAACAGACAAACTGACAGCTTATACATCTTTAAGCACATGGGCTTCAAGCTCGGTCTCGTGGCTCCCTTCTCTGTGGCTTTCCGGAAGTATCTATATTCCTCCGGATGATCTGGATAAACTTGTTGCCAGTGCAGTGGGAGAGCTTGAGTTCGATCTGCCGGGCCGCATTTCTCTGGTTTTCGGCACTTCACTGGACTATACCCGTACACCTGTGGTTGAAAGCTGGGAGAAGCTTGATTCCGAGGTTTACCTCAGGCTAAGACTATAGAACCACCACTCTGATTGAGCTGGCGGCACCTCCGTTTGTCGCTGTTACAGTAAGCACTCCCTGCGGGGCATTTCCTATAATGAACTGCTTTGTTTCTCCCGGGCTCATCAGTGTTTTCTCCATCCAGACGGTTCTTCCCGCAAGGTCGAAAGCCCGGAGGTAAAGAGATCCGCCGTTCGGGCTGCTGACGCACACAGACGGCGCTGATGATGGAGAATCAAGGATGCTGAGTATCGGCAGGGAACCAGCGGGATCAATACCTGCCGGATCAAATCCGATGACTTTCACCTTGTTGTCTCCTGAGCAGACTACAAAGAGTCTTTCCCCATCCGGGTGAACTGCGATGTTCGCGGGTCCGCCTGCGAGGGAAATCTCTCCCTTTTCAGTCAGATCATCTGTTCCGAATACCGTGATGACATTCTGATCGGGACATACTCCGTAAAGGTAGGGCAGGGCGGGCAGGGCAGCCAGTTTATCGGGGCCATCTCCCGTGCAGGAAATTGTTCCCTCCACAGCCAGGGATGCGATGTCCATTACTCCAATGATGTTCCAGGACAGGCAGGAAAGGAACAATCTGGCGCCGTCGCCCGAGACCGCGCAGCCGTAACTGTCCATGCCGCTGTTGATGTGAGTAAGGATGCCGGTGGAGGTTGTAATTACTGCTTCTTCAGGACTACCGTCATCTGCGGCAAATACGAGATCCTGCGCGGGTGTAATGCATATGGAGTTGATTTCCTCGCCGACCCAGAAGCTGTCCTCAATGGTTTGACTGTCTGTGTCTATTACAGTGACCATGCCGTTTTCATGGGAAAGGTATATTCTGTCTCCAGTAGAGCAGAGAACCATATCAGTTGGATCGGGCTGAATCTCAAGAGTTTTCACTACAGAGAATTCGGAAGTGTTAACAACATGTACCAGATTGTTTTCCTGGTCTGCGACATACAGATAATCGCCGGTCGGATCACACTGAAGGGTCACAGGTTCTCCATCTATGGTAACAAGTCCCGCAAGGGAGAAATCCGAGTAGCCGTTTATATCCACGACGGTGGCAAATCCGAATCCCACAGCGACATAGGCTCTGCCGCCATCCGGAGACAGACAGACATCCATGGGATTCTGTCCTACGGAGACAGAACCAAGAAAAGTATCAGGGAACTGAGCAATTGCAGTGAAAGCAATCAGCAGTACAAGTGCAGGGAATTTCATTTGATCCTCCGTTGTTTTAGCGTCGTAACAGTTCCGTTACCGGTGTCGCCAGTATCTTTCTGAAAAAGAACCAGGCGGAAACAGTTGAAACTGAAAGCACAAGCCCCAGTCCCGCTGAGAGCCAGCCGGCAGGGAATACTGCCAGTGAGTTCACTGCCATTTTCAGCACAGGGAGCAGGTTCAACAGGGTTGTGCTCACAATATACGACAGAGCACATCCCAGTAGTCCTCCTGAAACGGTACTGATTAGAGACATGAAGAATATCTGGAAAGCAAAAATATATACCAGCCTTTCTCTTTTCGTCCCGAGGGCCACAAGAACTCCAAGGGCGTAGGATCTGTTTTTAAGATCAGCTACGAGGGTGTGAATCGCGCTGGCTACAGCGGAGAAAAGGATTGCCGCGGCAAGTGCCCCGAGAGCAGCTGTCACAACACCAACCAGAATCTCCGCTTTCTGAGCTATTCCTCTGCGGGTCTCTGCGGAAAGTCCCATTTTCTCCGCGTAACGCACAATTTCCGGCACATCTTCCGCTTCGTGAGCTGTGACCATCAAAGCGCTGTATGTATGCCTGTCATCAGGAAGGAAAAGGGCATTTACTTCCTCCACGAACTCAATTGGAACCGCCAGAGCAAAGAGAGCGGTATTCCGGGATGTTCCGACTATCTCCGCCCGAAGATTAATTGGTGGTGCCTGGAGCGAGGCGATAGAGCTGCTGCCCACATTTACACGAACTTCGAGACCAATGACCCCCTCGGGGGTAAGGCCCATGAGGCCATTCGATTCGGCAAAACCGGCGTTGTACAGGATTAAAAGGTCTTCACTGAGAATAATCGGGAGAGGTTTTACGGAGCTGTCACTCAGAGTGTAGTTCCAGTCAATATACTCCAGCATGGAATCGGGTACAAAAGCGTCTGAGACTCCTTCAAGGGTGATATCCGTGTAGTAGTTACGCCCTCCGAGCAGCCCTCTCAGGTATGCCGGAACATGAGCATAAACCTGCGGATCAATCCTGTCCACCTGCGGCAGCGCAAGAAGTGAATCCAGAAGGTTTTCTGTGATTTCAGTGCCGCCTCTTTCCGTCTGGAAAAATCCGGCTTGAACGCCGAGAGGAGTTACGCGAACCTGTTCTTCCGGAAGATCAGAGGAGAGGAACCGCTGAAGAATGTTCCCTACGCCAAGCCCTATGGATATGAAAAAAACAAGAAGAAGAGATGCGATGAGCAGCATGCCCTGGCTGAATACATAATCTTTCCAGTGGCCGCGGTTCCAGAGGGATATAGCTTTACGCATGGTTTTCATGAAGAATTCCCTCCTTGAGTTCCAGAATTCTGTCTGCCCTGGACAGTATCTTTTTCGAGTGAAGCACGGCAATTATTGCGAACCCTTTTTCCCTGCGGAGCGAATCAAGCAGATCGAAAAGGGTTTCCTCGCTCTCTTCATCCAGACTCGCTGTGGGTTCATCGGCCATGAGAACACGGGGATTGTTCACCAGCGCTCTGGCGGAGGCCACTCTCTGCCGCTCGCCCCTTGAGAGGAATCGCGTTGGTGTGTTGTCATTGCGAAGGCCAAGCCTGGAAAGAATTGCAGCGGCATCGTCTCTTACCTTACGGGTGTCTGTTCCGCTGAAAACTGCCGGAAGAAGAGCATTGTCAAGAGCGCTGAGGTTGGGGAGAAGGTGAAAGTCCTGAAAAATGAAGCCCATAAATTCCCTTCTCAGCTCAGCAAGCCGCTGAGATGTGACTTCCGCTGTGTTGACTCCGTTGATGATCAGATCTCCGCTGAAGGAGGGATCAAGGGTTCCAAGAACACCCAGCAGAGTGGATTTGCCCACTCCGCTTTTACCGGTTACGGCTACAAATTCTCCTTCTGACAAGCTGAACTCGGTGCCGTTAAGAACTTTGAGATTGTCGAAGACTCGTACTATGGATCGGGCTTCAATCAGGGGGTTACTCATCGAAGATATTCCCTTCCGCCAGCATCAGCAGGAGGACGAAGCAGCTGTCAGTGTCAATGCTGGTGTCAGATAATGAGATATCTATTGAACTTACTCCCCCGTCCCTTCTTGCAAGCATCAATCCTGCCTGAACCGGCTCTTCCGCTTCCGGGTCGGGCCACGAAAGAGAAAGAGAGAGCGCAGCAGGTTTTACTGTTGCGGTAATGTTCCTGCAGGTTGTCCACCAGGGGATCTGTCTTTCAAGGGGCAGCAGCGATACAAATCCAAAGAGGTTTCCGGGGAAAAGGATGGTAATGTGTCTGTTCTCTGGAATTACTTCTGCCAGGGATGTGTCTGCGGCAAGGGAATTGTCTTTATCCAGATCCAGCCAGCTGCCAAGTGTGATATGCGGTGCCGGCCCTGTGTAAATGGCTGTCCATCCGTCCCTTCCAGCGATGGAAGCCCTGGCGTATCCGTGCTCTGATATAAGATCCACCCGGTTTGTCTCCTCGCGGGGATCAAGGTCAAGAACCCTGGCGGCAAGGGCAGTGGCATATTCCGTGGAAGCGTTTCGGGTAAGAATGAGAAGCTGGGGTTCCAGTGTTGAAATATCAATGCCGACAAGGGAAAGTCCCAGAGGTCCCTTCTTCAACAGAGAATCGGCGAGGACAAAGCCGCCGAAACGATCTTCGAAAAAGGATGTTACCCTGGAATTTATACCAGGTTCGATATGTACATGGAGGAGTGCCGTGCCGGGCACAAGGTGCAACTCCGGAATAGGATTCTCTTCACCGCAGGCTGAAAAAAGCACTGTGCAGGCGAGCAGAATCACTGCGGGAATACCATTTCTGTTCATATTTTTGATGGTCTCCAATCAAAAAACAGTTTTACACTTCCGAGTATGAACTATGAACAAAAAATCCTTCTGTCAACAGGTACGCGGTTTTACTGTATTTCAGACTTGACGGTCATTTCGTACCGTAGTATTATCGCTGTCCTGCGCTGGCGTAGCTCAATTGGTAGAGCAGCTGATTTGTAATCAGCAGGTTGCGGGTTCAAGTCCCATCGCCAGCTCCAGGAAGAAAAGAAAACGCGTAAAGCGTTACTACATAAAGGATTGTGGCGAGGTTCCCGAGTGGTCAAAGGGGGCAGACTGTAAATCTGTTGGCGGATGCCTTCGGTGGTTCAAATCCACCCCTCGCCACCACGGTTCTGAGCGGGAGTAGCTCAGTTGGCAGAGCATCAGCCTTCCAAGCTGAGGGTCGCGAGTTCGAGGCTCGTCTCCCGCTCCAGAGCCGCAG
>JAUVIS010000190.1 GCA_030592635.1 Candidatus Fermentibacteraceae bacterium | reverse complement strand
CCGCCGGTGTTCTCATAAATATCCACAGCGATGTCATAGGGATGAGCGGTACCCGAGAACACCATCCAGAAAGTTATGCTCTTAACAGTTGCTTCACTGGCAAAAGTGAAGTTGTCGGCACCGCCATACTGAGGACCTTGAACAAAAATAGCGTTTTCGAGGTTGGGGAAGTCGTAGGGCTGCTCGTACAGCGTGCCGTCAGTGGGCTGAGCCGGGTTTGAAGATCCGCCGAAGTTAACGGCTCCGAAATCAGAACCGGCAAATACAAGCCCGGTTGCAAGAAAGATTGTGAATATAACCCTCATAAGAATCTCCATTTTCGGTAAAGAAACACCAGGATGTTGCATTCATCTAACACAACACAACAGTCTAGCGCATGACAATGCCCGTGTCAATGCAGTATTTGTTAATTATTCAGAAAAAGAGTTACTGCAGCTTAAAAAAAGCTTTCACCCGGGAGAGGAGATCTTCTCTGTTTTTCTCGCCGGACTTGTCTTCAACCTTTTTCCTGCGCTTTGAGGCTTTTGTCCTTGACGCTGCCTGCTCCTCTCTCCGTTTCTCAAGCATAGTGCTCAATGGTTCAACAAGGGCCGGATTGGATTCAAAAAGGGCTTTAAGGCCATCTTTGCCTACCACTACAACCTGGGTTTCCTCCAAGGCGGTCACAGTGGCTGAGCGGGGTTCACCGGTGAGAAGACTCATTTCTCCGAAGCAGTTACCGGGGCCGAGACTGGCCAGAACCAGCGGTTCGTTCTTGCCGGTTTTCAGTGTGATTTCCACGGAGCCGGAGCGGATGATGTAGAGACTGTCTCCGGTGTCTCCCTGGCGCACCATTGTTTCCCCTCTTGTGTACCTGAGAATGGATGAATAGTTCGCCAGTGTAGCTGTGTCCTCATCGGTCAGGGGCCGGAAGAGTTCAACATTTTTCAGTTCCCGGATAATGTCCTCGTGCAGCTCGGTTCTGAGCCTTTCTTCATGATCAGGAGCCACAGTGTGAAGATAGACATCCCGGATGGGGAAGGGAATGCTCATACCGGCCCTCTGAAGGCAATACCATATCCTTGATCTGACAGCATCGGCAATATGAAGTTTTCTGGAAAAATCAGTGATCCAGAACCTGACATCGTATTGAATAGAGCTGTTGCCGAAATCAGTAAGAAAAATAGCAGGAGACGGTTTTGTGCTTATACCGTTGGTGTCTGAAACAGCACCCAGAAGTACTTTCTTCACCCGTTCGGGGGGATGGGCATAACCGACGCCAACGCTGATGTGGGTCAGGTGGAGTTTTGTTGGTTTGCTGTAGTTGGTTACCACTGTTTTTGACACAGTCGCGTTAGGTACGGTCATCAGATCGTTGTCCCGGGTTCTAATGGTGAGTACCCGCCAGTTCATTTCCTCTATGGCACCTTCGATACCATCAACCTCCACCCAGTCCTCCATATCGTAGGGTCGTTCAAGCTGAAGAGAGAGGCCGGCAAAAACATTTCCCAGAATATCCTGAAGGGAAAGACCGATTACTGCCGAGAGAACAGTTGATGTTACAAGAAAGGCGGTGAGCTTCACACTGAACAGAGTGTTTAGAAGAACAACGGCGAGGGTTGCCATAATGATAAAGGTGAGAACATCAATGACCAGTCTGGGGATTGGGAGTTCCATCTGCTTCCTGGCGAGATGTTCCCACAGAAGAAGGGTCATGAACCGGAGTACCGTGTTTGCCGCCATCATGATAGAGAAGGCAAGAAGAACTCGTATTCCCATGCCTTCAGCCGGAACACCCAGCATTCTCAGAGTAAGGTAGATTGCCAGTGAAATTCCGGTGGCGATTACCCAGAGCTTCAGCCTGTTCTGACCCTCATGTTTTTTAAGAACCCAGAGCATCAGGCCAACAGAGAGTCCAAGAAAAATTGCTTCTCCGAAATGTGTCCAGTTCATCAGTTCACACCTTTCTTCTTCCCGATTATACCAAAGAGCGGGTCATCGGAGCAGTGTGAATCGCACAGGGGTATGAGCGTTCTGAACAATCAGAGAATAAACACCGCTGGGCAGTTCGCTGCAGTTAACGGAGAATGTACCTCCGGGTTCAATTACAGCTGTGGATTCCAGAACTTTTCTTCCGGTAATGTCAAAAATACTTATTGAGCCGGAGAAAGGCGGGCTGCCCTCCGGAAGTCGAATTTCAAGGTTTGACATCACCGGATTTGAGGTAACAGACGGCATGAACCCGGCAGGAGAAACACAGTGTTCAATTCCTGTAGATGCCTCAGTATAAATGTTCCAGTCACCACCCTGTGTGCCAGCCCAGTAAATGTTGTTTCCGGAAGAAACAGGACTCCAGACCGGTCCGCCCGGGGAAACCGGCTGGAAGGGCGCCGACCAGCCTCCGGTTGTATGAACCGAGGCCATTGCCACAGCGTTGGATCTGCCCTCCTGCCAGTACACGGCAGGCTCTCCCTGAGGGGTTGTACAAACAACGGGATTTATAAAATGATTTTCTCCGGAGGTGATTGCCTCCCCGGAAGCCCATTCTGAGCCGTTCCAGATTCTTGAAGTTATTGCGGAGACAGGTTCATCAGATTGCCAGACGGCGATAAGAGTACCGTCAACAAGGGCTGTATGCGGTGAGTGGCAAAAGTTGCTTGAGGAAATTGCTGTTGGTGCGGCAAAGCCTGTTTCGTCGCCCGATGTCCACATGATGGAGCTTCCTGAAAGAGTTTGTTTTACCCATAGAGCGTGGAGTTTTCCATCGGGATCCTCCGATATTGCCGGAGAAACCGCCCATTCTCCTATGGAGCTGAGCTGCTGTGCGGGCACAGAGCCATCAAGGGCTTTCAGCATAATTCTACCGCCCGTTGCCTCCCAGTCCTGCCAGATCAGCCACATCCTGTCGGTGAATGCCAGATCGGGTGAGACCTGATAGCCATCCTGCGGAGCGGCCGTTTCAACCGATTCAAAGGGAATGCCGTGAGCTGTCTTTATTCTGTAGGAGTATGTGGCCAGTTCGAAATCGCTCCAGGCAAGCCACGGCACCCCGGAGCCATCAAAGCAGACTGATACCGCGTTGTCCCAGTACTCATCGGCATCCACTGTGTAGACCTGGCTCCAGCTGTCGGAAGAATCATCATAGAACCTTGCCGCTACATCCAGCCTGCCGTTTTCACCTGTAAGCCAGGCAACTGCTGTCATGCTGCCGTCTGTGTCTGCCGCGGGAAAGCAATCGGAGTGAGAGCTTGTCGAAACAGCGAAAGCATCTGTTAACCCGTAACCATGTTCAATTCCGGCACTGAGCATTGAGCCGCCAACAGGTTTAAGAGTTGGGTCACCAAGAAGGGCATTGCCATAGAACCATGCCCTTTCAGATGAAGAAAATCCTCCCTGAGCTATGTATTCCCACCAGTCTCTGAAGGCTTCGCCGAAGGTTGAACCGGAGCCTACAGGATTGTAGAAATACTCAAAGTACCGCATCGATCCTGTCTTTGCCGCTCCGGAAACAAGCAGTCCCATGTCTGTGCCGAACAGATACCAGTTGCCCAGACAGCCGGCCTCTACCCACCTGGCATTTGAACATGCAAAGAGCTGAAGGAAGGCGGTGTTCGGGTTGACCT
>JAUVIS010000105.1 GCA_030592635.1 Candidatus Fermentibacteraceae bacterium | reverse complement strand
CTCTCTTGCGAGGCCCGTGCCAACAAACACGAAGAGTGCAAGCACGGCGAGTGCAAGGAACCCGCGACTTCGCCTGGTATTCCTCATACTCACTTCCACCTCCTGTCTTTTTCCAAACCTGCTTTTATTAGCGGTTCGGATCCTTTTTGTATTGTGTGTCATACCCATATGCCACACCCTAGTTAGATAACTCAAAATTATAACCCACTGAAGTCCACACACCAACGGCTACACCGTTGTTCCGTGCGGGCGACCAGCGTGTATTCCACGCGGCCGACATGGCAGCCTGATCAAGACTGCCGACTCCACTTGACGCGAAAAGCTGAACATCCGCCACTGTGCCATCCGGCTTCACATAGATCCAGACTGTAACCAGACCCTCAACGCCAGCCATACTGGCCAGTTCAGGATATGTTGGAGCCGGCCTGTAGGTACAAACGGGAAGAACCTCCACAGCCATAAACCGAGGCGGTCCCATTTCTCCGTTCTGTCCCATGTCGCCAAGCTCGTCACTCTGATCTATGGTTAAAGCTTCTTCAAGCCCTTCCGTGTCGTCACTCAGTGACAGCGTAATGTCAAGCTCTTCAATCATTTCTTCTGTCTCGTCCTGCAATTCTTCCTGCTCTTCTTCAACTTCTTCTTCCTGCTCTTCCACATCATCGTCGAAAGCGATGTCAGCCTCAACGGCTTCCATCTGGGAATCTGAAGTTCGAGTAGACAGCCTGCCCAGTTCACTGGCAGGAATAAACTCGAAGAAGATGATCAGAAACGCGAGAGCGACAACAATCCCCCACTCAAAACCAAGTGCGGACCGCTTTCTGCTTTCTATGTCAGCGTTTGTAGGCATCTCACCTCCATCTATATTCCTGTGCTCAGTTCCTGAGCGTTAAACTGAATGCTGTACAATTCCTCGTAACGAAGAGCCGCAAAAAGATCCACCATAGTACGCATCGGCACACGGGTGTCCGCGTTGAGCACTATGACATCAAGATGCTTGTTCTGCTCACGCCAGAATTTGTCAGCAAGTCTCTTAAGCTGCTCCGCGACCTGCCCGACGGGCAGATCGTAGTCGCCGATTCTTGCAATGACTTCACTCTGAGCGTCACCGGGGTTCATCTGCTTGACCCAGACAACCACGGTGAGGTTTTCCTTCCCGAGCTCGCTCATTACCTGAGGGTGAGCCTGGGGAAAGCGAATCCTGAGACCACTGTCATCCTTGAAAAGTGTGGTTGCCATGAAGAAAACCAGAAGCAGGAAAACGATATCCGCCATGGTTCCAGTGAAAATGGTTCCGGGCACTGCCATTCTTCTCTTGAACTTCATTACACACCACCTCCAAGTCTCTCCTGTATTGTGATACCTGTACGGCTGACACCGTTGCGCCTGAGAATATCAAGCGCACTTATCATGCCGTTGTACTCACAATCGGGGAAGAACTTGAGGATAACAACAAGCTCACTCTCTCTTACGGCTGAAGCGATGTCTCCCTGCCTGGCGTCAGCCAGAACGAGAGTATCGCCAAAAGCCACTTCTCCAAAGATCGGATCGACAACTGTGGGAGCATCTCCACCCATGACTTCCCGGATAAGTCCGGTACGCACAACGGCGGTCAGATTCTCTGCCAGGACTGCCGAGCTCAGGCTGGAATAAGTACCGGATGATACACCCTTGGCAACCTCTAAGTTTTTCAACAGTCTGGAAGATGTTGCTTCCACTGTTTCCGCTCTCTGAGATGCAAGAGTCATTATTCCTTCCTGAAGAATCGGATCATCAAGGCTCACATCCTCGCCGGCTCTGGCCCTCTGCAGCGGCCCGTCAGGGGGCGCCTGGTCAATGAGAGCCACATAGCTCCCGAGACCCCACTGCTTGATGGTCATAACCAGCCGGTTAGTCTCATCGATCACCACCTCTTCGGTCTGTTCATCAGGCTTTTTCGGCAGCTGATAGCTGATGCCCTTCTGAACATCAAAGGTGGTTGTCACCAGGAAGAAGATCAGCAGCAGGAATGCAATATCGGACATTGACGAATCCGAAAACTCGCCCGACGCCCGTGGTCTTTCACTGCGCATTCTTGCTCCTTATCACAACTGCTTCAGATGTTCCATGTCAGCCAGCTGATCAACAAGGAACATGCTTGCCTCTTCCATATCCGTTATAAAATGACCCACCTTCGATATGAAATAGTTGTTCGCAATCTGAATGGGAATTGCCACCATAAGGCCTGAGGCCGTTGTGATAAGCGCTTCCTGGATACCGCCGGCCACAAGGCTGGCGTCAACATTCTTGGCTGCGGCTATTTCGCCGAAAGCACGGATCATACCGGCAACAGTACCGAGGAATCCAAGCATTGGCGCGATACTTGATACCGAGGCAAGAACAACAAGCCCCTTCTCAAGATGAGCCATCTCTATGGATCCGGCACCCTCGATTGCCTTCTCTACGTCTACAAGCCCCTTGTCTCTTCTCGTGAGCCCTGCTCTGAGAATCGCGGAGACTGGACCTCTGGTACGGTCACAGAGGTTCTCGGCACCGGCGAAATCACCCTTGCGGATGTATCTGCCAAGCTGCTCGATAAACTTGTTCACATCGAGTCTGGCCTTGTGGAAGGTGATAAATCTCTCCACTGCAACGGCAATACCGATGATCAGGGAAAGAAGCAGGGGCCACATGAAGTTTCCACCGGCGATGAACAGATCCTTGAGATCCATACTGGCGCTCTGTGAACGCTCCACTTCTTCAGCGACAGGTGTTTCAGCAACATCCGCCTCTTCAGTTTCCACAGGTTCCTCAACAGGAGCAACCTCTTCTTCAACCGTCTCGGTCACCTCATCGGCGGTTTCGACGACTTCCGGCTCTTCGTCCTGAGCAATGGCAAACGGCGCCATAATCAGTAGAAGCACCAGCAGTATTTTATGCATCTGGTAACTCTCCTTGTTCTTGCGGGAAAACCCGCCCAAAATTCCTACCATTCGAATTCAATACCGAAGCGTATCTGTCTTCTGCGGGAATAAGCAGCAGGGTTGCCCTGTCCACCGCGAGGATTGTGATCAGGCTCTCCGTTACCATTCATATCGGCATCATACCACGCGGGATCAATTATGTTGTTGATATTCGCGCGGTTGAACAGATTGAGCGCCCAGACATAAACATTCACGGATGTATCACCCATCCAGAACATCTTGTTCAGTCTGGCTGTGGTGTTCATTGTGAACGGATAGCGCTCTCCACAGATCTCAGGATCAGCAGTTCCCTGACTGCTGGCATCGTAGGGGAAACCGCTTCCGTAGTTCCACTGAAGCGAAAGGCCGAGACCCTGAAGGTAGCGGGTTCCGCCCCATGCGGGGCCCTCATTGCGGGGAATACGGAAATCAAAGTTGGCGTTAATCAGGTGTCTCTGATCCCATTTCAGGAAACTCTCCCGCTTGGGAATAACCCAGCCTGCCCAGGCGTATGTGTAGTTCTGATAAGCGCTGGAACTCTTGCCCTTGGCGATGGAGTAGGTGTAGTTGGTGCTGAAGCTGAAGTAGTTTGAGGGACGCCTCATAAGAGTAAACTCGGCACCGCGGACATTACCGTAATCGCCGTTGATGAACAGATCATATGCGTCAACTGCTGTGAAATAGTTCTTCTGCATATCAGTAAGACCAGTGATGTCTTTGTAGTAACCGGTGACATCGAGCATGGTCAGATCATCAAACTGATGCTTAACACCAACCTCGTAGGCAATGGTCTCTTCAGGTTCAAGATCGGGGTTGCCGACGATGGGGAATGCTCCTGAAAGATCAAAGTCCGCGCCGTCAAACATTTCTGTGAAGTCAGGAACCTGGAAATAGTGACCGTAGGTAAAGTGGAGAACATCACGGTCAGTTATGGGATGGCTGAAGCCAATTCTGGGACTGAGGTGATATTTTGCGCTGACACTGACCGGGTTCTTGATATGATCAGAATCTTCAACAGATGTTCCGGGATTTACCGGGTCTGTAAGATCAGCGGGATACACATTGAAGTTGGGGTCGAAGTAGTCAAAACGCAGACCGGCGTTAACAATCATCCCCCGGTACTCCATCTTATCCTGCAGATAAGCGGAAGCGGCATGAGGATAGGAGTGCCATTCACCCATGTAGATATTACCGCCTGAAGCAGTGTCTACGCTGTACTCGTAAACATCGTAGTACTTGCCCTCAACACCGAATTTGAGCTGGTGCTGCTGGTTAACCTGGCTTGTAACATCAACTCTGGCTGTCGCGGTAGAGCTTCTGGTGTCCAGCCAGGCAGCTCTGTCAAGCCCGGAGCGGTAGAATCCGTCACTGTCCTGAACACGGTCAGGTGAGTAGTTGAGCCAGTCGTCTCTGGTAAAATCTTCACCGAAATAACCGCCGCCCTCCTGCTTGATTCTGCGCTCGTAATCAGCGACATACTGATTGATCCTGAACTCCAGGAAACTGGCGTCACTCAGAGTCTGTGTGAGGCTGAATCCCATGGAGTAGTTGTTGGTTGTGCCGGTTGGAAGACCGTACTCGAGATTGGATCCGGGAATTGTATCCCCCGTAAGAGGATCGATGTATGTGTCCTCATATCTCGCGTAAACCCAGCCGCGGTAAACGCGCGCAACCGTATTCCTGTAAAACCCGCTGAAGTTCAGCTTGGTTCTGGGATTGGGCTTAATGGTAAGCTTGAGGTTGCCGTTCCACTGTTCGCTTCCCTGATTGAGATAGTAACCGTAGTTACCGTCAGTACCGCCACCGCTCTGCAACCACTTCACGGTTCCAAAGAAGCGGACATCGGCACCGACATCAAGACCCATCGCGGGAAGAAGAGTCTGGGTAATGGGCTCGGGCCCTCCCAGCGCGACTTCGGCTGTAAGCCTTGCTTCAGCAAAAGGAGCAGGCTTGTTGCCTCCGAATTCCTGCAGCGGCTCAGTGAGAGAAACATCACCGTTACTGTCCAGGCCGTCAAACCTGGGACCGCGCCACCATGTGCCGGGATATCCCCATGTCCAGTCCTTGGAAAGACCAAGGGCATCAAAGTCATTACCGTTCGTGCTGATGGAACCGGTGTAACGGTTTCCACCCTCACGGGTAACAACATTAATAATTCCGGACTGGGCGTTTCCGTACTCAGCGCCGAAGCCACCGGAAATAACTGATGTTTCAGCCATTGCTGAAAGGGGAAGTGTCTGATCAGACCCTTTGCCGACAGGGTTGGTCTGAGAGATACCGTCAACTATATAGGCGACCTCACCGCCGCGGCCACCGCGCATGTGAAGACCGCCGCGATCCACGGCGCCTGCCTGCTGGCTCACCACATCGGCGATACCCGCAACAGGCATTGTTCTGATCTCATCACGAGTCACAACAGATACACTGGAAGTGACACCGCGAAGAATCATACCCCTCTGGTCGGTTACGGTAATTACCGTGCTTCCGACTGCCTCGGGGTTAAGAATAAAGTCCATGCGGGTGGTCATGTCTGCGATGACACTGGCACCCTCCTGGGTCTGCTCACCCATACCAACCATGCTTGACCGGAGGTCATAAGTCCCCGGTTGCAGGTTGATGATGAAATACTCTCCGTTTGGATCCGTCATTGCACCAAAGGTCGTACCGGCGATCATGACAGTCGCGCCGACCAACGGATTTCCGTCAGTATCGGTAACGCGACCGGCGATCTTACCGGTGGTTCCTGCGGTAGCAGCAAGGGATACAAACAGCAGTAAAGCAAGCGAAATTACTGTCGCTCTTCTAAACACTTTGCAGCTCCTTTCTCCTGGCTACAAACTGCGCACACACGCGACACCTCAGCGTACACCCCCTGAAGGCACCGGATATGCACAAACAAACAACCATTACCACGGCCAGCCGTGGTCACCTAACACTTTACAGCACACCGAGTTACGGCGCACTAACCTACTGTTACACAACTCTTTCCTGTTCTAGGATACATAAGGCCCGGAACCGTGTCAAGAAGTGGCCTTATGCCCGGCGGGAACAATAAAACGGGAATCGGGTATAAGTGGTTCAGCACTGCGCAAGTACCCGGAAAGACACCTGTCCTCAAAGACAGTTGATTAACCTTTCTTTCCGAGGCTGCCCGTTTTGACTGCATGCCTGAATTTCACCATCCCTGTTCCATAAACCCGAACAACAACTCATAAACACATCCATTTATGAATATGTCGAACTTAGAAAGCTGTCTCAAATCCTACCATGACAGTTTGACCGCCGTCGTAGACATGATTGATGTAGTCCACAGGTACAGCACCACCTTCACGGTAACGGCCCTGGTATTGATACGCAGCGGACACCCTGTAATTCCCGAAGCTGTAGTCACCGCCAACACCGATACCCAGGCCGGTCTTAAGTGCGACATCGGGTCTGTAGCCGCATGCGCTGACATACAGATTCGTGTCCGGTACAATGCCCGGAAAACGGGAAAATGCTGTAACTTTCGTTTTATCCCCGTCAAGAACAGCCAGTTCGGTACCCAGGAAGCCGCCGTTCAGGAAAGGAAAGGAAGCGACAGCGCCAAGACCTGTGAACGAATAGTACCTGCTGTCTCCGCTTGTGTATGTAGAAAAGAGGGTTGTGTAGCCCATGTTCACGCTGACACCTGCTCTGAGAGCGAAATCGGCAGCATCCCAGGATTCAATAAAAGTGGAATCCGAACCGCTGACCCTGTTGGATAAGGTGGTGGATTCTCCACTGCCGAATCTTATCCCCGGCGAAACGCCGATGTTAACAGGTCCCACAAATCCAGCCAAAGAGACAAGTGCTTCATTCAAGTCTCCAGTCGCATTTATTGTCATGGTCTTCCAGAGTTCTCTTTGCAGATACCCGATTTCCTGATACACCTGAACGCTGGCTTCCATCTGATACTGCGAAACAGTAGCTATTCCTGCTCCAACTGTAAATCCGCCGCCCGCCGGCATTGAGATGGCAAGTGCTCCCCGGGGAGACATACTCCCAAGGCTAAAACGGAAAGGCTCCGTACAGGTATAGTGATAAGTTATCTCTTCCCTCCAGCCGGTTCCCCACCCGG
>JAUVIS010000120.1 GCA_030592635.1 Candidatus Fermentibacteraceae bacterium | reverse complement strand
TGTATGAAGCCGGTTTCTTCCTGATACTTCCCGCCGACATAGAAGACGGGCTCAGCAGAGTACCCTTTGACAGACGACCGCTTATGATAACCTTTGACGATGGCTGGGAAGACAACTTCAGATACATTGATATGCCGAACGGAGAACAGCGTACAGATCCGGACTGTGCGGTAGCTATAGTAAACACTTTCATTGAAGAGCATCCCGATTTCGGATCCGGTGTGGTCTTTTTCATCAGCTGGGACAAGATCCCATTCGGAATCCACCCTGAGGAAAAATTGAACGCGGTACTGGACATGGGACACTGCATCGGAAATCATTCCGCCGACCACCTTGCTTTCACAAAGATCCCACCATCCCGGTACTGGGAACAGGTTATTCCTGCCCTCAACTCATTTCACAGAAGACTGGGCCTCAGAACTTCTGAAATAAATGTCTTTGCTTATCCCGGAGGAACGATCCCCCGTGGAGTTAATGCGGAGGGCACAATGGCTTCAATGGAGTATCAGGGTCGCCCTGCCGTGATTCAGGGTTATCTTGTGGATGGTGCCGTAGGCAGTTTCAAGCGGATTTATGAATCTGAATACAGCAGATACAGAATCAGCAGGATAGACATGGCGCTTTACAGCGTACCCAGACTGCTCAACTGGTCGAATATCATGGTGGAAGGTAATGCCAGATCCTCACTTCACGACGATCTTCCCTGGCGTCCTACTTACTCTGACTGATATCTCTGCGGGTCCATTCCCTTGCCGGGACATGCTGATACTTTTTCAGGGAAGGATACCCCACACACAGAACTGCGTGGCATCTTTTCACGCTAAGAACCGGTGACACCATCTGAACAACTCCATTCCAGAACGACCCAAGCCCCATTGCTTCAGCTTTAATGGAAACCATTGTCGCCGCGATAACGGCATCTGTTTTACCCGTAATATTCGTTATGGGAGCTCTGAACAAGAGTACACAGGGAGCTTTCCATGTAATGATATCCTCTCCTTCGCGCAGCTTCTTCACACTTCCCCGGGCAGAACCGGAAACAAGACTGAGAAGTCGAAAGCAGTCAAGAAACCTTATCAGTTTCACAAGCGGGTTCAGAATCCGCCTTTGAATGCTCTTCCTTCCCAGAACAACCTCCACAGTTATCCCCTGAGCGTTCCGACCTGTTGGCGCAAAACCCACCGGTTCAAGAAGGGAACTTAGAACAGCCTCGTCAATCTGTTTTTCTGAAAACCTGCGTGTGGATCTTCTGCCTTCATAGAGGTTCTGTATCTCATCTTCCTGAGGCAGTTTACCATGGTGTTCTTTCGGCAGATCGAAGCAGTTTTCCGGGCAGTAGCAGCCGCAGTGCGCACAGCCTATGCAGGTTGATGCAAAGGATACGACCTTTCCGGAGTCGGTGGTCTCAACAGCGTCCGCGGGACATACACAGGAGCATATTCCGCATCCGGTGCACTTTTCACTTACAAATCTGTGTCCAGGCCTGAACAGCATTATGGAACCACTTGTATGTTAATGTCTTTTGATTCGATACCGGGAAATACCTCAACAACTCCCGGCCAGGCTCCATAAGGCTCACCCGGATTCCAGATGTTGTCGGAATTCCAGTCCACAAAAACAGAAACTGTGTACCTGCCGCCGGATACTTCGGCGAAAGAGTAGGCTCCAGGTGTAAATTCTGCTGTCATGACTTCCCCGCCGCTTCCCGCAGGAGCCACAACCATGGTAAGTACAGAAGCGCCTGTTCCGGAAACAGTACCGGAGATAAAACCGGGAAGATCACTCCAGGCTGGTGTGAATGTCCAGCTCTGTCCGCCCACTGAATCGCCTTGAAGTGATATAAGACCGGGAAAAAGATCAACCCGGTACTGACGCTCTCCCAGCAGCTCACTGTTCGGCGCGAAGGAAAATGCGGTGGGAGATGTCCGGGTAAGTTCACCCGCTACAATGGTTGTATCTGCTACTCTTGTGACCGCGTAAAGGGTATCAAGAGCAGATTCATTCACCCAGTCGGTAAAGGAGATAAAGAACGGTCCTGCTGAAGGTATTTCAACCCCTCCATCGGCGGGATAGGCGGACTGCACAGCAAGCTTTGCTTCCGGCAGCGAGTCTGAACCCCAGAATTCAAGGGTGTCCGCCAGTGAAGGATTATCTGCCAGATCCTGAATTCCCTGAATTGCGATAGTATACAGCGTATCGGAAAGTTGTTCAGTGTACACTGTCATTCTTCCGGTGGAACTTCTTCCCGCGGAAGTCTTTACCCCGAGGATTCCAATCGGGAGAGAGTCCGGCCCGGTGACAGTAACAAGCTGCTGAGCTCCAGGATTCACATTTACCTGCTCATTCCAGAATATTTCCAGATGCCATCCATCCAGAACAGCAACATCTGAAATGCGGGGTCCTATGCTGTCAATAATGGTCATGGTCATGGACAGCTGCGCATTTTCTCCTGATACCAGAGCTGTTTCGCTGGAGGTACCCGGTTCCCTCTCGGGATCCCATGTCCTGCTTTGATCCACATCTTCGTAGCAGAATATCCTGTAGTCCCCTGCTGAAAGCCAGCCGGCATCAATGATTCCCAGAGTATCCGGGAAATGAGTTATCCGGGGAGTTGCGGTATCCGGAAGAAGAAAGAAATCACAGCGGGCGCTTGAAGTGACGCTGCCTCCCCCGCTGCGAAGAACATTGATTGAAACCCGGGCAAAGCTGTCTTCCGGAACACTGTTCCAGACAAATGTTTCCGGATTAACTATCCTGTTGCCCCGCATATCTTCAAGATTTGAAGAAATGGTTACCATTACGACACTGCCGCCGGCTCCTGTGACGACACGAGCCTCATCCCCGTTTATGAGCACTTCCCCGCCCTGCTCCGGATACAGTTGAATTGCCCCTTCCGAGTAGCAAATTTTCTCTGAGAAAAGAATTGTGATTTCTCCGGGAATCTCTTCTGTATATCCGGGCTCGGGAAGCACTGAGGTCACCTCCGGAGGATTACTGTCCACAGGGCCTCCCGAAGGAGCTACAACCTTCGCGCATGAAGCGAGAACAAGCAGGAGAAATACTGCGCATTCTCTCATTTCCCCACAGCCAGCGCTTTCCTGATAATTGCCGATTTTCTGTAGAATGCTTCCGCCTCGGAGTGTCTCTTGAGTTTCTCAAGAACTATGGCAAGCTCCACCTGGTAGTCAGGGTTATCGGGACATCTGGAAATGGCATTTCTGAGATACTCTTCGGCTTCCTGAAGAGACCCCGTAAGATTGGAGCAGCGCCCAATGTAAAACCAGGCCAGGTGGTGATCTGAGTCGTCGGAGACAACCTCGCCCAGAATATCCGCTGCTTCAGTGTAAAGCCCTCTGCGCAACCTGGAAACGCCCTCAAGAAATTGCAATTCCAGTGGTGAAAGTATGTATTCAGCAGCCCTCATCCTCCATCCGGCATCGCGAGTACTGCCAAGTTCACGAAGAACTCCCGCCATGTCAACTCGTGCAGGTCTTTCCACCGACTGCGGAATCGAATACCCTTCCGGCGGAAGCTGGTCAATCACCGGTGGAACCTTAAGCACTTTCGGAGAACCGAGTTCCGTTTCATTTCCGGCGAATACACCCTCCAGCTCTGCAATTGAGTTCTCCGGATCGTCCAGTGGAATATCAAGAGGTTTCATTTCTTCGCTCCCGCTGTCATCAGAAGTGTCAGCACCCTCTTCTAAAAGATCAGAGCTTGCGAAAGCAGCCATCTGCCTGCCTGAAAGCTTACCTTCCATAAGTTTTTTAAAACCGGCCTGAAGCTTAACTTCATCATCAAGAAGCTTGAGCAGAGGTCTGAGTTTGAACTCACTCACCTCATCGGTGAGAAGAATACTCCGCCTTATGTTCAGGGGAAGCTTGAGCTGGTTGAGAAGCTGCGTTATTCTCGCTCTGGAGTAGCCCAGCATGTCTGCCAGACGGCTTCTGTTGGGGACTATCTCAAGCCTGAGAAGGCCCTCAAAGAGCATTGCCTCTTCTGTACAGTTGCTGATCAGCAGGTGAGCAGGTTTTACATGAACCAGACTTCTCACAACCAGACACTTAACCATGCTTTTTCCGCTGTTTTTCAGGTGCCATACTGTACGATGATTGCCCACCAGAGAAAAACCTCTGTTCTCTTCTACTACCACCGGAGGAACTTCAGGAGAATCATCTCCTGCGGATCTGGACCAGTTTTCCGGTGCGCTAATTCCGTCAATATCAGCTATCATCACCTCTTCAAGCGGCAGATGATCGGCAATTATTTCTTTATCTCTATCCATCAGCTCTCCTCTCACCGAAAAGCGCGGCTTCGACCTCAATCGGGGTGCTGCTCACTGATACCACCCCGGGCAGACGCCTGAACATGTTTCTCTGCTTTCTGGCATACTGCCAGGTGCGGGTCTCAATAGCTGCCTGTGCCTCCTGAAAAGAACAAAGCCCTTCCAGGTGATCAATAAGCTCTGAATAGCCGATTGTAGCCCCAAGCACCGGATCACGGCGGTATCCCTTTTCGAGAAGACCCCTGACCTCATCCAGAAGACCATCTTCCAGCATGAGTGAAGTTCTTCTCTTTATGTTCTCGCGAAGAGCAGTGTTGTCTTTCTCTATAAAAACAAATTTGAACCTTTTATCGGGATTGCCGCCGGTTTTAAGAATTGATGGTTTGTCACCGCTCAACAGAGCGATTTCAAGAGCTCTCACCAGTCTGACACGATCAGTATTTCCTGTCCTTTTCGCCTCTTCCATATCCAGCCCTTCAAGAATACGGTGAAGAGAACCCGGCACAGTATCCTCAAGAGATTGAAGCGAATTCCGCAAACCGTCATTCCTGACCGGAAGAGGATCAAGAAGCCCGGCCAGCGACATCACATAAAGGCCCGATCCTCCCACCACAAGGGGAATTGCTCCCCTGTCCAGAATGTCCTCTATAACCTTCATAGCTTTCTCCGCGAACCACATTGCTGAAAGAAGAATGTCAGGATCAGCAACATCAATCATGTGGTGAGGAAATCTCTTCAGTTCTTCTGCGGAAGGCTTTGCTGTGCCTATATCCATTCCTCTGTACAACTGCCTGGAATCCGCGCTGATTATCTCAACATCAGACCTCTGCTCCGCTATGTAAAAAGCAGCAGCGGTTTTTCCAGATGCCGTACACCCGGCAATTACCGGAATTCTATCTTCCAAAACGGCTCTCCAGCTCACCGAACGGCAGTTCAATCATTGTTGGTCTTCCGTGCGGGCAGTGAAAGGGATCATCCATGGTGAACAGAGTGTGAAACAGATGCCTGGCTTCTGTAAGGCTGATTTTATCGCCAAACCTGATTGCTCCCGAACAGGCACTTGCTGAAGCAATTCGCTCCGCTTCAGATTCCGATGCCTCGACTCCCTTTGATAGGGCTTTTACCACCTCTCTCAGTGCCTCTGTTCCTCTTTTTATTCCGACAGGCACACTGAGAAGCTCAAGAGTGTCCCCCTCAATCCTGAAATCATACCCTGCCTGTTTTATCATTGAGCTGTACAGTCTCAGAATACTCTTCTCCTGATCATCCACGCTTATCTCTTCCGGAAGAAGCATTCTCTGCTGTCCCGCGGACATGGCTCCCCGAACTGACGCGATGATTTTCTCATAAAGAATTCTCTCATGAGCGGCATGCTGATCCACTATGAGGAGTCCGGTGGCGGTTTCCGTAACCAGATAAGAACCCGATATGCGTATCATTTCAACTGAATCTTCCCACGGGTTTCTATTGCTCTCAGCATTGGAAAGCTCCTGTTTATCCGGTGACTCAAAATTCATTGCTGTCTGATAAGCACCGGAAGAAACCCTGTTACTGCTCCTGTAAGGAGCCGATGAATATGAAATATGAGAAGAACCCGAGCCTGAGAGGGCAGCAACTGTGGACTCTGTTCTGTGAGACGCTATTCCTGGAATAGCTGAGCGAACCGCGGACTCTACCTGATATGGTTTTCTAAAACGCACTTCCCTTTTTGCGGGGTGGGCATTAACATCCACCAGAGAGGGATCAATAGTAACAGCACACAGAATCAAAGGTTCTCCGGCGGGCCCGGAAAAAGCATCCCTCAGAGGAATACTCACCTGCAGAGCCGTAACCGGCCTTCCATTAACAAGAGTAAACTGATGACGCTTGTTTGCCCACCTCTTGTCGGGAAAAACG
>JAUVIS010000162.1 GCA_030592635.1 Candidatus Fermentibacteraceae bacterium | reverse complement strand
TTGCTGAACTTGTTATTCGGTTTCGTGTACTGATTATTGTATCGGTAGTACTCCTTACTGTTTTTCTGGTCTTCGGTCTTTTACAGGTAACAATCAACACTGACCTGATCAGTTACCTGAATCCGGAAGATCCCGATGTTATGCTGTTTGACTATGTTGGAGAGCAGTACGGTGGAAACAACATTGTGATGGTGGCTGTAGAGGGTGAGGACATTTTTACAAACGAAGCACTCACCATTGTACGGGATATCACAGAACACTGCAAAACTGTTTCCGGTGTGATGAGCGTAACAAGTCTCACTGATGTTCTCGATTTGCGCAACACCGATTACGGCCTGGAGATAGCACGGCTGATTGACAGGAACAACATTCCCGCAGACAGCACTGATCTTGAGGCTCTTCGCGAGTATACACTGGGTAAGGAAATGTACGCCGGGAAAATGATATCCACTGATTCGCAGAGTACTCTGATAATAATCAGAACTCATCCCGATGCTGATGATGCTGAACTTGTGACTCAGATCAGGGCAGGCACAGACAGTTTGAGCCGGGGATATTCAATCTACTACGGTGGTATTCCTGTACAGATCCAGGAAATTGATCAACTGCTTAAACAGGACATCAGCCGGTTGATTCCAATAGTTGTTCTTGTGGTGCTGCTGGTTCTGTTCCTGGGATTCAGAAGTCTGCGTGCTGTTATTCTACCACTTGGCGTTGTTATTATTTCCGTGGTCTGGACCATTGGTATTATGGGCTGGTTCGGAGTGGAACTGTCCATGGTTTCCAATATTACACCAATTGTGCTGGTGGCGGTTGGCTCAGCCTACGGAATACATTTTGTTGCCAAATACCGTGAGGATGTCAACAGGAGCACCGGCAGTATCGGAGGAACAAAAACCGCGCTGCGGCATGTAGGAATACCCATTTTTCTTACAGGCGGAACAACTTTGATCGGTTTTCTTTCACTTATTATAGGCGGATCAACGCTGACAGCCATTGCGGATTTTGGGCTTTTTACCGCAACAGGTGTGGCTATTGCAACGATTCTCTCCGTGACTCTGCTGCCGGCTGTACTGTCATTACTTCCAGTACGGGAAACGAAGCAGGCATCAAAAAAATCGGTGGTTTCCAGATCACGGCTTGGTAAGTTTGAGGCGGAACTGGTGCTGCGCAGAAAGTACACCATTATTATTGCCGCGTTTATTCTGGCTGTTGTCTGTCTTATGCAGATGCCGAAACTGAAAACTGAAGTTAATATGCTGGAGTATTTTCCCAAAGATTCTGAAATAAGAACAACAGCAGACCTGCTCAAGGAGAGATTTGGCAGTGCTGTGCCTTTTCAGGTGGTTATCAGCGGAGATATCAGAGATCCTCTGGTGCTGGGACAGATGCTGAAGGCGGAAAAGTATATACAATCACTTCCCGGTGTTGAAAGTACTCAGTCCATCGCGGATTTTGTCGCTGAGTTGAACAGCATTGTTACCGGTCGGTGGACAATCCCCGAAACCGGACATCAGGTTGCAAATCTTCTGTTTCTGCTTGAAGGCGAGGAAACCCTGACCCGGCTTGTGAATGAAGACTACAGTGAAGCCCTTATTTACGCTCAGTTCAGTTCGCTGAACACCGGGGATATTTTAAGCGTGACAGAGGAAATTGAGCTATACCTTGAGTCGGAGTTTGATAACCCTCTTACAGAGGTTGAGTTTGATCAATTATCGGCGGATGAACAGACTGCAGTGTGGAATTATCTGCTGCAGGAAACCGCAAAAAACATCTTAAATGATGCGGCCGGGTGCGGGATTCCTGCTGATATTTCTCATTCAGATATGGTGGCGTATCTTCGTGATATTACCTCAATGCCCCCTCCGGCTTTTTCTGAACAGGATATCAGCGTTCTTCGGGAAAAATTCGATGAGTACCTGTTGTGGCAGGCCCCAATAGTAATTGATTCAGATTCCATAGTGAACAATGCAGTTTTTTTCCTCATTGAGTCAATTGAGCGGGGAAATATCGATCCGCTGAGTTTTGAGAGAGTTCTTTCGGCGACAGTGCCTGAAATGTACTACGAAGACAATCCTGACGATCTCATAATTGTTGCCGAGTATGTCAGTAAACTGGTTTCAGATGTGAGGGCTCATTCTCAGAATGATAACTGGCAGATGGAGTTGATGGGATATCTTCAGAACGGGCACGAACTGGATGAAAACTTCAAAGATGATATTCACGGTGATCTCTGGGCATTGAGTAAAAACAGCGTAGGGGTTCCCGCGGCCCTGATTGAGGGTATGTCGGGGGATTCGATTGAGTTTCAGGCCGAGTTATCCGGTATGCTGCCTGTGTTTACAACTTTGAACGGAACACTGATTCACAGTCAATCAGTGAGCCTTGCCGTTGCGTTCGCACTTATTTTTATTCTGATGACTATCCGTTTCCGCTCTCCTCTTATGGGTTTGATAATCGCGTTGCCACTGTTGTTTACGGTGATTGTTAATTTCGGAGTGATGAGTATTGCGGGGGTGTCTCTTGATATAGCCACAGTTATGGTGGGAAGTATTTCAATCGGTATTGGTGTTGATTACGCCATTCACGCGTCCTCACGCTTCCAGGAAGAACTGAAGAAAACCGGGAACCAGGAAGCCGCGATGAGAACCATGATCAGCACTACAGGCAGGTCCATTTTTTTGAATGCCGTAACTGTGGGTCTTGGTTTTCTAGTACTGATGTGGTCGAATGTGGTACCGATCAGAAGGTTTGGCTGGCTTATAGCATTGACCATGATGGTCAGCATGCTCGCGTCACTGACATTACTGCCCGCATTGATTTTGTCCGTCCAGAATCGTTTACACTGGATCAATTTAACCAAGCATGAGAAAGGAGACTGATCATGCGAAAATTCTCATACCCGATACTGTTGCCTGTTTTGTTCCTTGTTCTGGCTAATGGAGCTATCGCTCAGAGTTTATCCGCCGGGCAGATTCTCGGTAACGCTGATGATGTGCTTAATGAAGCACCTGACATGGAGGCAATGGTGGAGATGATTATCACCGAAGCCGGCGGAAGTCGCAGCACTCGCGAAACGGAAATGTATCAGAAGGGGGCCGACTACCGATTGATACGCTTTCTCACTCCGGCGGATCAGAGAGGAATCGGGTTTCTCAGTCTTCCGGATGATGTGAACTACCTTTATCTTCCCGCTTTTGATCGGATAAGAAGAATAGCCTCTCATGTAGAGAACGAGAATTTTGCAGGAACGGACTTCAGCTATGATGATTTGAGTTCCTTTTGCTTCTCTGAAAAGTACGAACCTGCTTTGAGCGATCAGGATGGTGAGTTTTACATACTGGAATTAACGCCGAAATCAGGAATCAGTACCGATTACAGCAAACTTATGATGTGGGTCAGGCTGGACAATTATTATCCGGCAAGAATTGAATACTACAACCGGAGCGGTGAGTTGTGGAAAGTTCTTGAGCAGACAGGACTCCGTCAGATCAGTGGTTACTGGGTCGCAATTGAGAGAGAGATGACCGATATGCTCAGTGGACACAGTACAAGTATTCATATGACAGATGTTGAAGTTGACACCGGACTTGATGTCAACACTTTCTCTCAGCGATATCTTATGCGCCTTCAATAGAGTGGAGGTGTTGAATACAATGGGTATCAGATCACGGTTTTTGTGTTTCTTCTTTGCGCTTCCTTTGATTTTGACATCTTCACTTATCGCGGGGGATGATCTTCATCTTGGAGGTTATGTACAGACGGGTAATCGCTTTGTGCTGGAAGGTTCTGAGTTTACCTGGAACGAGAACAGGCTGAACATAAAGTTATCTGCCGGAAACAGGAGCGATTACGGCTTGTACAGTGAGTTGCAATTCAGGAAGTTCGAGCATCTCGAAGACGATTCCTTCAGGGTTGATGTTGAGCTTTCAGAAGCATATCTGGACTTGTATTCATTTCCCTCAAGCTCTGTGGATATTCGTCTGGGAAGGCAGATAATCAATTGGGGTACTGCTGACGGAATCAACCCCACAGGCAATGTCTGCCCCGATGACTTTGAAATGCTGCTGGATTTTGGTAACCACTTGGGGGTTAACGCTTTCAGGGGTACTTTCTATGGTTCATCAGCAACTCTTGAATGTGTCTTTATTCCTACATTTACACCAGCCCGCCTGCCTCCTCCTGAATATGCGGGTGCGTTGCTTTCGGCTTTTTCTTCCAGTATGAGTTTTCCCCCCGGTGTTTCCATGGAAGGATTTACACAGCAGGATCAGCTTCCCGGTAATGATTTAGAGGAATCTTCGCAATTCGCGATAAAACTTGGCACCTTTACGCGGGGATTTGATCTTTCTCTAAGTTACTATTACGGGAGGGATGATCTTCCCGTGCCGGCTTCTCTGTCGCTTGAAGACTCTGTGATTACCCTTGTTTACCCCGGGATGCAGGTTATTGGCGCGGATTTCGCCGG
>JAUVIS010000145.1 GCA_030592635.1 Candidatus Fermentibacteraceae bacterium | reverse complement strand
GCTGCTGTTCAGGTATGCTGTAAATTTGAGCACAACACAAGTAACAAAGTTGCTTAAGAAAGGTTCTGCAATGAAATTCAGTTCAAGTATTTTGATGTCTGTTGCATTGATCCTGTTAACTGCTCCCTCAGCAGAGGGCGGATTGTTTGCGGGCCTTCACGGAGGAACTCCTCCCACTCATTTTTCAGATCTCACCAACTTCCCAAATGTAACCTGGACACAATACTACAACTTTGATGTACTGGGAGCTGCTGCTACCCCGGAAGACACCCTCTATCTTTGCAGCAGTGAATTCAACACAGACTTGTATAAGGCTACCTTGAGTATGTCACCGGAATTTATTGCGGAAATCAGTGAGAGCATGCAGAGTCTGGCTTTTGGAAGAGATACATTGTGGGGATTTTCCAACTTTGCTTCTATAAAGGGTATCTACTCCATAAACACTCAGACCGGCCAGGCAACTTTTGAGATTGATACCTACACAGGAACCAGCTACAGATTCTTCGCACTGGGATACAACCCTGTGGACGATATGCTTTACGGCTATACCGAATATGGAACATCAGGTCTCTATTCTATTGACATTGATACCGGGGATATGGTGCAGATAGTCGGCACAATTCCTGCGTCCAATGGTCAGGGGCGGGGATTGGCAGTGGGTAATAATACTGTTTATCTTACTGCTACCAGAGGCGATGACGGCATTCCGTACTTTGCCTATGACCTTTCCCAGGGCACCGACGGAGTATGGGAGGAGTTTACAAATCCCTACCCCGCCTACCACTCAACTGGCGGAGCTGCATGGTTGTCTGGAAGTGCTGGCTTAGAGGATCAAACCTATGCTGTATCAGATGAGAATCTTCTTCATCTTTCCGTCTCGCAAAACCCGGTAAGAGGCTCTGCATGCTTCAGCTTTCAGCTGCCATCCGCGGGAAACGCAAACCTGAATATCTATGACACATCAGGCCGAGTTAAATCTGTCGTTATGAACAGCGCATTTGAGGCTGGCTCCAATGAAGTCGCGTGGAATTCAGATCTGCCTTCCGGGGTCTACATTGCCGTCCTCCGTGCGGGAATCAAGACAGCATCACAAAGATTAATCCTGATAAAATAGGGCTGCCAGTCTCTTAAACAGGAGCGGTTGACACCGCTCCTATTTCGGAATAGAACACAGAAAGATCAGAGGAGTGTCACCTGTATTATCAAAGCCGTGTTCCTCGTTCGGCAGCACAAGAACCACACTCCCGGCACTGAGTTCGCGGACACCGTCTGACTGCTTTACCCGGCCTGTTCCTGAAAGCACATAAACTTCGTGTTCCCAGTCATGGGTATGGTAAGGCGTGTTGCCTCCGGGTTGAATGGTAAATTGTCTCATAATGAAATTGGGGGCTCCATCGACTTCTGAAATAAGAACCCTTTTGCTTACTCCATCCGCCCCGTCAGCCCTGACATCCTCCACCTTGATATCTGTGCTCATACGAACAATCATTGAAAACCTCCCGGAAAACTACTGAATCTCAGATTCTGTTATTACATCGACTTTGAATTCGGGAAGAGCCGCAGCTACATGCTTCTTTACCGCGCACTGCTCCGCCGAGCGTATAAGAGCCTTGTGGTATTTCTGCGGAAATTCATCAGGAACATTAATAGTGATTTTAACCGTACCGGTCATTTTTGTCTCCGGATCAACCTCGGACGACATGGTGAGTGATATACCCTTAGTGGACAGATCACGATGCTGGCAGAATGAGAGCACATAAATTCCGGCACAGGTTCCTATGGATACAAGGAACATGGTAAATGGCTCCGGGGCGGAAGCATCTCCTCCGTGCGCTGCGGACTGGTCTGTTTTGACAGTGAAATCATCAAAAAGAGCATCCACTCTTTTCCCGCCGGGAAATACAATTTTCATGTCCATTTTTTCACTGCTCCAGTTTCAATATCTGTTTTATCTGATTTGCGGAAAAATACTGTCAAGAGTGTGCACTCTTCAACTACATAAGTTCCCGTACAAAAAGGAGAACGATAACAAGCGCGAAAACACCAACAGCGCCAAGAATAGAGAATAGTCTTTTTTTCTTCACGCCGGACTGAAATTCTTCCGGGAACTCTGCCAGGGGAATCTTCCCGCAGGCAGGACAGTTATAGGACGACACAGACCTGGCTATCAGCAATCCGACAAGCCCCGCCTGTCTGGTCACATTGCTTGTACTCGATTTCGCTACCTGCTGTTCATGGCATCTTGGACAGAGCTGTTCCATTTTCTCTCCTTTCAACTCTCAGATTATCCGAAAATACAAGGGGGCAGCCGTTCAGGCTACCCCCCCCATTGCAGATGAAAAGTTCTCAGATCACAATTGTCACTGTTGATATTCCCGCGGAGGCGCCCGGAATGGTTTTCCCGGGCAGGAAGTTCTCTATCATTTCTGCAACATCTTCTATCTCTACAGAGTCTTCTCTGATACGAACTCGTGTAATTACACCTGAACTGTTCAGTGTAATTTCAATTCTGATCTCGCCGGGGCCGAGAATATCACTGTTCGCGTTCAGCTCATCTATCAGGTCAATGATAAGTGATCTGAACTCCGAGGGTCTTGCGCCCAGATAATCACTGATGCTGCCGAGAGTGGCTGAGTACACAGGATCATATGCATATGCCGCGTCTTCACAATCTGCCGTTTCTTCACAGCTCAAACACTCTGTCAGGCCTCCAAATCCCATTGGAGACGGGGAAGCTGTTCTGAACATGGCCTGAGATGCCCCGGCTTGCGGGGAATGGCCGAAGATACCGGTGTAGCTCACACCCTCCGGCATGTTCACTGGAATACCAATCGTTTCCGGATCGCTTCCGTCGGTTCTCACATAGCTGTCAACCGCAACGAATGCAGTGTGTTCGCAAAGTACCCCATAGTCCAGGGAAACTCCTATGATCTGTTCAGTAAGGCCGTCTGAGGGTTTTCCCCTGTAGCCGGAGTCAAGCACAAGACGGTTGAGATGGTGAATTTTTCGTCTGGCCCACAGCCTGTCAGCCGCCGGTGAGCCGCCGCTTGAGACAAGCCTTACATTCATTGACCTTTCCCAGTGCCTGCCGTTAAGGGTTCCGCTGATGGTAATTTCGTCCCTGCCGGGCTCGTCGTAACGGCCCGCGACAACAAGAGGCTCTCCATCGTAAAGGTCACGGATCTCTCTGGGGTACACCTCTGTTACATCCAGATTGCCCCAGTCTATCTCTATATCCACCAGGTAGGGGTTGTTGATTTTGCTGTAAATATCTTCAACAGCTGTTTTCGGGTTCTGATCCAGCCCTACATAAACCGCGTAGCCTCTGCCCTCTTCGGCCAGACCTTCTATGAGATACCTGTTGACGCTTGATCCCACACCAATGCTGAACAGCCGTGTGTGCTCGCCGAGAGTTGTTCGCAGTTCTGAAAGAATCTCAGCCTCATTGCCAATGTAGCCATCGGTAAGGAAGATGATGTAGCGCATTCTCTCGGGGTCTTCCGGATATCCCACACATGCCCTGACACCTTCGATCATTACAGTCCCGCCCATGCCGGACATGGAATTTATGTAATTTATTCCTCTTCTGACATTTGCGGTAGTATTCTCCATAGGCTCGCTGCTCATGGAACTGGCTGTTTCACTGAACTTCATTATCTGGAATGAATCATCCGGATTCATACCCCGCACAAATTGTCTGACCGTTTCCTTTGCGACTTCCATGGGCTGACCGCTCATGGATCCGGAGTTATCCACCACAAAGAATATTTCTTTGGGTGCAATGTGACCGGGATCAACCTCAGCGTCCGGTTCCAGCATCAGCATGAAGTGTCCGCCCATATCCCCGTTGTGGGAAACAACTCCCGCGCCGATGTCATTCCCGGCGGTTCTGTAAGTGAATACAAAGTCTCTGTTTGGAATTTCATGCTCTCTGCTCAGCTCTACAAACAGTCGGTCATTACTCTGAATCTCTGTGCTGATTGCATGGTTCAGAGACTCAAATTCACGAACAGGAAAACCGGGATCAAGTGTCAGCGAAAGCTCTATATCATACCCACTCCTTGTGTCCTCCGGAACGATATCAGGTGTTATCCTGTCCGCATCGGTGACACTGTTCGGGTTGAATCTGGGTCCGACAACCATCGGGTAGACAACTTCCCAGTTTCCGTCATTATAGTCAACCGGAGCGGCATACATTATCTCGATCACTATATCGTCACCCGGCAGAATGTTTCCCACCGTCTGCGTAAAGATGTTCGGCCTCTCCTGCTCCAGCAGAGCGGCAGTTCTGCCCTGGCTGATGGCTTCTTCGTAGATCCTTTGAGCTTCCTGCCTCTCCTTGATCTCCCCTTCAATTCTTCTGTCGCCTATTTCCATGTCCATGCTGTACACCGCTCCGCTCTCCGGCAGAGGGAATACATACACCGCTTCAATTGGATCGGAGTACGGATTACCGTAAACCTGCCTTACGGTAACCAGTTGAATCGAACCGTCAACTGTTATGTGAGCCTCCGTGTGCTCCAAAGGCAGATCCGATACAATTTCATCATCGTCCATTACTATCATTCTTGAGTAGTCGTCTGAGGGCATAGTCATCAGAAGCGCGCTCAAACCAAGTACTGCACCTATCATTGTTCTCTCCTTTCAAGAGTTAAACCATTTACGATGATGTTACCCCGCCGCCGATGATATATTCCAGAGAACCTGAAAGGACTTTTCATGATTATTGTAAACGGAGATAAACTGAACTGGCATGACGGCATGACCATCAGGGATATCCTCATTGCGAAGAACTATAAATTCAGAATGCTTGTTACGAAGATAAACGGCACCCTTGTAAAAAGAGCTGACTACGATACAACAACCGTACCTGATGAAGCGGATGTAAAAGTAATCCACCTTATCTCCGGCGGGTAAACCATGAATTCTTCCAGGTCAGCCCGTTTTCTGCTTTTTATCACAGCAGCCATCTGGGGGCTGGCTTTTGTAGCTCAGCGGGCAGGCATGGATCACATGGGGCCCATGGTTTTCAACACAATCAGGTTCGGCCTTGGCTCAATTATTCTGTACCCCATATTCAGAAAACACTTGAAAACGGTGAAACAATCTACTTTGTACACTTCGCTGTTAATAGATGAGAACATACTTCCGGTTCTTGATGAATCAGAAGAAACAACCGACTGTCTCGGAGAAGAGT
>JAUVIS010000132.1 GCA_030592635.1 Candidatus Fermentibacteraceae bacterium | reverse complement strand
GGCAGGAGGATCCTGAATGTAGTACCCGTTCCGATTTCACTGTAGACCCTGAGTACTCCTTTGTGTCCGCGCACAATACCCTGGACGGCAGACAATCCCAGTCCACGCCCGTCAACTTTCGTCCGGACGGAAACTATCGTATTGAACAAACCCTGTGGAGATCGAGATTACACCGGTTGCGTCTCCTATTGCGTCTGACGCGTTCGTTATCAGGTTCATAATCACCTGTCTAATCTGTGTGGTATCAGCCATGATGATGACAGGATCCTCAGCGAGTTTATAGTTCAGAACAGCTTTCTTTCTGATTGAGACCTCAAGTATGTGAGACATTTCCTGAACTATCTCCGAGAGATTGGCCAGCTCGATTACAGATTGACCCTTCCCCGAGTAAGCAAGCATCTGGTAGCAGAGTTCAGATTGAACAGTTCAATGAATTCAATCCTGTCAGCGAAGAGTGGTGCTGCGCTTCTGAAGTTCTCCAGATTCCAGATGCCTGTAGGTGTGCTGTCATTTACCACCGCTACATATCGCGCACCGGGATGCAGCTCGAGTGCCAGTTCAATAGTTCCGGCAAGATCCATAGCCTCAGCCACACCCGTGATTTCCTGAACACCCTCGATCCTTGATTCCGTAAAGTTATTCAAGCCGCAAAAAACGATGGGCACGCCCGGAAAAAGCAGATCACGACGAGACAGCAGAAAGTTCAGCGCGTTGTCATCAGTGGTAATAATGAGATCGAAGTGATCTTTTTCGTACTTGGTTCTGTACAATTGCTCCAGCAGAGGAAACATGTCCTCGGATGTGTGAACCTTGGTGTCCATGTACTCTGTGTAAATACTGATCTCAAAATCAGCTTCCCCGAGAGCAGAGCACAGCCCCGCCGAGACACTCTCTGTCCATGTGAAGCCGGGATGATAGGAATGAAGAATCAGTACACACGGAACTTCACTTTCGGAGATTGCTGATGACGCGAGTATGTTGCTACCGGATAACACTGCAATCAAAAAAAAAGCAGCATTGAAAGCAACCTGCTCTCCGGGAATCGTGCTGATCCGGATGTCATCAATAAGCCCCCGTGAAGGTGAAAGGAGACAACTGGAAAACCACGACCCTCCTCACCGGAACCCGGCTTCCAGAAACATTATACCCATCGTACAGGTAGAGATATTCGGATAAGCGGAGGCATTGTCAAATACCGGGGTTGTCACACGATACCGCAATCTATGCGGTTAGATAAATATTTGATGGTGATGTGGACATTGACGGCGATGGAATACTGATCTGATCAATCAATACAGCCTTTTAGTCGAAAGTCGTTTGAGAGTAATGACTGTGTTATTGCTGCATGATGTAGTTCAGTTGTGATCGGGCATATTCCGCGTCCTGCGATTCCTCAGGACAGACAAGCAAAAAGGCTTCGATATCCTGCACCGCGCCTTCTTTGTCTCCAATTCTCGCTCTGGCAATACCTCTGTGATAAAGAGCATAGACTGTTTTAGAATCAATGCTTAAGGCTTGTGTGAAGTCTTCAATTGCTGCTTCAAATCTGTCTGAATAAATCAGATAGAGACCCCGTTGCAGGAAATACTCGCTGGAGTTTGCGGGAAGTGTTACAAAAGTTCTCAGCGCATTCGCTGTTTCTTCAAGGCTTACCGGATCGTGATAAGTGGTTGAGCCGTAATTACCTCTTCTGAAACAACTGATAACTGTTTCAATATCATCAAGAGCCTCCTCAAATCGGTTTTGTTCAAGGTTTGCAATTGCTCTGGACTTGTAGAAGAAGGGGTCATCAGGGGCAATACGGAGACCGGTTTCAACATTTTCTCTTACCGCATCCCAGTTTTCATTCTGAATATTCACAATAATAAGAAGATTATAAATTCCCAGGTTTTCTTCATTTATTGCCCTGGCTGTATTAAGAAGGGAAGCAGCTTCCCCGGTTTCGTGAACTTCTATCAATATGTATGCTGCTTCCAGATATGCATCAATGTATAATGAATCAATTTCTATTGCTCTTCTGAACTCGGCAAGGGCAGACTGGTTCTCGGACAAGTTGTAATAAGTACGTCCCAGTGCATAATGGCTTGCGGGGTCATCCGGGACAATCTGTATATAGTTGTTGAAATCTTCAACAGCATATTCGTGAAGACCGGCGCTGGAATACGCTGCTCCCCTGAAAAAGAGGAAACTGGATTTCCCGGGCTCAATGCGGATTAATGTGGTCAGATCTTCGATTGCGCCAGCGTAGTTACCGGAGTTGATAAGTACTGATGCCCTGTTCTGGAGAGCACTCGCATTTTCCGGATTCAGGAAAAGGGCGGTGTTGAAATCGGCCAGTGTCTGTTCTGTATCAGAAAAACCCTTCAACAGTACCATTCCTCTGATAGAAAAAGCAGAAGATTGATCTTCGGAAGATCCGATTGTTTCTGCCAGATCCAGAGTATTTTCGGATGCTTCCAGCGCATGGTCAAACTGTTGCGCATTCAATAAAGAAATAGTTGCGAGTGCATAGCTGTTAAATAGAACAGTTTCGGGAGTCTCTTCTTGCGGCTGATCAGTCAGATCGAAAGAGAATTCCTTCAGAATAGGTCCATTGACTGGATTGCCCTCGATGAAATTATCAGCTGGCATATAGTATAATTTGACATTCCTCGTTCCATCGATGTTTTCAACAGAACCGAATACAATCAGATCACATTCCGCTGATCGCATCAGTTCCATATAAAATTCGGTATTTTCTTCAGCGGAAACCATTTCATTTAGAAGAACAACTTCTATTGAATCAAATTCCTCAAGACTTCGTTTAATCCAACCTGCGATAACTCCCGGTTGACAGACACCGTCTTCAGCCCGGCTGAAATCAGCCACAAGGATATTAACAGGTTCTGTATCTGTTGTTTCTGCCATAACTGGCGTTGAAACCACAAGAAGAACCGCAGTCAACGGTAGAAAAACACTCTGCATGGCTACTCCCTTTTCGTGCTGTTGCACAACTTCATTTCTTCACCTGTTTGATGCAGTAAGTATTAGCTCATTAATGCTGTTAATCAGTGGAATACACTGGTGTTTATCAAGTCCGGAATATCCTGATCCCGTGTTCGCGGGAGGTACACATGCGTCATACCTGATTGTTGACAGGCATTCGATGCTATCAGCCAATTCAGATATCAGGAAAGAAGTACGAACATGAAGATTATAGTAAGGATCATCCGCAAACTCCTGCTCCGGATTTGCTTCCAGCCAGATTATGTGGCCATCAAAGGAGAATGATGCTGCAAGGGCATCCATGGTTTCACAATGAGCAATAATCATTTGCGAGATGGTTACTGCCAGTGAGTCAAGTTTTTCATCTGCAAGATCGGGTATTTCAGTAAAGGGACTGTAATATTTATTGTCATCACCTGTTAGATCGTGAATGATTGTTATTATAGCAGGTAATCCAGCCTCCCTCTGAATTTTACGCCTCCGCAATTCACCCAAATCAACAGCTCCCTCTAATCCGGACCATGTTTCGGCTCGGTATAAATCTGTACCAAGTGGAATCATTGGTGTTCCCGATTCAATTGCGGCAAGAATGTCACCAGGTCCCGAGATGAGAAAAACATTGGAAGGGTGTAATCCATTTCTCAAGAGTAAAATTAGTTGAATAAAGGATTGGGTGGAGTTGTAGAATGGCTGAGAATAATCTGATACGGTGTAGCCATTGCATGAAAAGACTGAATCTGCAAGAAAAGAAAATTGCGAACTGGTATTGTCCAATCGTGGCAGAGCCAGTGCTGAGCCGCCAAGAAGCAGAATATCCGGATCTTTTATGGAATCAGGAGGGAAGCATCGCCAGCCTGTGAATGGGTAATAGCGGCAGTCAAGTCCGGGAGCAAGCTTGAGAACAAAATCACTATGCAGTCGTTTCTCCCTTGTTTCAATAAAAACCAGGGCTGTACTGACAAGCTCAAGTATGCATATCAATAGAATAAGAGTGAGAATAAATCGGGAGAAAGACTTGTAGACTTGCATAAATGCTCTGCCAAGTACTCCAGCGAGCATAAGTAATATTCCAAGAACAGCAAGAATTATCTGGCCTCTCCCAATTCCTGCCCCTGCACTGAGTCCAATATGGTTGGCAAAAGTACCTGTAAGAATCATAACAAACCCGAAGACCAGACTCGAGAATTTGAGAATTTTCATTGTACCGGTACTGAGAGAGATTTCTTTTGAATCAGTCATCAATGGTTTCCTCGCATATGTCAAATCTGGAGAGATCAAGCTGGAGAATTTCCTCGAATATGCTTTCAGCAATCACTTTGTTTCCAGTTCCGTTCAGGTGGCATTGATCAATGTAACAGTGAAGAGAACAGGTATCCAGTGCGTCCGATATATCCACAAAACCGGGGACAACTCCTTCTGACGCAAGCCTGGATGCAAGTAACCATGTATTTCTGATCTGTGCTGTTCCTGTAGAATCAGCCATGGTTTCTTCCCACATGAGTTTTTCGAACCCGGTGTAATCCTTTTCAGTTACCGCCATAAGAGGTTGCCACAGAAACAGACAATCGAATCCGTAGCTGTCACCAAGAGAAAGAGCGACACGATAATTTCCCAGAGCGTATTCCAGAGTCATTTTCGAAACGGAGTCTATTGGGATAGTCTGTGCATCTGTCTGGTTTGTGACCTGAAATTGAGCTAATCCGCTTTCCCCCCTGTGTCCGGTGAAGCGGGTTAGTAAACTGATGGTATTTAAAGATTTCAGAGACTGCCAGAGAAAACTGTATCCGGTAGTTTCTCCCGGTAATCTGTAGCTGAGCAGGGTTTCAACATGTTTTCTTCGCAGGGGTGAACCGGCTTTTCCAAAAACTGCTGCCCCCATATCATTTCCTCCATCATAAAAAATGACCAGGTCAGGCCTTTCCCCTTCCCAGAGTTTGAGAAGAAGCTGTATCAATTCTTGAGAGCTCATCCACCCCGGCTGTCCTAAGTTTACGACCTCTACCGGGCAGTCAAGGTGTTCGGACAGGAGAGCTTGAAGGTGGGCAGGAATTGTTTGTGTATCTACCTCGCCCCACCCCCACATGGTGGATCCACCGAAGCAATACACCAGATATCCGTTTTCTCTGGCGCCTGCTTCTACTTCAGGAGAAATGCGAAAACCATCAGAATCTGTGGATACCAGGCCGGTAAATGTTTCCGGAACAACTCTGTAGAGGACAAATGGTCTGTAAATCCATGTAACAAACAGTCTTTCGTCCAGGTTGTTTGAAGAGTTTAAACCTGATCTACCGGCTTCTGGAAAGGAATCACCTTTGGAAAACAAGCGGAGTGCAGCTGTAGATAAAAGCTCCAGAACGAGAAAGAGAATGATGGTATTTGCGGACACAATCGCAAGACTGCTAAAACGTTCCGATAGAGAGTCACGACGAACTGCAAGATAAAGAATAGAAATACCAAGAATTATTAATATTAACTGGACATGACCGAGGCGTTTTCCCAAACCGAGACCAATGCCATCGGCAAACAGCCCTAGAAGAAGAAGAGAAACTCCTGCAGGTATGCTGATGTTTCTGAGTGCAGTATTCTTTTTCATGCTGGCATTATATATACAGCATAATCG
>JAUVIS010000212.1 GCA_030592635.1 Candidatus Fermentibacteraceae bacterium | reverse complement strand
TTGATAACATAGAGACTACATTCACATTCTCGGCGTTTATACAGCCGTAACAGGGAGGGAGGAGCAAAATAATGTACAGAGATTTCAGAATACTCAAACTGGCTGCACTTGCTGCTGTTTCCCTCTTTGCGCTTGCCGGGTGCGGTAAGGAGTCGGTTGAGCAGGGCACAACCGGTTCCGAAACGGTGAGAGTGGAAATTGCGGAACAACCCCCCGTAGTGGGATGGCTTGATGTGACTCTTCCTTCGGATCCAGTGACCATGGACGCCTGTGGTGATAATCTCTGGATTCTCACTGCTGAGGGTTTTGTTATGCGATGGAACAGTACCGGCGGGGAATGGTCGGTGGTTGAAACTGACGCGCCGCTGGCAGCGGCTGACGCGGCATTTGCCGTTTCCGCTTCAGAAAATGGAGCAGCCGTTCTTACACCGGGAGCACTTGTAGTTTACAACGGGGATCAGGCAACGGAAGTAGTCATACCCCAGGGCACTGCACCTGTCGGTGTCTGTGTCATGGATGAAAACGCCGCTGTTCTCTTTATCGATGGTTCTGTGAGTATCTCCGATGGATCAACTGCAGAGCTTGTCCGGATTGTTGAGTCCGCGGAGAAAAGTGTGGCAGGAAGCTTCTGCTGCGATCAGGATGTTCTCGCGTGGATGAATACTGACGGAACAGTAAGCAGGTTTGATGTTACAGAAAGCCTGCTTTCAGAAACGACTCTTCCTGACAGTACTGTAAGTATCTGTCTTGCTGATGGTAATGTATACGCCGGTAACGGATCTTCCGTTTATCGCCTGAACGGTGATGATGGCTGGGAGGAATGCTTGCGTGGCAGTATTACCGGGGACAACCTTCTTTACACAGACAGAGGACTGACAACCTTTGACAGTGAGGAGGTGATCACAGCGGGTCTTTCAGAGGAACCGGATATGACCTGTCAGTTGGATGATGGTACTGTATGGTCCATTTCCGACGGAAGAATTGTCGTATGGGCCGAAATTGGATTTGTTGAGACCAGGCTTCCGGAAGCTGATGTTCAGATGTTGAGGTACAGGATGGCCGGGCAGACCGGTGGAGGTTCAGCAGGCGGTTCCGGCATAGGTAACGCCGATGCCTCATTTGGCGGAGTATTCAGGATATATGAGTCAGTTTCAAGCAGACCTGATCCCTTCAGTGAATTTCCTCTGGCCAGCAGAGATCTCAGGCGCTCAATAGCGGATCTCACAATAGAGGAGCTTCACCTTGTGGGAATCACCCTTGATCCCGCCGGTGGAGATCAGGCAATGGTTGAGGACGCGAACGGAGTAGCCTATGTGCTTAAAGAAGGCACCGTGCTTCTAAACAATACTCACATAGCAGAGATAACAGGTAGTGAAGTAATAGTTGTACAGGAAGTTACTGTCGGATCGGAGGATGAGCCCGGGGGTGTCACAACGATACCCACGATATTCTCCATGCGACTCCATGAAGAAGGTGGTCTGTAATGCGTATGATCGCTTTGATCCTGCTGGTACTGGCTGTGCCGGTTATGGCTTACCGGGTAACTGATATCTCGGTAGTGCCTAGCGGCGACCGTACCCAGGTGACCATTGTTACCGATGGTCCTATAAGCTACGAGAAATTTTTGCTTACCGATCCCATGCGGGTTGTCATTGACCTTGGAGATGCGCTTCACGCGCTTCCAGCAACGGATTTCGCCGTAAGCAGGGGTGGCGTAAGCGCTGTCCGAACAAGTCAGTACAAGGCTCCACCTGACGGAATTGTTCGAATAATTGTTGATGTTAACGGTGAGTTGATGAACTACAGCACATCTCTGCAGGAGAGCAACAGGCTGGTTCTCATGCTCAGTACCGATCCCTCGGGAACACCGTTTACATCATGGTCCGCATCGTCTCAGGAGGTGCAACAGGTTATCACCGGCGGAAGTGTTCCTGCCCTGTCCAATCCAACCGGCCGAAACGGTCTGGGAACAACATTGGAGACTACAACAATTACCCAGGGCATTCAGGTATCCGAACCCGACAGGCTTGTTGATGACGGATTTCCCGTCGAGTGGAGCGGCAGTGGCGGCAGAAGAATAACAATTGATGTTGTGGATGCCGATATTAGAACAGTGATGCGTTCCATTGCCGATGTCCGCGGAATGAACATTGTGATTCCGGAGAACTACAGTGGAACCGTTACCGCAAGGCTCCGGAACATCGGGTGGCGCGATGCCCTTCAGGCCATTCTGGATTCTCAGGATCTCATGGCCACAATGTCCGGGAACAGCACACTCCGTATCATGAAGCGTGACGCTTTTTACGCTGAGATCAATCAGATGGCAGTGAGTGATGCCGAGCGCGAGAATCTTCAGGATCTGCTCACTGAGGTTTTTATAATCAGATACGCTCAGGCAGAGGACATACAGAGTGCCACTCAGTCTGTTCTTTCCGAGCGGGGTCAGATTTCTATTGATTCCAGGACAAACTCGCTGATAGTTTCCGACATACCCAGAAAACTGAATGAAATAGGAAGGCTTCTTCCTATTCTGGACAGTCCCACGGCGCAGGTGATGATTGAAGCCAAACTGGTGGAGATTGACGCAGCTGCATCCAGAGAGTTCGGTATTGACTGGAGCCTGGGCAACTTGGGCAGAACCGACATGCTTACGCATGCCGGCATAGAAACAAACCTCGGCGTAGGCGCGCCCACCGGGTCAATGCAGTTTGGACACATAACTGATATTCTGGACATTAACGCAACCGTAAACTATCTGGAGCAGCATAACAGGGCACACATACTCTCCGAGCCCAGAATCGCCATCTGCGACAACATGACAGGTATGGTCATGAGTGGCAAGCAGGTTCCTCTGTCACTGAAAGACGCTGATGGAAACACTTATGTTCAGCTTTACGATGTGGGTGTAAGTCTTACTGTGACAC
>JAUVIS010000235.1 GCA_030592635.1 Candidatus Fermentibacteraceae bacterium | reverse complement strand
CAAATTCATGCTGTGCGCACTTCTGCACATTTTCATCACTGCCATAAAGAGTATCCGCCAGCATCTGTTTGGGAAGAAGGTCTGATTCTTTGAGAGCTTCACATACCTGCTCAATTACCTGTGTATCGCTGTCTGAAGCTGTTTGAGGAATGACACATGTTACCAATTGCGTCTCGTTACTATCAGCGCAGGTCTCTGCTATTTGAGCCTGGTATCCCTGTCCTTTGTGACCATCAAATGTAGCATCAGGATCCGAGGGATTCTGAATTACTGATCCACCGGTTTCTTTCTTGATCTCAACCTTTTCTTCAATCACGTTGCACTGCTCTTTGAAAACAGTACACAATGCCTTGAAAGTACTGCGCTCATTAAACTTGTCATCATCAACAAAGAGCTCAACCAGTGTGTACATATCCTCGGCTACCTGTTGACGCAGCAGCTTGCGGTTTTCCTTACCCTTTGCTGTGTCGGCAAAAAGCAGACCTTGAGATGGCTTATAGCGTAATCTCAATTCTTCAGGCAATTCTTCATATGTCTTATTGTTATGGCGTATCACCTGTGTAAGGAATCGCTTGATAGTCACTCCCATCAATCTGGTTCTACCGAACGATGCCATATCGCTGAATACATGGGTTGAATCCAGTCGTTGTTCCGAAATATTCTGATCCAGTAACTCTATAAGGCGAGAGGTCACATCAGCCATAATACCATTTGCAAGATCATTCTCTCTGAATATTTTCTGATAACGTTCAATGGTTCGTGTACTCATACTATGAGGCTCTGACTTCAGATTGAGGGCATACCAGATATCGGTGTGGAACATATACGCCTCTGCCGCCTGTTCTGTTTTCCAATCCAGAAACTCACTCATGAATATCAAACCGGCCATTGAGTAAAGTTCTTTGGTGGGTCGCCCTATCTCCGGGTGAAATTCACCGGCAAGAACTTCTGCAGGCAGCAACTCAAGTATTGCATGCCGGAACAGACCCTGCCATCCATTTTTGATTGTCTTGTAGGCAAGTGGGCTGAAAATGCGCTCGAACGGGTCAAACAGCTGCTGTTGTCCTGGGTGATAAATGTTCCGCATAATGGTTTATCTCCTTGCTAGGTATGCTGTTAACCTAATTCATGAGATATCCATTGTCAAGGGCTAAATGAGTCTTAAACTACTGCGATCTATGATGTTAGATGCATGTTTGATGAGTGGTGCTTTTGTCGGAGGCGTCATAATTGTATGTGTTTTAATCAGGGAGGGTTTAATTCCCCGCCCCCCGGGGCGAACAGTCGATTTCAGTATTTATGTTCAGCCTTTGGCTTGCAGATACCCCGTCGCTCGCGGCGGTTGGAGCATTGTTTTCGGATAAATCAATATGGAGGTGTGATGTGAGAGTCCTGATACTGCTTTTTATCTCTGCTGTTACGGTTTTTGGTTACGGGTACTGGGATGCACTCAGTGTTGGTGGTCGGGTTGAGAGTTTCAGCCCTTTCGCTGCAGGGATGTGCGGAGCAGCTGTACCTGACGGATCATCGGCTCTTTCCGTGTTTACAAATCCTTCGGCTCTTGCCGGTTCAAACAAGACAATTGTATCACTGTCCGGGTGGGGAACCGGCTGGAGGGAAGAGATAACTTATCACTATACCTGTACGGAGCCT
>JAUVIS010000163.1 GCA_030592635.1 Candidatus Fermentibacteraceae bacterium | reverse complement strand
GGTTGCCCTGCCATGTAACAACTGCCATGGTTTCTCCTCTCAGAAATTCGACAGATCAATTTGAACAACTGTTTCATCATCTGTTATTCCAAAAAGCTGCATATCATCGCTTATAACAAAATCAGACACGGAGACACCGGGATCTATTGTACTGATCAATTCCCCGCTGGAATCAAAAATCAGGAGGTTCCCGAAATCACTCATCCAGAGTCTCCCCTGAGTATCTATATCAATACCGGATGGGATGAAAAACAAATCTCCATTGCCAAATCTGTCCTGAAACCGACCCAGCCTGTTGAAAATAAAAACAGCCTCATTGAAAAAACCGAAGGCGTATATCTCTCCCAGGTTTCCAACCGCTACCATCATGCTCAACTCAGAATGACCAGTCCTGCCACTTACAGCTTCTTCAATAATCAGATCAATCGCACCGTGACTGTCAAAGCGAATAATATCATCTCTGTTGCAGTACCAGGACGCCAGAACACTACCATCCTGAGCCACATCAACATCTTCAAAACCCCAGCCATCGGGATGCTGAAGAGAATCGATCAACTCACCTGTTTCACCATTGTGAACATATATTTCACCGTTGTACACCATGTACAGAATTCCATTCCGGGAGCAGGACATGGCAGAAAGAAATTTTTCTTCTTTATCCGCGAATGACCACTGATTGATAAAACAGCCGTTCCTGTCAAAAACCTGGATACGACTGGTGTCCCACTCTCCAACAAAGATATTGCCGCTACCGTCAACTGTAATGCACTTCGGTCTCTGGAAACAGCCGGAACCTGTTCCCGGTCCGCCGAATTCCATAGTAACAAGTTCAGCCCCGGATTCATATGGAACAGCAACATCATCAATCGCCTGCGAAACCCTTTTCCCGTCTGTACCTGTCAGGCAAAAAACAAACGCTCCAATTCCAATTACCAGAGAAACACCGGTCATGATCAGGATAACAGCGGTTTTCCCGAATGAACTCCCTTGAGCGGGAGCAACAGACGAAGACCCGTTAAAACCTGCGAGATGAGCCGGAACCACCACCGAACTACCGCAGTACTTACAAATTACTGATGATGCGCCCTTGCGAATCTTCACCGGTGTTCCGCATGACGGGCAATCAAACTGTCTGACCATAAGCCCTCCCGTTGCTGTCGGGAATAGTATAATCGGGAAAGCAGCACCGAACCACAGGGCGAAAAACCGTGATACATCTTCTGCTGTTCGTCATTCGCGGTACAGCCTCCCGGCGGGCCGGTAATCACCCGCTTCCTCCATCCCACAGAAAGATCATGAATCCGGGGAATGTACTTCCCCTTTCCCAATTACAAACTGTTACATCAGGATAATATATTGAACCCGTACCCGATGTATTGTGGGAGTACCGGAATGGGCCGGTAACAAGGAGGCAGAAATGAAAAGAATAACTCTGGCAGTAGCGGCACTGGCTCTTGTGGCCGGATGCGTGGAATCACCTGAGATGACCGATTCGGACTGGATCAACCAGCTTGTGGCTGGCTCCGCTATCATCGAGACATCAAACCTTGACGGAACCGGAGATCCGGCAGAGGACGGAAAATCAGGAGAGGAACTCTCCCTTCCCGAACACTGGTACCGGCAGTTGATCACAGAACCGGTTCCCGAAATCATCCTGGAGAACGATCCGTCAACGGGAGTCTGCACGGTCACAGTGATTCACAATCTTTCGGCTGAGCTCATCATTGATACCGTCTGGGATGGTGTGTTTGAACCCGGTACAAAGTCCATCAGCGATACCAGGTATGTAAGACTGGTTCTGGAAAAGCACTCTGATCAGGCATCACACGGCGGCTGGAGAATTGTTTCAGCCACACCGGCAGAGCACATGCTCACATACGGCAATCAGGAAGTCTACATATCTTCAATGAGGCTCTACAAGGATGATCTGCTCATCTGGGAATGCACCGACCCCGGAACCTTCTACAATGTAGACTCCGAACTCCCCCAGCTCTCCGAAAGTGACTTCGTAAGAATGGAAACTACAATTGACCATCTCAACCCTCAGTACGATCCACCCTTCTTCGTTTTCGCCCACGGCCCACTCTCGGGTCACAGCAGACACCTCATGTACGACAACGGACTCTACGGTGATGAAACAGCGGATGACGGCATCTTCAGCTACGAATGGTATGTGGAGTACACAGGATACCACCACCGCATCGCGGTGGATGTAATTGACGCTGACACCTTTGCCGACCAGACCGAAGAGGATTACGACGCGGGAGCCTGGGGAATCCACTTCCTGAAGTAGAGTAACGCAACGCTTTCTCCTCACAACAGCCGGCGCGGAAGCGCCGGCTGTCTGCACATACAGCCGGAATCATTATCTTCTTTCATGATGCAGGATGTCATATATTTTCAGTGCTGACAGGAGATAGTTATACTCTATCTTTGACAGAAATCCGCTCAGAAGGAGTAAACGCATGACCCGGAACTCACCGGAGAAAATCATCTCATTCTTGAAACACAACGAAATAAAAAATATGAATATGCTCTACTTCATGGAGAACAATCCAACTCACAGTTTCGAACGAACAGGAGATTCTGTGGTATTGCGGGGAGAAAGTGACCATCCGTGGGTATACATAAGCAGTCCGGATGAACAGGAATTAGCATCTGTTTTGAAAACCCTGACAGATAATGACAGATTTTTTGCCGTAATTGAGGACTGGATGCTTCCTGCTTTTACTGCCGGCAAGACCCTTGTCTGGCAGCTGTCCACCATGAAACTGGTATTACCGGAACATGTCACATTTCCTCAAAATCCGGAATCTCATATCACTCCGCTATCTGTAGATGACGCTCAGTATCTGTATGAGCATTCGATGTATCAGGGAGTGACATCTTCAGACTATATCCGCGACCGGATTCAAAACGGGCTCAGCGCGGGAATTCATGATTCGGGAAAACTGGTTGCCTGGGCACTGACCCATGATGACTCAGCCATCGGTTTTCTGCATGTGCTTCCGGCATACAGAAAAATGGGATACGCATACGAGCTGACAGTCTATCTGATCAACCAGTTACGGAAACAGGGAAGAATTCCATTTGTACAGATTGAAGAAACGAATCTCAAATCGATGCGTCTGGCCGGAAAACTGGGCTTCCGGAAGGACCGGAGAGTACACTGGTTTGAAGTTCAGCATAATGAAAAGATTTAATCACTTGCGAAACACCGTAACTTTTCGATATTAGTTGTGTAAAGCCATTCATGGAGGAATTGACTGCTTATGAAAAGAAATCTCAAAGTAGAAGTTTACTACTCCTTTGAAGAAGAGAACAAAGCCGAAAGAAAGCGTCGTTCGCAGATGAGTCTGGAACTGTTTGAAAAAACAGGAGAGAAATCATGCTTGAGAATACGCGTGTGAGCATAATTGATCTTTCAGATCTGATTCATGTCAAAAAAGCCTCTGAGCGTCTTAGAGATCAGGCCGACGCGGAAGAACTCGCGAGACAAACTGAGATTTGAGTAATGTACAAACCTGAACCTGTTTACACTGATTAGCGATTCCACGGTCAGCTCCTCGCAACTGCGGGCAGTATCCGAAAAAGGTAAAATGAACTGTCCCAAGTGCGGACACGAACAGAACGATGAAAACAGGGAGTGCGCCCGCTGTGGACTGATCTTCAGCAGGTACAGGCCTCTTGATTACGACCGTATACTGAAAGAAACACTGTCAAGGCGCTTTCTCGATTACATGTTTTACACAAAGGATAAAACGGAAGTTTTTTACTTTGCCGGAAGACTGATTCTTTTTGTCTTCCTGCTGATCTGGTCTGTAAAATTCCTGAGCTGCTCCATCGAGAGCAACTATGCCGGAAAATGCTTCATGCACCTTGTGAACCTGCCTTTCCATGAGGCCGGGCATGTGTTTTTCATTTTCACGGGAAGGGTTATGCGCTCTCTTGGTGGAACCCTGGGACAGATTATCATGCCACTGATCTGTACCCTTGTGCTCCTGATAAAGACCCGTGACACCTTCGGAGCTTCAATTACTCTCTGGTGGACAGGCGAGAGCATTCTGGATATTGCTCCCTACATAGATGACGCAAGATCTCTCAGCCTGCAGCTGCTTGGGGGAAACACCGGCGCATCAGCACCATACGGATTTCATGACTGGAACTTCATACTTACCGAACTGAATCTGCTCAGACACGATCATCTGATTGCAGGAATTGCTGAGACTTCGGGGAAGCTTATTATGGCAGTGTCCCTGGTGTGGGGCGCTGTTATTCTCGTTAAGCAGTTCAGGAAATTGAAAAAAGTTTGAGAATCATCGTCGCTGCTCCAGCAGCACTGATCGGTACAAAAAATGATCCGCCCTGATCCTGGAAAGACCAGAGCAGACCACAAGGACGCGCGGATGGAGTTTTTCACTCCACTATTTCGACTTTTCCAGCGCCGGAG
>JAUVIS010000184.1 GCA_030592635.1 Candidatus Fermentibacteraceae bacterium | reverse complement strand
TTGGAGACCGGGTTATTGAAAAAGATCAAACCGTTACAGTTACAGAGTGGGAGGGAGAACCCATAGGCACAGGAACAGTGGTCAGCCTGAAAAATGCTCCCGGTTATCCGTCAACCATGCTTCTGGATATCACGGTTCCGGAAAACATCGCCAACAGAGTGGCCGGTGTAAGAACTCAGAACCCGGAACTTACGGGCTCGGAAGAAGTTGTTCCTGATATCCCGATAGATGATGATTCCATTGTCTGCCGGTGCGAGCGTGTAACTGCCGGCGAGATACGAGAGCTCCTTCGCGAGGGTGTGCGAGATATGAACGAACTGAAGGCCAGAACGAGAGCCGGCTTCGGTGCCTGCGGTGGTAAAACCTGCAAGACTCTTATTCCCCGGATTATCAGAGCTGAGGGTATCAGTCCTGACGAGATAACTGATTTTACAGAAAGGCCACTCTTCGCGGAGACCAGACTGGGAATTTTCTGCGGAAGAGAGGAAAAGTAATGCACGATGTTATCATCATCGGTGCCGGTTCCGTGGGAACTCCAACCGCTATGTCTCTGGCTGAGAGAGGTGTAAAGACCCTTGTTATAGACGGAGGCAGTTCCTCCGGCCAGGGCAACAACAAGTGCGCTATCGGCGGTATCAGGGCTACACACAGCGACCCTGCAAAGGTGGCTCTCAGCCTTCACTCTCTTAAAACTTTTTCCACATGGGAGGAAACGAATGGAGATGATATAGGCTGGTACATGGGCGGTTACACCTTTGTAGCTTACAACGAAAGCATATCCGGATCACTTCAGGAGATGATACCCGCCCAGCAGAAAGCAGGATTGAACATCAGATGGTGCAGCACCGGGGAGATCAGAGAAATAGTTCCCGGAATCAATCCGGAAGGGCTTCTCGGCGGAACATTCTCTCTGGAGGACGGCAGCGCGAGTCCGATGGAAAGCTCGTATGCTTTTCACAGACATGCGGTGAAACTCGGCGCAAAATTCCACTTCGGCGAAACAGTAACATCCATAAGGAAAAACGGTGCTTTCACGGTTACGACAGACAAAGGCGAATACACAGGCGCAAGAGTGGTTAACTGCGCAGGATCATTCGCCCGTGAAATCGGAGCCATGGCGGGTGTTGACCTGCCGGTGTACCCTGACATGCACGAAGCGGGAATTACAGAGCCGGTTGAGCGTTTCTTCAACCCCATGGTTGTGGATATCAGCAGAACAACCGGGAGCGCGAACTACTATTTCTACCAGTACAGCACCGGGCAGGTAGTGTTCTGCATTACACCGGATCCACCACTACCGGGTAAGGGCACCGGGGAAACATCCACCTTTCTGCCGCAGGTCGCCGGTCGAATGGTCAAACTTTACCCCAGACTTGCCAATATCAAGGTTAGAAGAACCTGGCGGGGATGTTACCCCCAGACTCCGGATGGCTCGCCTGTCATAGGGCAGGTTGGGCCGGAGGGTTACTATGCGGCAGTCGGCATGTGCGGTCAGGGTTTCATGCTGGGTCCGGGCGCGGGCGAAGTAATAGCCCGACTGATTACCGGAGAATCCACAGAGGAAGACAAAATGGTTCTGAACTCCATGAGGCTGGATCGTGAATTCAGCGGAGCAGAGACACTCAGATAAATCGAAGCAATCACTTGCACAATATATATATACGACTTATCTTCAGCCTGTGTGTCAAATTGTACTCTGAAAGACAGGAGCTGTGTCAGCTATGAAAACTTTGTTATCCGTTCTTTTGTGCTGTGTATTTCTTGCCACCGCAGGAGAGCTTACTGTATCAGTGCCCTTTGACGGAACTGATCTGAATATCACCCGGGAGGGTCTTTACACCGCTGTTACAATCAGCGGTATGCCCAGCATGTTTACTCCTGGAATCCCTGCTCTACCCATCATGCCGGTAAAAATTGCTCTTCCCACAGGTTGTTCCGCTACCCGTATTGAGGTAAGCGACGAGAACTGGGAGACCCTTTCAGGCAGGTATGAAGTTCAGCCTTCCAGCGGATGTGTTCCCATTTCCGCCGGCATAGACCATGTTCAGGCAGAGCCTGATCAGCACATTTACTCCAGAGATTCATACTTCCCGGCCATGCCCGCTGTACTTACCAGCTCAAGCGTGTACTGGGGAATTCCCATTGCGTATGTGAGTATTCATCCGGTGAGATGGAATCCCGCAACAAAGACAATTCAGGTACTCAGCAGTCTTACCCTCAGAGTTCAATACGAAGAGGATGAATCCACAAGGCTTGTGAGCAGAAGAACACAGTCAAGCGAGGATATGTCAATGGGCATTACCGGAAGACTTGTCCTTAACCCCGAGGGCGTAAGCGGCTCCGGTGCTGCAATAGTCGCCCCGAAGGATCTTACTTACGGTCAGTATGTGATAATCACTCATCCGGACTATGAATCTCAAGCCCAGGAGCTTGCTGACTGGAAGACCGCAAAGGGAATACCAGCCGGTGTTTACACAACAACCTGGGTAAATGCAAATTATTCTTTTGCCGATCTTCAGCAGAATATGAGGGCATTCCTTACAGACTGCAGAGACGATGGTACCGACTATGTGCTCATCTTCGGTGACGATGACAAGGTCGCGTGCCGTGATGCCCTGCTTGTAGGCAGCGCCAGCTACACAGAGGAAGCGCCTGCCGATCTCTACTTCGTTGATATCAACGACACAGCCCCCGGTGCCGACCTCTGGAACTGCAACGGCAACAGCATCTGGGGTGAAGTGCCCTACCCTTATCAGACTCCACAGCCAGCCGGCTATGACCAGGTTGATTATCACCCCGACCTCTGGGTTGGAAGGGCCAGTGTGAACACAGCGGACGAGGCGGACATCTTTCTGGACAAGGTGTTTATCTACGAGGGTATCCAGTCGGTTGACTACTTTGAAACAGCTCCCAGAGAATTGAGGATTGGATACACAACGGGAATCCTCTGGAGCTCTCCCTACATCCCCGGCAGCGCAAGCGCTGAATCTATCTCCACTTTCATTCCCTCAGGGGCCTGGGAAGAGGAGAAGCTCTACGAATCCACCGGCACCAACAATTATCAGAATACAATCAACATGATTGATGCAGGTCCCCACCATGTCTACCATGCCAGTCACGGATCAAAGACCTACATGTGGACCTCAGCCTACAGTAATTACACTACAGACCACATAATGGCTCAGACCAACATACAGAACGGGCATCTGCCTGCCATCTGGCAGTCCATCAGTTGTTGGATAGGTTGGCTTGACGGCTACGAGTGCTGCGGAGATGCCTGGCTGAATTCTCCCAACGGAGGCGGATTCGGCAACTTCAACAGCCGCTATGGCTTTGGTAACTTTGCGGGCCCGTGCACCGGACCCAGCGAGATGCTCTGTATCAGATTCTACCAGGATCACTGGCAGACTGATATCTACAACCTTGGTATCGCTCACGGAACCAGCATGGACTTTTACAGCCCTCCGGACAGTACCTACATGGACTGGTGTCTGAAAGAATACAACCTCTTTGGAGACCCGGAACTTCCCATGTGGACTGAAGCGGCTGCGGATCTTTCAGTTTCCCATGCTTCATCAATCAGTGGAAACACCCCGGTAAACTTCACAGTGACTTCCGGAGGAAATCCTCTGGAAAACGCGAGAGTCTGTATTCAGAAGGGAGACTGGAAGACAGGGGAGACCTATGTTGTAGGCTACACCGACGCTTCGGGGCAGGTAAGTCTTTTAGCCACCCC
>JAUVIS010000186.1 GCA_030592635.1 Candidatus Fermentibacteraceae bacterium | reverse complement strand
CCGGACTGTCGCGGTTTTTTGCTGAGATACTGATAGCTGGAGAGGTCGGCGTTGCCAAGCCGGATCCGGAGATATTTCTGCTTATGAGCAGAAAACTCAATGTTCCTCCGGAAGAGTGTCTGTTCATAGGAGACTCGGCTTATTATGACATCACCGGTGCTGATTCCGCCGGAATGAAAACAGTACTGTATGGAGCAAAGGGAGCAGATATTCAGGATCTGACCCGGCTGGTTGAGAACCATTTAGCGCAGGAGCCTGATGTCCAGGATTAACTGCAAGCGGATCGGTGCTGCTTTTGACATGGCGGGGTGCCCGAACCGCTGCCGCCACTGCTGGCTGGGCAAGGGAAGCAATCTAGCTCTATCGGAGCAGGATGTCCGATGGGGAGTTTCTCAATTCCGGGATTTCATTGCAGAGGGGAACTCGCCAGTCAGGAATCTTTCTGTTTCCACTTACTTCCGTGAACCTGACTACAGGGATGACTACAGACATTTGTATGATCTGGAAGCCGAACTCGGCGACGGGAAGCCTGAAAGATTTGAACTGCTCAGCATCTGGCGGCTCGCCAGAGATGAGAACTATGCCTCATGGGCAAAATCCGTGGGGCCGGATACCTGCCAGATCACCTTCTTTGGTATGCGGGAGACAAATGACTGGTTCTATCGCAGAAGAGGTGCGTTTGCTGATGCTCTGACCGCCACTGAGCGGTTGCTGGACGCGGGCATGAAGCCCCGGTGGCAGTTATTTCTTACCACAAAGCTTCTACCGGAACTGGACGATCTGCTTGTGCTGGCGGATAAACTTAATCTCGTGAAGAGGGTCAGGGAATTGGGCAGCGAGTTTCAGATATTTCTTACTCTTCCCGGCCCGGATGGTGAAGCGGTAAAGATAGAGCATTTGAGACCAACTGCAGATCAGGTCTCCGATCTGCCCGAGGACATTCTTGCTTCTTCTCGAAAGCATTTGGAGAAGGAGACTCTCTGGAGAACAGAAGCAGAGCTTGTCTCCGAGATTATCAGCGCTCCGGAGGAGAAGGAAGAACTTCCTGAAAAGTTGTGGTTTTTCGTCTGCGGCAACTGGGATGTTTATGCTAATATTGGCACCCTTGAGCCGTGGTGGTGTCTTGGAAATCTGAAAAGGGATTCAGTTGAATCAATCATCAGAAGATATGAGCTTGATAAAGTGTCCGGTCTGAAAGCTCTGTTTCACCAGTCTCCCGCGAATCTTGCCGGCAAATACGGCAATCCTGATGGACAGAGGATCTATTCCTGCAGGGACAGCCTTTTGTGTCGCTACCGGGAAGCCCACTGCAAAAGTGAATGGAGAGGAAACGATGGGTAGCGACTTCGAAAGATCATATATGGGACAGCTTCGGAAACTTGTTGGGGATCAGAGAATCATCGTACCCGGTGTACGCGCTGTAATATTCGACAAGCAGGGAAGAGTACTTCTAATTCACAGAACCGATTCCGGACGGTGGGGAATGCCTGCAGGGGCGGTGGAACTGGGAGATTCCGCTCTTGATGCTTTAAAGCGGGAGGTCAGGGAAGAAACAGGATTGAATGTTGTTTCAGCTGCGCCCTTTGCGATCTACTCGCACTCACGGTACTCTTTCGCATATCCCAACGGGGACAAAGTACAGATGTTCGTGCTTGTATTCCGGGTGGACCAGTGGGAAGGGGAACTGATCAGAGAAACAGATGAAACCATGGGCGCGGAATTCTTTCCTCTGGACAATCTTCCCGATCTGCACGAAGTGTATGTTGAGACTCTGAACGACCTTAAGAATTACAATGGCGAATTCATCGTCAAGTAGGGCTCGCCGATCCGTGAGGAAACAGGACTTTTCCGGATCTGAAGAGATAACAGGGACGGCAAATCAGTATTGCTGTTCTCTTATTGACAGGAAATTGCTGAAGGAGCTGGAGATAGTATCCGGATACTATGGAGTAACCCTGACAATTGAAGAATAAGTACGCTGTTCTGCTTTTCAATTTGTGATCTTAACCCACTGTCGCCGCCATTCCGGAGCGTCATAGTTATCCGGCCAGAATTCTGTTTGTCTTGTTATAAGTCTGTTCTCTACGGTATGGAAAGTTATTACTCTGGCATTAACCGTACCGTCGGTAACATTCACATCACTGACAACTCGATTACCTTCGCAGACAACTGAATTGATAGTAAATTTCCAAATACCGTTTGCAGGATAATTCGTGTTTATCTCAGCGAAGTTTTTTCTGCCAATGATTAATTCTGAAGATTGAGGCCAATAGCACTCAAAGTCTTCAGACAACCATTTGCTGCCTCTATGGAAATCATTACTTCCCATTGCTTTCCAGTAAGCAAGAACAACTTTCTTTGCTGTCATATTGTCTCCCCTTTATCCATTGGATGTGATACTGCGGTTACGCCTGAGCTGAAATGCCGTTGTTTTAACAGGGCGTCCGGTGCGTCCGCTTTTGAGTCACCAGCACATCGTTATGAGATTGTCAGTCATTTGTCGTCTCATTATCCCGGTAATAGAATGAGATGTTGATTCTTCGATTCAGCTCCCGGTCGTATATGTACAGAATCATATCGGAGTGTACAAAGCGAGAGTGGAAATCTTCAGGATCGTTGTATTCTGCAACGGAGATGGAGTAGCGGGAGGTCAGCTCGAAGCTCGCATATCCTGTCTGACCTGACCATGAGCCGGGCGAGAGAGAGGCATTCGGGTAGTAGTGTTTAACGATAACCTCAACTTGTGCTTCACTCATGTCGGGTTGAATTCTGCCGAGAATCTGATTCACTCCATCGGGGATCAGAGATTCTTCGACGGGCAGTGTACTCAGGGTAACTGAGAGTAATGCAATTACTGTGGTGATCAGTTTCATTGTTCCTCCTTTCAGTTCAGGGGGTTTTAGACACAGTAGTCGGATTACCGGGTAATTTACCCATGTCGGAAAACTTGAAGCGAAAGGGTAATCTGTGATGTTAATACGCTAAATGGGTTTCGATGTCCATAGGGAGAGTCAGTTACAAAAACAGGGTATTGGCCTGATGTATTTCACTTGGAGAGAAGCTGTATACACTTGCTAATACGCAAAAGTCTCGTGTTGAGTCAGGAGAATTTCATTCTGTAATTTATGTAGGAATCCACTTTTCCGAACATTTTTCTGACTTCTGCCGATTCCGGCAGCGTATTTCTTATTGCTGTGAGGTATTGTCTTTGCAGGAGGATTTCAAATGTACGCCTGAAAGTAAGATCAAACACCCATGCAATCTGGAGCAGCTTAAAATCATTCAGTGTTTTCAGACTGCTGACATTCACAATTTTTTCAGCCATGATGGTCTCTACAATTTCTGAAGAGATTTCAGGAGTATCCGGCAGATTCAGTTCAATTGCCTTATTTCTGGAGGTTCCGCTGGTCTTGTAGTACTCGGTTACAACCCTCCAGATGTCAAGTTTGTCCGCATCTCGGAGCAACCTCAGAAAAAACAGGCATCTTTCGGATTTGATTTCCGGAAGAACTGCTTTATTGTGGTTGGCCACGGTGCACAGGATCAGAACTTTGTCCTGCTGATTCAGGCGATCAAGAATTTTTTCCTTTTCCAATACCTTAGCGCCCAGAGTTGCGTGGTTTTCAGATTTGCTGTCTGCGAAGGTACCGTACCGTACATACTGCTCAAACCTGCCCACATCGTGAAAGAGAGCCGT
>JAUVIS010000206.1 GCA_030592635.1 Candidatus Fermentibacteraceae bacterium | reverse complement strand
TCATTCGCAGTTCTATTTCTGCAGCCGTTCAACCCCATAGCAAATGCCGCTGTTTCACTGGCTGTATTCATCGCTGTCTGGCTGTTATCGGGAGGGGCGAAGATTATTCCGGGTCTTCACACGCCTGGGACAAACAGTCTACGGCAGTAACTTTCTTACGCTCATGGCGAATTTTCTAAAGGACTCATTTCTGGTTTTGAAATCGAAAACACTTTTCTCTTTAATGTCCTTCAGAATAGAGCGATCGCATCCAATTTCTGCCATGAATTCATCGAATCCGTCCGGCGGCTCTGTGGGTTCCCGTTCTTCAACTATTTTTATAGCTTCTTCTCTGTCGATGACACCTGCTCTTGTCATGTTGGCATAGAGATACTCATACTTTCCAAAGCCTGTACGCTCTCTGAAAAGGTAGCTTGAGTGGGGTGTACCGAGGCAGTCGTATCTTACGCTGGACATGTTCTTGCCGAAATCAAGTTCGCGGTTGAGTGTTTCGTAAATGTCAGGTAGATTCCAGGGAATGTAGTTGGGAAGGTTGATCTGTTTCACACCGAACATCCGCTTCCATGAGGGGAAGAAGAAATCCCATTTCAGTTCCTTCATGTCAAACTCCGACTTCATTATGTCTTTGAAGCAGACTCTGTCCATGTATGATGTTTCAGGAGGGGGAGACTCAAGAATGTCAGAGAATCCTGCGGCTATCAGCCTGATGCCCTGAGTATCCGCTGCTCTGAATATCGCTGTTGGCATCAGAACGACGCATGCTGCGCAGAATTCTCCGGTTGCCTCAAGCGCTCTCTTGTAGACTCTGTTCAGAAGCTTTCTGTCAGGTGAATATGTTATAAGATCAACACCGAGTCGCGCTGCCGCCTTTTTTACGAACGCAAGGGCATTCGGATCAAGGAAGCCGTTATCGAAATTGAAAGCAAGACAGCGCATATTGTATTTGTTTTTCATCAGCCAGAGGGTGTAGGTACTGTCCTTACCTCCGCTGAAGGGAACCATTACATCATATTTCTGTCCTTTGCCCCTGTACCTGTTCAGAATCTTCTCAAGTTTCTTTTCTCTCGCTTTCCAGTCAATATCAGCATACTTTGCATCAAATTCGCGACAAACCCTGCATTCTCCTTTTTCATCGAAATCAATGTCGGGGTAGTTGGAGGGAAGAATACACCTGGTGCATCTGGTTAGTTTTCCGGCCATGCTGATCCTCTCAATGGTGTGAGTAATTTCCACCAGGATAGTATGAAATGCCTCATTTCGCGATAATCGCTAACTGCATGTATTGTAACGAAATAGAGAGAGACTCCAATTTCTGTCATAAGTCGGGAACATAATACCATTCCATTTTAATGCATAGTGAAAGACAGTACGCTTAAGCATGTCCTGCTTTTGATTGTGACATGCAGGACGCAATAAATTATCTTACATCTTCCAGAAGGAGGAATCAGTTGAAGGTTGCCCTTGTTTATCCCAGGTTCAAGTGGTTTGAGTACAACGGGCTTTCTGAGCCTCTGGGCGTTCTGCATCTGGTCAGCGCTCTTCGGGAAGCCGGGCATGAGCCTGTTTATCTGGACTATTCATTCTGCTCGGAAATCACAGAACTGGATCACCTTGCTGAGGGTGCGGGAATAATCGCGGTTGCAATATCCGCCGCCGCGAAACTGGAAAGAGCTTCTTTTGTAACAGCGCATCTCAGAACGGTGGTTCCCAATGCCCTGTTCGTTGTTGGCGGAGCTTATCCCAGCATTTTCGCCGACAAATCCATAGAGGGTACAGGTGCTGACCTTGCCATGCTTGGAGAAGCAGAAGAGGCAATAGTTGAACTGGCTGACAGGGTGGAAAAGGGCGAGAATTATAAAGACATAAGAAACCTTGCTTATCAGCTTAAAGACGGTTCATTTAAAGAAAACCCGAGAAGGCCTGTTCCCGCGATTCTTGATGATATTTCATTCCCCGCAAGAGATGTTGTTGATTACGATTCCTACCTTGAGAACGGGATGTCCGAGTACGGAATGGTAACCACAAGAGGATGCCCGTTCAAGTGTATCTACTGCAAACCAAGTACCGATTTAATCTATGGTGGAGGAATAAGATACAGATCAGCAAGTAATGTTGTTGCTGAAATAATAGAACTCGCTGAATTGAGGAAAACATCCTGTATCAGGATATTTTTCAAGGATGATACGATAACCATGCATCCTGTGAAATGGTTCGAAATATTCAGAGATGAACTCAGAGAGGCTCATATTGATCTGGAGTGGCATTGCAACAGCAGAGTTGATACCGTAAATCGCGACAAGATCAGGGTTATGAAGGAGAGTGGCTGTCATGTTATTTCCTTTGGCGTGGAGAGCGGCAGTCAGAAAATCCTTGATTTTTACAAGAAGGAAACAACTCCTGAACAGGCTGTTGAAGCCTTCAAGTGGTGTCATGAGTTCAAGGTTGAAGCTACTGCCAACCTTATGATCGGGTTCCCACTTGAAACCGAGGATGACCTCAGAGCTACATACGAGTTGCTGAAGAAATTGAAGCCCGATGATATTATAGTTTACTTTTCCACTGCAATTCCCGGCAGGTACATACACGACTGGGCTGTTGAGAATGGTTATCTTGCAAGCGATACCAATCCGGAGCTTCTTGATCCTGCACGGAACAGAGCCCACGAGGTGATGAATATGCGTCTTCCATACATGACTGTTGAGGGCGTGATTTCCTGGAAGCACCGGATTGAGAGATACCGCAGCTGGAGAAAAGTAACAAGCTACAGCAATGTACGCCGCTGGGCGGGAGAACTTCTTTCAGAGCCAGGCAAAGCCATGGGTAAGGCCGGCAGGGTTCTTCGAGGTTTCAAAGGTCAGGGAGACTAGAAAATTGTGAGGAGCACAAACTCAACAGAGTAGTCCTTTCCTCCTGTTCGACCGGCACACCGGATCGCTTTTCCAGGAGACCATCAGGGAAGCCGGTTTGAACCCTTACCTATTTTATATGGCCAACATAAGGAGGGGATTATATCCACGACACGCAGGCAGTATATTCTCTGAAAGCAGGGGGATATGGCAATTAAACCATATCCCCATTTTTGTTACTCTCCTAGGAGCGTGACTGACAATGGGCGTTGAGTAGAAAGGCTTCACGGTCGAGTTAGAATTCTTGGAGATTTGAGGAGAATAGCACCGCTATTTGACAATAATCTACGAGGATTATAGCCGATTGT
>JAUVIS010000057.1 GCA_030592635.1 Candidatus Fermentibacteraceae bacterium | reverse complement strand
CTTCCACTTCCTTGACTATTTCTCTTGTTTTTGACGCGGTGAAGCCGTCAGGTTTGATGTAGACGATGTCCCGTATGCTTTGAATTGTGCCGTTGCCCAGTGCGGTGTCTGTCTTGCACAGCAGCCTGTCATCATCGAAAGTATCAGGATCGATATCTACAAGATCATTGTTGACCACCATTGGTCTGATCTGAAGAAGGCTGAAGTGGGCGGGAAGTGCCCGCTTTTTCCCCAGAGTTACAGCAAATTCTATTTCAACCGGGCAACCCATTGATTTTTCACCCATTTTGAGAAGGTAGTTGCTGATTTTAGCGAGAGGAAACACATCATTCTTCAGTATGTGAGCAAAGCTGACAACTCTGGGGCCCGGTCTTGTAATCCCGTCCATCACGCGTTCATTGTGGGCATCATAGGTGGAGGCAAGAAACTCCAGTGTTCCATCTTTCTCGGATGTTGCAAGGTCGTGGAATGTTATGTACTGATCCTCATCAAGTTTACTTCCCCAGCAGCTGTTGTCCATCTGTACAGCGAAAAAGTGATTCTGTGAGTTGTCCATCATGTTTTTAACAGTTCCGAACTGGGGGAGAACTCTGGGGTACTTTGGAGTGAATCTGAGAGACATTCCTCCATCAACAATTGCCTTACCCAGACCCAGAGCAACATTTACCACGCCGTCTTCCGGCTTTGCCGAACCAGCGGGATAGAAATCATAAGATCGGCCCACTCCGGAGAAGTGCGGATAGAAAATGTCTCCGTGTTGTCTGCCAACTACTTTTTGAAGAAGCACAGCCATTTTTTCATCCTCCACCCTGTGATTGGTTGCGCGTATGTAGGATTTGGCCGACTGCATGAAAGTTGAGGCGTAGACAAATTTTATGGCGCTTGAAAGCTGCTTGAACCTCACAGTGAGGTCTCTGGAATTGTTCGGCAGCATCTTTGTCGCGTAAATTCCCGCGAATGGCTGGTACATCGCGTCTTCCAGCAGACTGGATGAACGGATGGCCAGAGGAGTGGTGACTGTTTTTACATAGTCTCTGAGATCTCCGATAATGGTGGCTGGAAGGGAAGCCTTCTGAAAAGCCCTCTGAATTCGATTATCGTCTTCGCAATCAATGGCGAACTGATGCAGTTTGTTAAGTTTCATGAATTCATCAAAGAACTCGGTTGTAATTATTACGGTGTTGGGAACAGAAACTGATACTTTTTTGAATGCGTTTTCTTTAAGATTGGCCACAAGAACCCTGTCGATAAAGGCAAGACCTCTTCCTTTGCCTCCCATGGATCCGGATCCCAGCCGGCTGAACATAAGATCTTCTTCATGGAAAGACCGGCTGTAGGGAACTACGTAGCCCCGCCTCTGGTCAGCTTTCCATAATCTGAAAGCGGTGAGCAGGGCATGTTTAACCTCTTCTGCTGAAGAATCACGAAGTTCACACCCATCCATGTCTTCAGCAAGTTCAAGTTCTGTCTGTATCTTCAGCCATCTGGACATCTTTCCTGAAGACCAGCAGTGATGTATGGACTCGGCGGGAAGCTTGTCCAGGGCAATGCCCAGTTCCCGGATGGTGGTTACTTTCCGGATTACCTTTCCTTTTTTATCCTCGAATTCAAGGTCACCAAAATCCAGAAAACTAACAAGTACATCGCTGAAATCCGACATCAGGGTGCTCGAGTGCTTGCTGACATACCCCACATTCATGCTTTTCGCGATATCCTCACCGTCTTCTTCGCTGGTCTGGAGTACAATCGGGAGATGCGGGTTCTTCTCCCGTATCTTTTCTATGAGATTGATTCCGGCCTTTTTATCATGGAAACCCCGGTGATGGAACCTCATATCGGTAACTACACCCACAAGTGACTTGCTGAAGCGTTCGAGAACATTCTCCGCTTCCTCCATATTCACAGCCAGAAGAAGCTTTGTTCTGGCCCGGCTTTTCAGTTTCCTCATTGTGGGAGACTTCATCCGCTGGAGAACCTTGATGGATTTGTCGTGGATTTCCTTCATTCCCAGGTGGAGATACTTGGAGTAGAAGAGTACATCATCCTCCACAAGCAGAACACAGGGGGCATTTACCTCTCCACAGTCGTGCGAAGCGTTCTCCGCGTCCCCGGTGAGCTGAATGATGCCCAGAATAATCTCACCGGTACCCATCCAGTTGAAAAGTCTGTACTCCATTGCGCCGGGGTTCCTGTTGCTCACTTTCCTCAGTTCTTCCCTGTTGTGGGTAAGAACGGCCACAGTCAGTGCGGGTTGTATCCCGTGTACCTTTTCGGTGAATGCTTCGAATGAGATGTTTTTGCCGGTGGACATGCAGATGATAAGTTCGAAGTGTGTGCCGGTTTTATCTTTCAGCATTTCCAGAGCTGTTGTCGCGTCTGAAACCTGAGTGATTGCAGGAATTTTTCCTGAGTCTCCAGATGAATGCGAGGCCCCCAGAATATCCTCAAGCATTCCGTCTTCTTCAACTGTGTAGTAATCATAGAGGCTGCAGAGGAGCATCACATTCTGCACCCTGAATTTGTTCAGATCTTTCAGGAGATATTCGGTTCGCCGGAGTTGAAGCTTTCCGTTGAGTTTGTCTGGAGAGAACATAATTCGATGCCACCCCCGATTGGTTCATTTTCGATAAATATCAAGGAATACAGCAGTACCAAAATGCCGAGAATACAGAAGCAATTATGAACAGTACGCAAGCCATGAGTCAAGCTGTTGCAGATAAGGAGAAAGCCTATTGACAGGAGCAAGGTTCCGGCAGTAGTCTACCCTATCCGTATGAGGATTCATGCGAGAATTCAGTTGTTCGTTGTACACCCGGTTCTTGAAAAGGAGAGTGAGAATGCTTGAGGAACTCTACCAGAAAGTAATACAGAGGGATCCTGCTCAGCCTGAGTTTCACCAGGCGGTTCAGGAGGTCCTCGAATCTCTTGAAGTAGTGCTTGAAAAGCACCCCGAGTACAGGAGTGCAAGAATTCCAGAGAGAATTGTTGAGCCTGAGCGCGTTATCATGTTCCGTGTTCCCTGGGTAAAAGACAACGGCGAAATTGTAGTTAACCGCGGGTTCCGTATTGAAATGAACAGTGCCATTGGACCCTACAAGGGCGGTCTTCGCTTTCACCCTTCAGTAAACCTCGGAATTCTCAAATTCCTTGCCTTTGAGCAGGTGTTCAAGAACGCTCTTACCACAATTCCCATGGGTGGCGGCAAGGGTGGTTCCGATTTTGATCCCAAGGGCAAATCCGACCTTGAAGTTATGCGTTTCTGCCAGAGCTTCATGAGCGAGCTTTTCCGTCATATCGGACCCCATACAGATATCCCTGCCGGTGATATTGGTGTTGGTGGAAGAGAGATCGGCTTCATGTTCGGTCAGTACAAAAAGCTTCGCAACGAATGGAGCGGTGTTCTTACAGGCAAGGGTCGCGAATATGGTGGAAGCCTTATCAGACCTGAAGCCACCGGCTACGGCGCAGTTTACTTTGGCGAGGAAATGCTTAAGACCAGAGGCGACAGCTACAATGGCAAAGTCTGCCTTGTTTCTGGTTCAGGCAATGTTGCACAGTATGCCACCCAGAAAGTCACGGAACTCGGCGGGAAAGTTGTCACACTTTCCGATTCCGGTGGTTGTATCTATGACGAAGAGGGAATTGACGCTGACAAGCTTGCCTATGTCATGGATTTGAAGAACATCCGCAGAGGCCGCATCAGTGAATACGCGGAGAAATATCCGGGCGCGGTTTATACCCCTGTAGATAACTCTCTTGACTACAATCCACTCTGGGCTTACAAGGCTGACTGTGCGTTCCCCAGTGCCACACAGAATGAGATCAGCGCAAAAGATGCTCAGGCAATGGTAAACAACGGTGTCATTCTTGTTTCCGAGGGTGCCAACATGCCCACAGTTCCTGAGGGCGTTAACATCTTCATTGACAACAAGATCCTCTATGGTCCCGGTAAAGCCGCCAATGCCGGCGGAGTTTCCACTTCCGGTCTTGAGATGGCACAGAACGCCATATTCTCAAGCTGGAGCCGCGAGGAAGTTGACAACAAACTTCACAACATCATGATCAGCATACACAGGCAGGCTTTTGAAGCCGCGGAGTACTACGGTTCACCGGGAAACTATGTTCTTGGCGCCAACGCTGCCGGTTTCCGCAAGGTTGCCGACGCCATGCTCGCTCAGGGTGTGGTGTAGCCTGACGGCTTAACTGATACAAAAGAAATCCCCCGCGACCATGCGGGGGATTTCCTGTTTAAGGTGTTTTACTGTTTCAAGTAGGCAATCGCTTCATCTGTATCTCCATTCAGTATTACCGAAAGAGATGAGTCAGCGAGGATATCAGAAACCTTTACCACTTTTATCACATTCTCGAATTTTTCAGTTCCAATGACCATATCAGTCAGAAGATTTCTCTGATCGAAGAAGATATCCTCTCTGAATATCACACCGTCATCATCAGGATACAGGGGAAGGTATTTAATGTCAGCTTCCACCAGATCCTGGAAGAAATGAGTTCCAAAGGAGAGATCAGGTACCTGACCCTGTTTCATCTTCGCGACTTCTATCAGCATGGCGGTGTTGTTGATGTCGCTGTATCCAACATGCACTCCAAGCTTGATATCACCTTTGCTGCCCCATCGTCCCGGGCCGATAAGAATGAATTTTTTCTGTGGCAATACCTGATTCAGCCTGCCTACAATATGTCCAATCTCCAGCAGTTTTTCCCGGTTTTCAACTTTGTCGTATTCAAGGCCGTCAACATAAACCATGTACTCAATACCGTGGCAGGCTCCGGACATGATGTACTTGTCAGCGGTGAACATTATCGTGTCATTATCAATGCCTGAGGGAATAGTGACATCAACATTGCCTCTGCCCACGCTCTGTGGTCTGCATTGCAGCAGGTAAGGCGTATGAATATCCGGCCCGTAGGCGAATTCAATGTCCACAGGCAGACCTATTTCATCCTCAAGGATGTTCAGCACGGTTTTAAAGAAAAGGGGAACCGGGCTTTTTTCCAGAAGGTTGTGGAAAGTAACAATCGTCTCCTTCTTCTGAATGTTAAGCATTGATCCCGGTGAAAGTTGAACGCCTCTGTCCTCGTAAAGAGAGATGAGGTAAGGCAGGCAGGGTATTTTTGCGCCGTACTCTCTTACCATTTTCTCTGTACTTACTGTTTCAAGACACCCCTTTTCCAGATTGACAACATCCATGTATTTTTGAGCATAGCGAATGAGTTCGTCTGTAGTAACATTTGTTCTGAGTTTGGGCTGTCCGGGGCTCATAAGTACAGGGAAGTCCTGACCCGTCCTGTCCACTGCCCTTGTACCCAGCCCGGCAACCAGTCTGACAATTCCATCTTCCGACTTTATTCTTGGAGACCAGCGATAGTCATTCCTGCTGAAGGCCACTCCGGCAAAGGGAGGGAAGAAGTACTTGCCGATTCTTGTCCCCACAACTTCCTGGATCAGAATACCCATTTCCTCGTTGAAATCAAGCAGTCCTCTTTCCCGTCTGTATTCAATGGGATCAGGGCCGAATATGCTTGCGTATATTTCCAGTACAGCGTCAACCAGCGCATCAAGTCTCTGCTGCCTGGAGCCCTGATTGGCAACGAAGAGGCTTTTATACTTTCCAGCGAAGGCCGCGCCGGTGCTGTCCTCAAGAAGACTTGATGAGCGGACAATGATCGGAGTTGTACCGAAGTAGTCCAGTGCATGCTCCAGCCCCGTTAGAACGCTGTATGGCATAATTGAGTGCTTGAATACCTGTTCAAGGAGGTGATATTCCTGTCTTATCTCATTCTGGCGGGCATACTTGATAGCCATCATCTCTTCCAGAGCATTGTGGCTGATAAATTCCAGCACTGAATCAGATGCGATGAACCATGTCTTCGGGACTTTGAGATTTCTCAGCACAGAGTGTGACTTTTTATGAGTGTTAAGTATCTTTTGCGCTCTGAAAAGACCTGCCGCCTTGCCTCCGACCTTACCGTTGCCGTTGTAAGGACCGATTGTATGACTGATCACATTCACAAAATCACTGATACTCACATGCTTCCTGATGGTATTTATGTAGTTGAGATCATCGGTAAAAATTCTTCTTGTAAGGCCAACAATAATATTTTCTCTGTCACGGGCTTCCATTTTTTTGCTTCTCTTGGGCAGCATCTCGTACTTGTCCAGAGCTTCCCGCAGGTTGGCCAGTGGAACATCCCGCCTGCCTGCTGTCACAGATAAAAACCTGATTTTTTCGTGACGCAGCCAGCGGTGAAGAGCCAGTGTAATTTCTTCAGGGGAAAGAACTTCCTCAGCCACGCGGAATACCTGGGTGGTTACCTCTTCCAGGACTTTGTAGTCCATTCTGGGTGCCGGCTGATTTTCTCCGTACAGATCTCCGGATTCTACTGCATCGGCTTGCCTGGGAAGCAGTTCCTCCATAATCTCCGAGATCTTTACGATTTTTCTTCTGAAAAGGTAGTTCAGCATCTTTCTGCTCAGGCGGCCCAGCAGTTCCGGATCTGTTTCACTCAGCAGCCTGAGGATGATTTTCCATTCCAGTGTACCGGTACCAGTTACATCTCTGTGATCCAGTGGAGTCATACAAATTACCTTTCTACTGAAGAACAATCTTCGAACAGAACAGGAATAATACTAATTCCCCGGAGCAGAAAAAAAAAGGACCGGGGCAATAATACCCCGGTCCCGCTTTTTACATCAAACTACACGAGGCCACGAAGCTGGGCAGCGTTGGCTACTCTGTCGATGGCGATCATGTAGGCTGCGTCACGCATATAGACTGACTGACCCTCTGCGAGGTCAGCAACAGCGTGGAACGCGGTTGTCATTTTGGTATCGAGCTTGGAGAGAACTTCGTCTTTCTCCCAGTAGTAGTTCATGTTGTTCTGAACCTGCTCGAAGTAGGAGCATGTTACTCCACCGGCATTGCAGAGGAAATCTGGAATGACAAAGATACCTCTCTCGCTGAGAATCGCATCGGCTTCCGGGGTTGTAGGGCCATTCGCGCCCTCCGCAACAACCTTGACTCTTGAATGTATCCTGCCTACGGTGTCGGCGTTGATCTGGTTTTCAAGAGCTCCGGGAAGAAGAACATCTGCTTCTGTCTCAATCCATGCGTCTCCGGGAAGCTGCTGGTAGCCAGCCGCAATAGCCTTTTCAGCATTAAGAGTTCCGAACCTGTCTGTAATGCTGAGAACAAACTCAAGATCAATGCCGTCCATTTTACGGTAGGTATAGGCCTTCATATCCTTCTGATCCCAGCAGGATACGCAAAGAACCTTTCCGCCATACTGTATGAAGAGTTCAGCGGCATACTGAACAACATTACCGAACCCCTGGCAGGCCATTGTTGCGCCCTTGATGTCTATATCAAGACGCTTGAGAGCTTCTCTTACTGTATAGACAGCACCGTAGCCTGTGGCTTCAGTTCTTCCAAGGGAGCCACCGCTGCCTACCGGCTTTCCTGTGATAACACCGGGGTACTTGCCGCCTGTAAGAGTCTCATACTCGTCCATCATCCAGAGCATGTGCTGTGGAGTAGTCATTACATCAGGGGCAGGAATATCCTGTACGGGACCAATGTTTCTCCATACATTACGGATCCAGCCGCGGCAGATGTATTCCTGCTCGCGCATGGAAAGCTCGTGAGGATCGCAGATAACGCCGCCTTTACCGCCGCCGAGAGGGATATCCACAACAGCGCACTTCCAGGTCATCCATGTGGCAAGAGCCTTGACTGTGCTGATGGTTTCATCGGGGTGAAAGCGGATGCCGCCTTTGCAGGGGCCGCGAACATCACTGTGCTGCACCCTGAAACCGCGAAAAACCTGAACTGATCCATCATCCATGTGTACAGGAATGGTAAAGTGATACTCTCTCATAGGCTCGCGAAGAAACGCTCTTACACCCGGATCAAGATCGAGTGTCTCAGCTACCTGATCGAACTGATCCTGTGCCATTTTGAACGCATCGAAACCTTTGGACATTTCTGACCTCCAACCGGCGGGACACCGGCAAAAGAAGAAGCCACTGCTTCTTGTGTGTTTGTATAGCCGGCACAATTCAGCCGGTTGCGGTAATATATGCCACCAGTGCCACGGGGGACAAATTCAAATCAGATATGGATTGGGTCGTGAATCCACAATCCCCGGCAGGATGATTAAAGAATGCAATACCAGCAAGATAGAGTTAATCTAAAGCATGAACAATCAACCTGACCAATTGTACTGATTTCTCAGGAGACATGCATGAGGGGTATGGAAAGTCCATTGACTGCCGGGCTGGATTCTCTTACTGTAGTGATAGTACAAACTATCACTAATTGAAGGGAAAGACTCCAATGATTGCGGTAAAGGTTTCAGAGAAATCCATCAGAAGGATGAGTCATTACGCACGCTGTCTCCGTATGGCAAAAATCAGAGGCGAAGTCATAATAACCTCTCAGCAACTTGCGACAACCTGTGGTATTTCTTCTGCTGCCGTACGACGAGATTTATCTATTTACGGAGAATTCGGTAAGCAGGGATCCGGCTACAAGGTTGATGACCTGCTTATGAACATCCAGAGTATCCTTGGTACCACCGATCCACCTTCAGTAATCATTGTAGGAGCTGGAAGCATCGGTCGCGGGTTGATGAATTCAGGACTGTCTGGAACTGGCGGATACAGGTATGAAGCGATTTTTGACAGTGACCCCGCAAAGACAGGTACTTCATGTTGCGGGAAAAAGATAAGATCAATCGACGAAATTCCTGAGCTTGTAAAGGAAAAGAAAGAAGTTATCGCCGTGATTGCTGTTTCAACAGGTTCAGGCCAGAGAGCACTGGATATGCTTGTAGATGCGGGGTGCAGTGCAATTTTAAGTTTCACACTGGAACCGCTCAATGCCCCTGCAAATGTGGAAGTAAGGTACATAGAGGTATCAACGGAACTTGATGTTCTGACACATTCAATGAGGAGAAAGGAGCGTGCTTAAATGACAAAGAACCTGCCGTCTATTGTGTCTAGTTCGGTTGTTTTGTTTGGTATCTGGTTTTCTTTGACGCTGTCATTTGACTTGCAGGAGTCTCATGATATGCCATATCGGAGTACAGGCTTCCCGCAGACGGCATAAGCAAGCAGATGGATGTCTTCGGGCAGGCTGGTGTGATCTTCAACTACGGAAAAGATGTAACAAAAGAACTGCTTGCAGATCTGGAAAACAGATTTGATGCAGTCTACTTTGCGGTCGGGCTTCAGAAACCATCTGACGCGAGAATAGAAGGTGAGAACATTCCGGAAGTGAAGCCCGCGTTTGACTTCCTGATGAAGTCTACTGACAGGGGAGAGAAGCTCACAGGCAAAAAGGTAATAGTCATAGGTGGCGGAAATGTTGCCATGGATACCGCCAGAACCTGCGTGAGGCTGGGCGCTGATGTGGTACTCTCTTACAGAAGACGCATTGAAGACATGCCTGCAGATGACGAAGAGATCCACGAGGCCATGGAAGAGACCATTGATTTCAGACCAAAGACGATCCCCATCAGGATCGAGAGAACAGAGTCCGGAATCAGGTATCTCTACCACGAGGCAAAAATGGTGGACAATCCCAAGGGCGGAAGACCCCTTCCCAAACCAAAGGGTGATGTTGAGCATGTAATCGACGCAGACATCCTTTTCTCGGCAATTGGTCAGACCTCTGACATTGAGTTCATTCCAGAATCAATGCAGAAGGAAATGAAGCTTAAATGGGGCCGGATCATCGTTGACGATAACCAGTACACAGGCTACAAAAACTTCTTTGCCGGTGGAGACACATAATCCCCGGCGCAGGTGACGCTATCACAGCCATTGCCGACGGACTACGGGCTGTGCAGGGAATAATAGACAGGCTGGAAGAGAAGTAACAACGGCCTGAACTGACATAACAGCAGGCGGAGGTGAAAATCTCCGCCTGCCGTAGTAAAATGCTGTACAGCACGGAATTAGCTTTTGGATAGATTGAAAGTTTTAATGGTGGAAAATATAGGTATTGACACGGGGGGGGGGTCTCTTATTGTTCTATTGGTGTCTAAGAGTAGATATATGATATTGAAGGAAGTTAGCAGTATATCAGCCATGAATTTTTTTGTATGTAAATACTATCAAATAACGAGATGAGCACAGATGAAGTATAAATACTCGCGATACAACTGGTTTTTTGAGTATGATTCCCACCATACTGTTGTAGCGAATGGTTTCACGGGAGCAATGGCTCTTATTGAACCTAAATATATAGAGATTTTCAAGAAGTATTTCCAGTATGATTTAGAAATAGATACATTTCTGGAAGAACTAGATGAGAAAGTTATTGAGAATCTGCAGCATGGGGGGTTCATTGTGGAAAGCGATTTCTGCGAACGACGAATGCTACAGTTTATGTTTAAATGCCATACGTACTCTAAGCCCTCGTCATTAACTGTTGTACCCACAATGGCATGTAATTTTGCTTGTACATACTGTTACCAGGATGGTGGAGAGTCAGATTGTTCAGTAATCAAGAATGAAGTCATAGATAAAATAGTAGAATATGCAGATAAAAATGAATCACACTTATTTAAAATTTCTTTCACAGGAGGAGAACCGTTATTAAAACCCAACAGAGTCATTGAAATTTGCAAGAGGGTAACAGAGGCGAGAGCTAAGCATGGTCGATTGTTCAGAGCAGATATTATCACAAATGGTTATACATTAACTGAGGAAATATTAAAAAAATTAAAGAGTTATAATGTAGTCAGTATGCAAATAACGCTAGACGGAGATGAGGAAACTCACAATTTACGAAGACCTTTAAAAGATGGCTCTGATACTTTCTCAAAAGTAATAAAGAACATCAAACTAGCAGCTAAATTCATGATTCTTAATATAAGAGTAAACTGTGAATCGGGTCATGATAAACAATTCACGAATGTTAAAGAGCTACTGAAGGATGTAGAAAACATTCGTATTACTCCTGCGTATACTCGCTATGATCATAGAAAGCAAGAAGAGAAAACACGTAGAAACGCAGAATTCTTGTATAGCAAGCTTTCTTATATGCCTACTGAGAAATGTCTTTCGACATTCAAACCTAGGATTGCAGGCTGCGCTGCTACAAATGCATACGGAATTGTAATTTTGCCTGATGGAACGACATGTAAATGCTGGCATGAAATATCTGGAGTTCTGAAGGGTAGATATGGCAATATGCTAAGTGAACACTCTAATCCAATTAGTGACACTGCGAAGCTTTGGAAGTGGATGGATTTCGATCCGTACACAGAAGATTCACCATGTTATGAATGTAAGATCCTGCCAAATTGTGGTGGTGGATGTCCAGCTAATTGGGTTCTTGAGAGTGCTAATTCCTGTACCCAGAAGGAATACAAGAACCAGTTCCATAACTATCTTTTTGAAGCAGCTTCTAGGCTATTGAGTAATGATAAATCACAAGAGAATGGAAAGGAGGAAAAATGAGCTTTTTAGTGAACCCTCTTGTTCTTATGACGCTTATCAGCGAAGGACAATGTCCTTGTATGCCTGACTTGATATGTGGATGGATGTGGCGATACAGTGGTTGCATGAGCGATGATACATGCGATTCTGACTGCTAACTACATATTAAAATGTTCAATGGTGTTGGAATTTTCCAACACCATTGAATCTTTTGAGGGAGCGTTAATAAATATGAAAATTAGAACCATCGATATTTCTATCAACCTTATTTTGTTGTTTTGTTTTTTCGCTGTGATTTCATGTACAGAATCAGATACTATGGCAGAAGAGCAGTATTCCCAGCACAGAAGAATTCTGATTGTCACTGATACTATTGGTGTCGAATACGGAGTGGATGAGGAGATATTTGGTAATATTGTTGATGTATGTATTCTTAGCGATAGTTCCATTCTTATCGCTGATGATGTTAAGCAATGTATTAGTCAATTTACCAATAATGGAGAGTACATGCGGACGGTGTTGAGGCAAGGCAGCGGCCCAGAGGAATATGAGTGGGTTGGAGGTATTAGTGATTTTGGGGATGGTTGCATGATTTATGAGTATTACCAGCCACTTAGTTGTATATTCCTTAATGAGCAATTCGATGTTGTCAATAGAATAGTGTTGGAAGAAGTATATTCAGCAGATAACCTCGAGATGATGAATGATAGTGCAATTATCGGCAGAGTACCGTATATTACAGGCAATGAAGGACGCATTAATATAAGTATGAATTTGTGTAGTTGGGATTATAATACGGGAGAAAAGCAGTTAATACACTTTTCCAAAGAATTTGAATCTAGTAATCCAAATACTGCATATTCAGACTTTGTTCAACTTGAATGTGCATTTGCAGCCAGCAGAGAGAACGGACTCTATATAGCTCCAGAGAAATATGACCATACAGTACATAGATATGCTTATGATGGATATCATATTGATACACTATACACAGAACATGAACCTATTACTAGGGATTCAACAGAGATTGCTCTTGAACAAATGTGGAGGAAAAGGAGAGACGGCATGCTTGGGGATTGGCAACCCTCCTCTCAACCTTTGGGTGTGATCCAGCTATTTATTCAAGATAGTAAGCGTATGATTTGGGTATCACACGGTTCTTACTATGAAACTGAGTTCGATGTCTACAATTTCCTAGGGGATCTAGTATATACATGTAGTGTAGAAGGGTTACCATCAGATAATTTGTACTATTATGAGATAAGTGATGATGGTTATCTTGCCTATACAATTTCCCCCAAGGAATATCCAAGAGTGTTTATTATGGAATTGCGTGCGGAAAACTAATAATTCATAACGAGGCTAAAGAAGAGGAACACAGACCACCCTGTCCGCAGACTCCACTGTAGACTGTCGGTGAGCAATAACAAGGCATGTTCTGTTCTGTAAAAGATGAAAAACAGCATCCTGTATCTTGGACTCGCTTTTGCTGTCAAGAGCGCTGGTGGCCTCATCAAGTACAACAATGGGGGGATCTTTCAGGAATACTCTGGCAAGAGCCAGCCTTTGAACCTGCCCTCCGGACAGACTGCTGCCCCGTTCCCCGACCATAGTATCGTAACCATCAGGCAAAGTTGTGATGAACTCATGAGCATGTGCCGCCCTTGCCGCTTTCTTAACTTCGGCCATCGGTGCATCTGGACGACCAAGAAGGATGTTGTCCTTTACAGAACAGTGGTAAAGGAACGGATCCTGAAAAACCACACCGATGTTTCTTCTGAGAGATTCAAGGGTGAAGTTCTTTGTTGAGTTTCCATCAATAAGAATGTCACCGCTATCCGG
>JAUVIS010000101.1 GCA_030592635.1 Candidatus Fermentibacteraceae bacterium | reverse complement strand
CATGAAATGCAGATGGACAATTCATTCAACAATAAGGAAGCACTATGACTTCAGGTAAGTTCAAAACTGCCCCGCTGGATACCATGGCCAGAGTGGTGACGGTATTTATGATTCTTGCGGCGGGAGCTCTTCCTTTTGTACCCCGAGTAGCCATGTACGCCGTGTCCATTTTGCCTTTGATCATTTTGGTAACCTGGCTCTTTTCCGTAACGGGATACTCTCTGGAGAACGACACCCTGCTGGTTAAGAGACCCCTGTGGACAACAGAAATTGTTTTACCTCCGGGGGCTGTGACTCAGGAAGAACCGGAGATAAGGAACGGACTTTTGAAGGTAATGGGTAACGGCGGCATGTTCGGTTACACTGGCGGTTTCAGAAACAGGAAGCTGGGCAGCTTCAGGGCCTATGCCACAAACTGGAGTCATGCTGTCTCAATAACCAGTGAAACGGACAGCTTCAGCATTGTAGTCTCTCCCGAGAATCCCGCCCTGTTCATCCAGAGCATCAATGGATGACTGTGAGCCGAGGCCGGAATAATCACCACCTGAATACAATCATATACAAAAGGCTCTACAAAAAAAGAGCCCCCACTTCAAATGGTGAGCCCTTTTACAACCGAATGGCGGAGAAGGAGGGATTCGAACCCTCGGTAGAGTTTCCCCTACATACGCTTAGCAGGCGTACGCCTTAAACCAGCTCGGCCACCTCTCCGCAACATTCAATCGGGGGTCAATTATCTGAATTAATTTTCTCACAGTCAACCCCGAACCGGTGATGCCATAGGAAGATTCTGGTTTTATACTACACCAAACAGAAGGAAGGGATTTTGCATGGCCAGAGTGGACAGGCTGGTGATCGGAATATTCGGCAGGATCAATGCGGGCAAGAGTACTCTCATGAATCTGCTGACACAGCAGGAAACCTCTCTTGTTGATTCTCAGCCGGGAACAACAGCTGACATTAAAAGTTCAGTTATGGAGATACACTCCCTGGGTCCGGTGCGGATTCTTGATACGGCAGGGCTGGACGAAGCGTCAGACCTCGGCGGCAAGAAAAGAAAGAAAGCTCTTGCGGCGCTGGAGGAAGTAGATATCGCGCTGATGGTGGTTGATCCAGTGCAGGCTTTCATTTCCATGCAGCTCGAAGTGGAAGAGCTGATCAGCTCCATGGCTGCCAGAAAAGGTAAGCGACTGGCCGTGGTGTTCAATATCCGCTCCGACACCTGGTCTCTGCTTTTGAATACCGGAGCCACGGTTTCAGAGGCGAAGGAGTTCTGCCGGTCTGTGCTTCCGGACAGAAAGAACACCATTGAGCTTTCCGCGGATCTTTCTGTCAGGGAGGATTACCTTTCCGTTGTTAAGTTCGTAGCCGAGTCAAAACCGGAGGGGCTGATTCCTGTTCCCCTGCTTCCATTCCTCAATCCAAGAAGTCCGGTTCTGATGCATATTCCACTGGATGCCGAGTCTCCAACCGGCAGGCTTCTCCGCCCCCAGGAAATGAGCATGGAGTATCTGCTGCGAATGATGGTTCCGGTGGGTCTCTACAGAACAGATCTTGCCCTTGCGAGAAGCGGCTCCAGCCTTCTTTCCAATCGGGAGAAGGATAAGTTTCTCAAGTTCCTCGGGGCTCTGGAGCAGGGCAGTGGAGGGGTGCAGCTTGTTATAACCGATTCACAGGCTATTGATGTGATGAGCAGGTGGGTTCCGGAACAGATTCCACTTACAACTTTTTCGATTATGATGATAAATCAGACAGCCGGCGGAGATATGAGTCTGTTTGCAGAGGGAGTGAAGGCGATGGATACTCTTACTTCAGCAAGCAGAGTTCTCATTGCCGAGGCCTGTAATCATGATCGGATCGCTGAGGATATAGGTACTGTTCAAATTCCCTCGAAACTGGAGAAGCTGTTTTCCGGCATTACGGTTGATCATTCCTTCGGCAGAGAATTCCCCACATCTGATGAACTGGAAGAATATGATCTTGTTATACACTGCGGAGGATGTATGATAAGTAGACAGAAGCTGTCTGCCCGTATAGACCATCTTGCGGGAGCCGTTGTTCCTCTGACCAATTACGGATTTGCTCTCTCCTGGTTTGAAGGTCCGCAGGTGTTGAGCAGAGTTCTTGAACCCTGGAAGGTAAAATGACATTATTCCTTATTGCTTCAGTACTGGCAGTGGGTCTCCCGTTCGGTGACGGCGCCATTGTTATGCTTCCGGGAATCCCTGTTCATCCATGGGAATCCCTTTCTGGCCGGCAGCTCGAAGAAATGTGGACATATGGCATCCAGGGCTATCAGGTGACCCGCTCCGGGTGGTCGGGCTACATCCTGAACGGTCCTGCCGGATCATCGCAGATTCTGAAGGAAATAGCCGAAACCCTTGAGACAGACAGCATAATGGCTGACAGCTCGCTCTGGGCAAGAACTCTTCAACTGACCTGGAACACCAGCGCTCCCGCAAATTCCTGGATACTGGAAGACTCAGCGGGAGAACCCCCTGTTGTACCGGTAAGAACCAGCCGATGGCTTGAAGCAGGCGCTGATACCATTTTTCTCTCCCTTCCCATCGACAATTCCGTGTTTCTCTGGGGTGGAGAGCGAGAGGGAAATTTCAACCTGACCGCATGGAGAGGCATTGGAACAGAAGTTATTCCCGGTGGAGCATCAGCAGTGAATGCCCTGGTTGCCTTTTCCGCCGAGGGGTCACCCAGCGATATCTTTTCCATTGAATACATTCCCTCAGAGGTTGATGAATTCTGGGGAGAGAGGTGGGCTCCTCTTCTCAGCGCCGCGGACAGTCTTGTCGCGCGGCAGATACCCGGAGGTCTTGCTGTAAAAAATTCGCTTGTGTGGATAAAAGGAACGGGAGGCCAGACTTTCTGTCCATGGATAATGATTCCCTCTCCCTCTCCTGCGGCAGTGGCTCACTCTGAAGTTGAGCGCATTGCGGGTATCATACCTGCCACGAGCAGGGTGCCGGTGCCTGGAGTTCTTGTTGTGACCATGCCCGGCAACGCAGGAAGCGGAGCAAGGGCAGCATATGCTGCGGCGCTTCTTGAGCGTATAGTCAGCAGAATGGCTCTTCCTGACGGGTCTTTCTGTCAGGGTGCTTCGGTTGAGGACGGTTCGGTTCTTCTTTACATATCAGGAGTTGACTGGGATGAACAGACTGCTCTTGCAATAATCAGAGACGAGCTAACCCCCATTGTTTTCACCTCTCCCGAATACCAGCTTCTGAACAATGCGGCGATAAAGGCCGGAATCCCGGACATGAATCAGCAGGATACCATCACGCTCCTGGCCACAGTCACAGGCTTCATGAACTGACACGAAAGTTTGGGAAAGCGCTTTTCAGTCTTCTCCAGCGATCTCCATCCACTGTTCCTCGAGGGCGGCAATTTCATTGGTAAGGTAGGAATGCTCCTTCTGGAGATTAACCAGTCGTTGAGAGTTATTTATGACTTCCGGTTGAGAGAAGAGAGATTCGATCTCTTTGCGTCTTGTTTCGTGGGGCTGCATTTTCTTTTCTATCCGCTCAATTCTTTTTTCTTTCTTTCTGCGTTCCTTGTAAGCCTTGTTTCTTTCAGCAGCTTCTTTTCTCTTTCTTTCCTTTTCAACTTCTCTGCCGGTTTCCTGACTTGTCTTTTCGTCCGGTTTTTTGAATTGTTCATCGGCAAGGATTCTGAGTTTTTCAACATACTCGGCGAAATTGCCCGCGAAAGGTTTTACCCGACCTTCTTTAACAACGAAGAGAGTTTCTGATAGGGCAGAGAGAAGCTTTTCATCGTGACTTATGAGTACCAGAGTGCCTGTGTAGTTACTCAGTGCCTCCTGGAGGACATCCCGACTGAAAATATCCAGGTGGTTTGTGGGCTCATCCAGTATAAGAAAGTTGGTGGGTTTGATAAGTATTCCCGCCAGAGCCAGTCTGCTGATCTCCCCTCCGGAAAGCACAGATATGGGTTTCATCACATCATCCCCGGTGAACAGATACCTGCCCAGGTAGCTTCTTATCTCCCCCTCGCTTCTTACCGGAGAAATGCTATGAACATGCTGCAGAACAGTGTGCTTTTCGTTAAGCTGGAGATCAATCTCCTGAGAGTAGTAACCTATTTTAACGCCCGTTCCTTTTTTCAATTGTCCACTGGTGGGATCTTCAATACCGGCAAAAAGTCTGGAGAGAGTTGACTTGCCTCCACCGTTCCTGCCTACAATACCAATGCGGTCTCCTCGCTGTATTTCAAGGCTGACTTCAGAGAAGACGGTTTTGTCATAGGCCTTGGATACATCCTGCATCTCAAGAACCTTTGTGCCGCTTCGCGGAACATCCGGCGGCCTGATGATCATTCTTTTAGGGCTTTTGTAGGTAGCCACAGCTTCAAGTTTCTCCAGCATTTTCTCGCGGCTTCTAACCTGAAAACGCTTGCTCTCTGTAGCTTTGAATTTTCGGACGAACCTCTCCAGCTTTTCCCGTTCATCTTCAACCTTGCGGGATTGTTTTTGAAGAAGCCTGGCCTGCACGAGTTTTTCCCTGACATAGAAAGTGTAGTTACCTCCCCATGTTTTCATACCTCCGAATTCAATTTCAACAACCCGGTTGGTTACCCTGTCAAGAAAAGCGGGATCATGAGAAATTATCCAGGCCGCGCCCTTGAACCGCCGGAGAAACTCTTCAAGCCAGAGACGGGCATCCAGATCAAGGTGATTAGTGGGCTCATCAAGAAGAACAAGGTCGGGATTGTTCAGAAGAATTGCCCCCAGCATGGCTCTCATCTTCCATCCGCCGGAAAAGGAAGCAAGATCCTTGTTCAGTTCCTCTTTTGAAAAGCCGAGCCCGAACAGAACAGCCTGAGCTTTTGACTCAAGGTTGTACGCTTCGGTTGAATGAATTTTGTCCTGTACTTTGGCCAGTTCAGTCAGTATTGACGCATCACCGGCACCTTCTTTTTCAAGAATTGAGTGGATTTCCTCTTCTCTCGAAAGGGCTTCGGCACCGTCACCGGAGCTGGCACATACAGCGTCCAGCAGGGTTCCTCCGGGAAATTCGCTGATCTGCTGAGGCAGATAGCCAATCCTGAGATTTCCTGATTTGTCAACCTTACCCGAGGAGGGTTCAATTTCCCCCGAGAGGATACGGAGAAGAGAAGTCTTGCCGGCGCCGTTTATGCCGACAAGAGCTACCCGTTCTCCCGGATTGATGTTGAATGTCATATTGCTGAATATCTCGTCGGAACCAAATTCGAGGCCAAGACCGTTAACAGAAAGGAGCATCAGCTGTTACCTCCGAGGTTATATCAACAGGCTTGAAATTCAAATAGTCAGCGGAGGCTATGCGGTAAAGAACCCCCTTGTATTCCATGTTTACCTTTTCAGACCATGTGCCGTGAAGGTGACCGTAAAGACACAGCGCAACTCCGAAATCCGAAAGATACTCGGCAAACTGACTGGGATTTCCATCAATAACGGGAGGAAAGTGCATCATGTAAACCAGCTTCTGCCCCGGCTTTTTCAACTGTACCGCCTTCGCCAGGGCGATCTGCATTCTTCCCAGTTCTCTCTCGTAAACTTTTTGATCCACTGAAGGTTTGTAACCTTCCCATTGCGGAGTACTCCAGCCCCTGCTTGCCGCGAGAACAAACTCACCGCAATCTACTGCATTTCGCTGCAGCGCAGTGACAGAAGGGCCAACGAACTTCTGCACCTTGCTCAGAGAACTCCACCAGTAGTCGTGATTGCCCCGGCAGATGTACTTTCTCCCGGGAAGGGAGTCAAGGAACCGGAGATCGGGCTCTGCTTCCTTAAAACTGATTCCCCAGGAAATGTCTCCGGGGATGAGCACAATGTCAGAATCTCCCACAATTTTCTTCCAGTTTTCCTCTATCCTCTCCGGATGGTTTTCCCATGCGCTCCCGAAGATATCCATGGGTTTGTTCACCGCGAAACCAAGATGAAGATCCGCGATGGCAAATACTTTCATGACAGCACAGTCAGCCAGATCTCGGCAGCAGTTGCTACGGCGTTGTGCTGATTTGAGGGCACATTCTCGAATTCTCTCAACAATTCCAGCGGGGCATTGCTTGAGACAAATGATCTGTCCGCCCAGCGCAGCATCTGAATATCGTTCCAGTCATTGCCCACAGCCGCAGTGAAATTCAAAGGGATTTCAAACTCTTTTCTTATTGTATCGCAGGCAGATGCTTTGTTTACTCCCCGTGCGAAAACCTCTATCCAGACGGTATTGTGATCGATTGGGCTGGTGGCGCGGATTATTGAGTATTTTTTCCCGATGTTTTTCTGCAATTTTGAAATAGTACAGTCCGCCTGCTCCGGATGGACAAATCCTATTACCTCTGTTGAAGGGATTTCCGGGGTATCAATTTTTACTGAAAAATCACGGTAGTACGCCAGTCTTTTCCTGAAATCGGAGCAGCGCTTTCCCTCCATCCAGTGAAGGATGTGAGCGTCCGGGAAGGTTCCCTGTATTGAAGTGTCGGTAATTCCCAGGTCAAGAAAGGCGTTGTGAATTACAACAGTATCATTGGGGGAGAGAGTTCGCGACAGAGTAACCTCTCCGTCCGAGTTCAGAATTCCGGCACCGGAGGAGAGTACATACCAGTCTACCGGAAGCTTCCTTTCCCCCAGACATCGCCGGAGGGAGAAGGGGCTTCTTCCTGTAGCAAGCACAACAGCACAACCCCTGTCCCTGAGGGTTTCAAGAGCTGCGATATCCTTCGCGCTGAAGCTCCCGTCGTCCCGGAGAAGTGTTCCGTCAAAATCAGTGGCAAAAATTGATGTCTTTTTCATGTGGAGTAATATATTCCACCCTCAACAATTATGGAGGATGAATGAAAAAGCTGGCTGTATTTGATCTGGATGGCACTCTGCATCACACGGAGCTTGCGCTGGCCCCCGCAATAGCCAGAGCCGCTTCGGATGTTACCGGGGAGGCTGAGCCTCCCTACGATCTTGTTAATTCCCTGTACGGAGAGCCACTTGAGGTGTTCTGCAAGGTTCTTGCGGGAAGTGATGAACCGGCGGTGTGTAAAAGATTCTTTGAGAGAGTGCAGTTTCACCAGGCTATAACACTGCCCGCAAGCGGAGCACTTTATCCGGGAGTGAAGGCGATGCTTTCCAATTTGCAGATCCGGGGATTTGATCTTGCCGTTCTCTCAAACGCTCACACGGATTACATTATTCTTGTAACAGAAACCCTGGGAATAAAGCATTACTTTACCAGATTGACCGGCAGGAGCGAAGATGCTTCCAAAACCGCAAGGCTGGCTGAATTGAGCAGAGGTTACGATTTTACTGTAATGGTTGGCGACAGATATCACGACATACGGGCGGGTCTGGAAAACTCACTGCCGGTGATTGCCTGTTCTTATGGCTATGGCACGGATATGGAGCATGAGGGGGTAAACTGCGCTGATGCCGTTGATAAGATCGTTCCCCTTATTGAGAAATTGATTACCGGGTAAAACGAAATACTGCCGCGACTTTACCGGCAATTCGGATACTTGCGCAGGCAGACCCGTGAAATTCCATTACTTTGTAGAGATCATTGGCGGGCGCAAGCCTGATGGTATCTCCT
>JAUVIS010000083.1 GCA_030592635.1 Candidatus Fermentibacteraceae bacterium | reverse complement strand
GTCGAAATGCGGGATCCCGGGAAAATGCTTAAACTGGGCTGGGCTGTTGTCCGGAACGAGAACGGCATCCCCATGCGCAGTGTTGATTCAATATCAGAAGGACAGACAATACATATATCCATGAACAAAGGCTCACTCACAGCCATTGTTAAGGAGAAGAAAAATGACTGAGACTTACTCACAGATGCTTGCAGAGCTCCAGAAAATTGTTGATTCCGTAAGTCGGGATGACTGCCCTGTCGATGACCTTGAGGAAAAGGTTCAGAGAGCAGGAGTTCTTATAAAGACCCTTCGTGAACGGCTTGAAAAGACAGAAAAATCAGTTTCAGAAATGCTTACCGAGATTGGCAGTTAGATTGTCAGAGGCTGCCCGAAGTGGGTGTAACCATCGGCTTTTACTATCCTGACCGGCACCAGTTCTCCGGGAGTGAAATCAAGTGATTCAAGGATAACCAGTCGGTTACCCATAGTTCTTGAGGCCATCTGCCCGGCCCGCCTCGCGGAACCTGTTACAAGAACTGTCATTTCTCTGCCAATAATCTCTTTTGATTTCTCCATGGTTATCTCAGCCTGAAGATCCTGTAGTATAGAAAGCCTTCTCAGTCTTTCTTTCACCGGTACCGGAGGAGAAATATTCAAAGCGGCAGTTCCTTCTCTTTCGCTGTACCTGAAAAGAAAAGCATAGTCATACCTGACTTCTTTCAGCAGAGAAACAGTATCTTCAAATTCTTCAAGAGTTTCACCGGGGAACCCGGCGATCATGTCTGTTGAAATGACAATGTCCGGCATCAGCTCCTTCAGCATGGCTACTTTCTCAATGTACCCATTCCGGGTATAGCCTCTTCTCATTGCCTTGAGAACCCTGTCATTACCTGACTGGGCAGGCAGATGAAATTGATTGCAGATGTTTTCCCTCGAAGCCATGACTGACGCGAGTTCCTCTGTGAGATCTCTGGGATGACTTGTTACAAACCTCACCCGGCACCTGTCGCCGGCAACCGTGGAAACCTTTTCAAGAAGCTTTGGAAAATTCATACCGTTGTGAGTATATGAATTAACATTCTGTCCCAGCAGGGTTATCTCGCCGTACCCGGCTTCAACCAGACCCTCAACCTCTTCTAGAATAAGTTCTGCCGGTCGGCTGCGCTCTCTCCCCCGAACGAATGGTACGATACAGTAGGTACAAAAGTTATTACACCCGCGCATCACTGTTACATAAGACCGGGGAAACTGCTCTCTTACTGCTTTTACCTGTTCATAATCTTCCGCGCCCTGATCTGTTACCGACAGCCGTCTTTTCCCCGGAAGCAATTCCGGTATCCGGTTATATGCGTCCGGCCCTATAACAAAATCAAGCAGCTTTATTTTTTTCAGAAGCTTCTCGCCGTGTTCCTGTGCCACACAGCCGCATAATACAATTACGGGCTTTTTCTTCGGAATTCCCGCAAGGTGAGTGACTCTTCCAAGTGCTCTTGTTTCAGCGTGTTCACGAACAGCGCAGGTAACCACGAAAACAGCCTCAGCTATCTTTGCGTTGTTAACTACAGTGTGGCCGGCGGCTTTTAGAATACCTGAGAGTATCTCACCGTCATGAACATTCATCTGACAGCCGTACACTTCAATGTGACATATCATCCCGGAATAACCAGTTCCATAACGAATCCAGCCAGCACTGGAATCCTGAGATTGTCATCAAGGGGCATTTCAAAAAGCTCAGCCAGTGTGGCGGCAAGAGCCCCGGCGGCAAGCCCTGCCGGTGAAAGAGTCCAGCCTCTTGCGGCAGAAATCTGCATGAGGGGCAGAGAAATCACAAGGCAGCTTAGCAGAGCGGCAAGACTTCCCTCAAGGGTTCTTCCGGAAACAAGAACGGTTCTTCCAAATTTTCTGCCCACAAGAGCTGCGAATGAATCACCAACTGAGAGAAAAACCAGTGCTGAAACTGCAATCTCCGTCCGAAAAAGCAAAATTGTCATGGCGGCACTTGCCATGAGCACAGTTGACGCGGTCATTCCGCCTTCCTGCTCTTTTCCACGGAGAACTTTACCGAAAAAACCAAGAAAGAACCTGCGAAAGACCTTGTTGCGGGATTTTACGATGTCAACAATAAGCATCCCGAAAGCAAGAGCAGTCAGGATGAATACCATTTCCATTCTCGGTAGAAATATCGCAGCTGACGGAATAATCAGCGATCCGAAATGAACAGCCTTACGCATAATTTCTCTGGCATATCCCATTCAGGAACTAAAGACCTACTCCCACAGAAAAACGGTGGGTGCTGTCAAGTTGATCATGTGTCACCCATGCATAATCCAGAGAAACCGGGTGGCCGATGAAGCTTATAGTAAACCCGAGACCTGCCGTCATGTTTCCCTCGCATGAACCGATCCTGAGTCCGACAGTATCCCTGATCAGAAGTTCCACTCCCATGTGGGTGTCAAGGCTGATTCCTGCTCCGGGTAAACTGTATTGAGTGGCAAATTCTCTTCCCTCAAAGCGGAAGTCACCATCAGTGGTAAATGTAATAACGGAACGGAATCTGGAAACAGGCCAGACAAAAGAAGCACCGATCTTGGCAGTGGGTAAAACGCTCTCGCTGACCCCGGTATTCCAGAACATGTATGTCCCGAAAACATCCTGAAGGTTCAGTCCGAGGGAAAAGGCATCTGTAGCGTCCCATCTCACAGCGGCATCAAAGCCTACGCCCCAGGCGCTGTAGTCCATCAGTTTTCTGTATATAAGTTTTGAAGTTGCTCCCACGGACAGTCTCTCGTTAAGAGCTCTTCCCCATGAGAGATAGAGAGCGTTGTCTGCCGCGCTGTTCCAGGTGATTCTTCCCTCATCGTAGATGAGTTCCTCGCCGGGATCCCATTCACCATTGCCCTCGGTGCCGGATGGATTGCTGCTCTGGTCATAATCATCGTTACCGCAATCTCCCGGAGCACCGGTTCCGTCTTCTCCAAAAACTCCGTCGCTTCCGGTATCGTACCATTGCAGATCACTTGTGTCAGCTATTTTCCCCGCGTCTGTTCGAAACAGACTGGCAGCGTACACATCCCCATTGTACTCCTGGGAATACGCGAGATAGTCGTAGGAAATAAGACCGCCGAATCTTTCCGAGTGCATGAATGCCACCGATTTATCTGTGTTCCGAGCAAGACCGGCCGGATTCCAGTACCCTGCGGTTATGTCATCCGCAACTGCTGAATAAGCACTGCCAAGAGCCAGTGCTCTGGCTCCCGCGCCAACATACATGAACTCTCCGGCGTACTTGTCCGCACTGGCTGAGAATGCCAGCACTCCCGTAATAAGTAAAGAAAGCAGGGGTTTTCTCAAAAGATCACTCTCCATTTACATATCTGGCAAAAAACTGTCTGTCCTCAAATCTGATTCTGGTGAAGAATAAACCTATACCCCACTTGCCGTCAGGAAGTTCCTCTTCCCTTATGACAACGGCCCTGGCCATTACCTGATTTTTATCCAGATTCACTGACACATCAACCCTTGTCAGGTCGCCAAGTGGCTCGTCGCACACGCAATACAGACCGGAAGCACTGAGGTTAAGAGCCGTTACCGGGCGTCCCGGCATACCCTGGGTGCCAATGACCACCTCGAGCCTGCCCCCGTACCGCCCTTCCCGGCGCTTCTCTGAAACAGTGTTTGCGCTCAACTCTTGTTTCCTTCCTGCCCCTCGAATTCCCCTGCGGTCTCCGGCTTCGTCAATAAAACTAAACCGAATACGCCGACAATAGTTCCAAACGGTATCATCATACATAATATAGAATCAATCACAATGCAAAAAGTACGATGACGACGCCTGTTGATATTGATGCCCGTCTTGATTGATAATATACCCATAGTGAGGAAAACCAGTATGAACACAACACCCATTCCACCAAAGACCCAGCCAAGTTCAGGAGGCGGCGGTTCTCCCTTGGCCGAATCCATTGCACCTGTCACCATCAGTATCCCCATAATGACATAGACAAGACCCATCGTGGAAATCAGCATCTGAAAACCACCTAGCACATAATGAAAAATGGAAACTATCGACAGCAGATCACTGTCCTGTCTGCTCACTTCGCTCACTTGTCACCTCCCTTCCGTTGCGGGTATAATGCAGAGCTAAGTCATCCGTTGCAAGAGGTGAGCTTGACATGAGATTGACTTTGCAGAATGTTGCTTTGTGCTATCAGGTACCCATGGTAAAAATCACATATAAGGAGGGGGATTTTAATGGCCAACGAATTTAATATCACACCGGCAGAAATCGAAGAAGGAAAAACAATGGGCGGAATCGCCTATTTTGGCCTTCTTGGTTTTCTCATCGCTTACCTTACCAGCAAAGAGAACAAGTATGTGCTGTACCACGCCCAGCAGGGCCTTTTGCTTGCAATCTGCATGCTTGTCATACCGATTCCATTTATCGGTTGGCTTGTTGGAATCGGTGTTCTTGTTCTTTTCGTCATCGGCCTGATGAACGGCTTCAAGGGTGAAATCAAACCTCTTCCTGTTATCGGTCAGTTCGCCTTCAAGCTCGGTCTTCTCAAGCCGGCAGTTGGAAATGCTCCTCAGGCTCCAGAGGCTCCGGAAGCTCCGGGCGCTCCTGACGTAGAGTAATCCGACAGGAAACATAAAAGCTGGGGGCGGTATTTATCGCCCCCCTTTTTTTTAAGGAAGTAAAGATGACTTCAGCATTCAACATAAACTCTTCCGAGATTGAAAACGGCAAAGCAATGGCCGGGATTTCATATTTCGGCATTCTGGGATTCATCGTAGCGATGGTTACCAGCAGAGAAAACCGTTATGTGATGTTTCATGCACAGCAGTCCCTGATCCCCACATTATTGTTTGTGGTAAAATATTTTCCCGGAACTCCATTTTTCCTTGAAACAATCATCGGACTGGCAGCTCTGGCTCTTTGTATTATCGGACTGATCAACGGCTTCAGCGGTAAAGTACAGCCACTTCCCCTTCTGGGAGAACTTGCCTACAACTTCGGTATCTGCAAACCCGATAATACGGATACGAAATAAGATGCCCGTGAGCAGTTGACAATGAACCTTCATTGTTTAGACTTAGTACCTTGAATCTGATCGCTCATTTTTTCATTGAGGGGAAGTGGCTGTGGCCATAACACCGACCCAGATGAACTACATACGCAAGCTGCTTGCTCAAAAAGCAACGGGCCGAGCGGCGGTTGCTATCAGCAAAATCCACCCGGCCGACATTGCGGATCTCTTTTCCATAAACCTCACACCCGCTGAAGTAAGAATGCTTGTGGACATGCTCTTCAGTCAGTTAAAGGCCGGAGATGTACTGGCAGAGCTTCCTGACTCTCTGCTTACCGAGGTTCTGGAAGACATTGATGATGACAGCATTGCCAGAATTCTGAAGAGACAGGATCCCAATGATGCCCTTCAATTCCTGGGACAGATATCTGAGGATCGCCACGATACAATCCTCAAACTTCTTCCTGACACAAATCGCTACCGTATTGAACAGCTTCTGATTTACCCGGAGGACAGTGCCGGTCAACTGATGGCTTCCAGCTACATGGTGATCAGGCCTGAATACACCGCCAGCGAAGCGGTAGAGCAGATAAGAAGCCAGAGTGATTCGGTGGATGTACCTTTTTATGTCTATGTAGCGGATGAAGACAACAGACTTATGGGTGTTGTGCCTCTCAGAAGGCTTGTAACCTGCCCTCAGGACACTTCTATTCGCGATCTGATGGTGGAGGATCCGTTCACAGTCGATACCGATGACGACAGCGAGGAAGCGGCTTCCATCGCCCGTAAATACGACATCATGGCTGTACCGGTGGTTGATGATAACCACCACCTCATGGGAGTCATTCCCGGTGATGCCCTCTTTGATGTTATGGAAAAAGAAGCCACCGAGGACATGTACCGCATGGCCGGTCTTTCCCAGGACGACAGTGTTTTTACACCCGTTCCTACTGCCTTCAAACAGAGGTTTCCCTGGATACTGGTAAACCTTGTAACCGCTTTTATCGCTTCAACCGTCGTAAGAGCCTTTGAGGGAACCATTTCCCAGTTTGCCACACTGGCGGCATTCATGCCGGTGGTTGCCGGTATGGGCGGCAACATCGGGAATCAGTCTCTGGTGGTAATTACCCGCGGCATCGCTCTTGGTGAGCTGGATTTCACGAGCGCCAGAAAGGCGCTGTTCAAAGAATCCTCTCTTGGCATTCTTCTGGGACTGGTGGCAGGCACAGTTGCAGCATCTGTGGCATACCTCACAGCAAGCGAACCTTCGCAATCAATGTCGCTGGGCATAGTCATCTTTGTCTCAATTGTGACAAACATGGCTCTGGCCAGCCTGCTTGGCGCGGGAATACCGCTGACACTCAGAGCACTGGGCAGAGATCCGGCTCTGGGCAGCAGCATTCTGCTTACAGCCTGCACCGACTCAATTGGCTACCTGCTTCTGCTTGGCCTCGCCATGGAAATAATGACTTAGTACCATGAAACACAATCTGACCTCCGCGCAAATAGATAAGGTAATCAATGGTTCCATGGCGCATCCCCACTCCGTACTGGGGATGCACCGGGTGGAGTCAACCGGCGGTATCACCATTCGGGCCTTCTGCCCCGGAGCAGATTCAATACAGGTAATCCGTACTGGAAAAACCCTGGAAATGAAAAAAATAGATCCAGAGGGATTTTTCATCTGGAATTCACCCGGAAAATCCGATTTCTTCCTGTATGAACTCAAGATAAACCTTACTGGCGGGACGACCTGGCAGACAGCCGACCCATATTCTTTCCTGCCTCAGTTCGGAGAGATTGATCTGCACCTGTTCAACAGCGGCAAACATCTTCAGCTCCACAGGAAAATGGGTGGAAGGATATGGCAGGTTGGTGATGTTCACGGTACACTTTTCACAGTATGGGCTCCCAATGCCCTGGCAGTGAGTACAGTCGGCTCCTTCAACAACTGGGACAGCAGAAGGCATCCCATGAGAAACCTGGGCGGAAGCGGTGTCTGGGAGATATTCATACCCGGAGTCTCATGCGGAGACTTCTACCGGTTTATTATCACCACAGCCAACAACAAAATAATTGAGAAATCCGACCCCTATGCCGTCTCTTTTGAAAAAAGACCGGGAAATTCCTCAAAAGTGGAAGATCCATTCTCATACCAGTGGTCTGATAAAAGCTGGATGACTGAAAGAGGTAAAAAAAACTGCCTCACCTCGCCATTGTCCATCTATGAACTGCACGCCTCTTCATGGACTCGCAAAGGTGATGACTTTCACTCCTGGGATGATCTCGGACGGTGGCTCATTCCCTATGTAAAGAATCTCGGATTCACGCACATAGAACTGCTTCCCGTAATGGAACACCCTCTGGACGATTCCTGGGGTTATCAGGTAACGGGGTTCCTCGCCCCGACCAGCAGAATGGGAACACCTCAGGAATTCTGCCGGTTCGTCGACAGATGCCACAACGCGGACATCGGGGTACTGGTGGACTGGCCGCCGGCACACTTCCCCGCAGACGGCTGGGCACTCGCCGAATTTGATGGCACCTGTCTTTACGAGCATGAAGACCCCAGGAAAGGTTACCACCCGGACTGGAACACCCTGATATTCAACTACGGCAGGAGCGAAGTCAGGAACTTCCTCTTTGCCAGTGCCTTCCAGTGGCTTGACACATTCCACGCGGACGGTATAAGAGTGGATGCTGTAGCATCAATGCTCTATCTTGACTACTCAAGAAAAGAGGGCCAGTGGATACCCAATGAGTACGGGGGCCGGGAAAACCTTGAAGCTGTGGAATTCATCAAAGAACTGAATCACTATGCGGGAACACTCTTCCCGGGAACAATGATGATAGCCGAAGAAAGCACAGACTGGCCCGGTGTGACACAACCTCCGGAGCAGGGAGGTCTCGGGTTCCACTTCAAATGGAACATGGGCTGGATGAATGATTCTCTTGAGTTCTTCAAGGCTGATCCGATTTACAGGAAACACAAACTGGACAAAATAACCTTCAGCGCAATGTACGCCTGGAGTGAGAACTTTATACTCCCCCTCTCACACGATGAAGTAGTACACGGAAAAGGATCTCTGCTCAACAAAATGCCCGGCGACAGAAAAGAAAAAGAGGCAAATCTAAGGCTTCTGCTCTGCTACCAGTGGTTCTTTCCCGGCAAGCAGCTCTTGTTCATGGGCGGAGAGAGAGCCCAGGAGACAGAGTGGAATCACAGGATCAGCCTGCCGGAGGGCAGCGATGAGATGAAAGATTTTGTAACCTCTCTGAACAACTTTTCACACAAACATCCTCAATTCTACAGGAGTGACTGCCGACAGGATGGCTTTCAGTGGGTGGATTTTTCCGACACAGATTCCACAATTGTTTCCTTCCTGAGGAAAGCCGAGGGACAGTCTCCCCTCCTCTGCATCTTCAACATGACACCGATGGAAAGACAGCATTACAGGATAGGTGTTCCAGTGGAAGGCTCCTGGAAACTTGTTTTCAACAGCATCCTGCCCTTTGATGAAGTTTCAGCCTCCGCACAAATCCCGATACACGGCTTCAACCAGTCAATTGAAGTAACTCTTCATTCTCTCTGCTGTTCCGTGTATTCTCTCCTGTAATCCGGCTCTCTGTACACACATTTCACAGCAAATGTATCGTGTACACAGTTTTCATGAGTTATCCTCGTTTTTCAGAAAAACATTAGCTTTGAGATCAATTTTCATAAAGCAGTTTTACTTCGTCCGACAATCTCTTATAATGCTTTCTGAAGAAGGGAAAATATGAAATCACACAGAAAGTATCTATGGTTCAATACTCCGGAGCGGGTAGGTTTTATCAACATTACCCGGGAAGTGGAAGAAGAACTGCATTTGAGCGGTATACAGGAAGGGCTCTGTCTTGTGAATGCAATGCACATCACGGCAAGTGTGTTTATCAATGATGATGAGCCGGGGCTTCACAGCGACTACAAAAGGTGGCTTGAGGAACTTGCACCCCACGACCCTGCTATATACAGACACAATCTTACAGGGGAAGACAACGGGGATGCTCACCACAAGCGACAGATAATGGGCCGTGAAGTTGTGGTTGCTGTTACTGAAGGGCAGCTTGATATGGGCCCCTGGGAGCAGATCTTCTACGGAGAATTTGACGGACGCAGAAGAAAAAGAGTTATGGTCAAAATAATCGGAGAGTGAGGTAATCAGAATGCGCATGCTTCTTGTATTAAGTGCAGTTGCCCTGTTACTGACAGGTTGCGGAGATGTCGGGAACGGGCTTGCCGGCCAGTATCAGGCTTATCCCCCATCGGTTACTGCAACAGGAGTGGGCACAGCTACCGGTATAGCTGACATGGTGGTAATTAATTTCAGTGTAGATGTGTCAGACATCGATGCAGGAGTTGCCGTAAACGAAGCAACTGAGCTGGCTGAAAACGCAATTGAAGCGGCAACAGAACTGGGTATCAACGAAGATGCCATTGAAACAATTGGCTACAGCCTGTATATGGAGGAAGAGTACGATTACAACACCTACGAATACACAGGTGAAAACATTTACCACCTGACTCATGCATTTACAGTAAAGGTAAACGATATTGATCAGGTTGGAGATGT
>JAUVIS010000209.1 GCA_030592635.1 Candidatus Fermentibacteraceae bacterium | reverse complement strand
ATTCGAAAAGTCTTTTGCGAAGAGGAAGACTTTGATCCTTCAAAGCATCTCAAAGAACTCCCGGAGATACTTGTCAGGGATATTCTCAATCAGCTTTCTTTGCGGGGTGAAGGAACACTTAATATCAATATGCCAGGTGCCGCCGCAGTTCTAAGTAAGCGGGGTAATTTGATTAAATATCTGGAAATGCGTTTTGGGCATGCCGGTGCTGATGGGGAGGTGTTCCCTATAGACAAAGAAATGGAATCCGATGGCACTAAGAGACTTATTGAGATTGCACCTGCCCTGGACGCGGTGAGGTCAAAAGATATTGTTCTTGTTATTGATGAGCTGGATAGAAGCCTGCATACCTACATAACACGATTCTATATTCAGACATTTTTAGCCGAGGTTGTGGAGAGCAGACACAGGAGTCAATTGATATTCTCAACTCATGATACAAATCTGCTGGACAGAGATCTTTTCAGAAAAGATGAAATCTGGTTCCTGGAGAAAGATGAAGAAGGGGCTTCCCATATCTCAAGTCTTGCGGAGTACAACATTAACAAAGGGCTTAACTATGAAAACGGTTATCTCAATGGTCGATTCGGGAGCATTCCATTTCTTGGGGATATTGACTGGGTTTTAAAAGAGGATGTGTAATGGGAATTACATCAAGAAAGAAAAGGCCACTGAGAAGAGAGATTCCCCATTTGCGGGATACCAGGTTAATCATCACTATTCCATTCTCGGTGAATACAGGTTAAGGTCCTTGAAACCAAAGGAGGTCATTCCTCACCCGAAAGATGGGTGCAGGGCTTGCAGTAAGTAATCCGTGCTTTGAATTATGGCTTTATCTGCATTTTGAAGAATGGGCAGAGGGGTGTATAAGCTCCGGAGAAATTGAGAAAGAGTTGAGAGCCTTACAGGGAGCGCGTCCGAGAATAGAACACTGGTATTTTACAACCACAGAATCGGCCACAATACTCGCGTATTATCATCAAATAGCGTTGCTATTCTCTTCAAATCCGCACGAATTCTGACTCGATCCTGCGGCGTAACTGCACAGCGCCTATTGTCAGACGCACTCCTTGGCTCATACAACAAATCTGCTCCACCGATTGAACTGCTATCCGGTAAGATTGGTGATGCTTCTCGCCGGGCTGAAGAAATGGATTTAAACCAAAGCTTGAGATGGCCTGAAAATCCTGGTTCGCATGTGTATCGTCTTGTTAAAGAGATTAACAACCTTTCCGGAAACCGGGTATATCAGTAAAACTCTTTACACTTTCAGGTTGTCGAGCCATCCCCGTTTCCCCTGCCACCACATGCCTCCTTCAGCTTTCCTTCCGACGATTATATTTTTACTGATACCTTTGACGGTCGCTATTAACAGCAAGCGTTAATCCGTTAGCATACTGGCGTAAGTTGAAACAGAACCGTTTAAGCTTTGGCTGACAAAAACAGGTTCCGAAAGTATTAAAGAACCCGAAAAGAAGGGCTGCGAATATGGGAATACCACTGATTCCGAGTCAAAACAGCTAAAGTGCATCTCTTGACGGGGCAACATGTTAAATTTAAATTATCTGGAAGAGTGTTAAGCGAAACTGCAGTCTAACAAGAAGCATCAGACCCACAGGCAGGTGCAGATTTGGTAACGGAGGATTAAGGTGAAATTTAAAATAACGGGATCTCTGCTGAGTTTGATTCTAATTCTCTCGGGCTCAGCTCTGGCTGACTGGCAGAGCTTCCAGTTGACCGATAACAGTTACGCGGAGTCAATGCCCTCTGTAGATCTGGGACCGTCCGAGACACCTCATTTTGCCTGGTGTTCCAACGACGATGGTGACTATGATATTTACTACCTGTCTGATCCAGCCGGGACCCCGGTAAAAGTTACCGGCAACAGCACTAATGACCTGTATCCATGCTTGAGGATAGATCAGGCGGGAAATGCGCATATTGTATTCAAGGGAGACGATGGTAATGACTATGAAGAATTCTATGTGAACAACATCGGCGGAAGTTTCTGCGATCCGATGCAGGTAAGTTTCACAAGCACAGATGTTGGAGTCTTTGTTCCTGAACATTCATGCCTGAGCATTGATCCTGCAGGTGTTGCCCATATAGCCTACAAATACGGATACTACGAATACGGTAACTGGGATATTTACTATGCGAACAATGAGGGCGGGGCATTCGGATCATCGATCAGGGTTACCAGTGAACCTGGGGGGAAAAGCTATGTCAGGCCTTCAATGGCTCTGGACAGCAACAACTTTGTTCATCTTGTATTCGAAAACGGAACTGATATTCTCTACACAAACAATGTTGCCGGAGCCTTCGACTCCCTGACAACAATAAGTGAGGGAACTTACAGGTGGCACAGCTCACTTGGGATCGACTCATCAGATAATGCTCATGTCTCTTACGCCAGATACCACGGCGGTGTTTACTACATCAATAATGTGGGCGGAAGTTTTGAGAACACAGTGACTTTAACAAGCGCCAACAGCGCAAATGGAGTTACGGCCCTTGCGGTGGATTTCATGGACAACATACATGTTGCCTATATCGGCGGAGACTTCGGGACCACTAATACTCATGAGCTGTACTATCTGAACAATTGTACCGGCAGTTTCGGAACTCCCGAACAGTTAACCGACAACGATGAGCATACAGAATATGTATCCTTGAGTGTTGATTCCGCTTATGCCGCTCATATAGCATTCCTGGAGGGATTCTACGGAAGTAACGATTATGAAGTCTGGTACTGCACAAACAGCGTATCTGTCGGCGTATCTGCCGACGATACAGTTCTTGAAGGCAACAGCCCTTCTACATCTTCGTTGCGGAACTATCCAAACCCGTTCAATCCGGCAACAACTATCAGCTATCAATTATCAGTTAATGCCAATGTGACTCTCAGTATTTACAACATTCTGGGACAGCAGGTACGAACACTGGTAAATGAGAACCAGGGCGCGGGAGAACACTCCGCCATCTGGGACGGCAGAGACAACTCTGGACAACTCGTGGGCTCGGGCGTCTATTTTTGCCGGCTTGGATCAGAAAATAGTCCTCCCGAAAGCAGACGAATGATGCTT
>JAUVIS010000198.1 GCA_030592635.1 Candidatus Fermentibacteraceae bacterium | reverse complement strand
TATCGGCGAGAACAACTCCCGAGACCGGGTGGATAAGCGAAAGGTTTTCAGTCATGTAGTTGGCAACAAGAACAGTCTGCCCGTCAGCGGACCAGGCAAGGTCGTAAAGATAGTCTCCCTCCGGCAGGATTCCCGGTTCGATGCCCGAGGCGGTATCATCAGTTCCGAGCCAGGGCAGAAGAACTTCCGCAGTCACGCCGTCTTCAGGCCCGTACGACTCCCACAGTATTTCCGTATCTCCTGTCGGAGAAACGGCGGCAATAATCATGGCAAGTAAAAGCATAATGTGTCCTTTCTATTCAATCACAGTAAATCGCATGGAATGGCGAATGTTTCCCTCTGAAATCAGCGCATGGTAAATGCCTGCAGGCAGAATACCCGGAACGACGGAAGTTCCGGTTTCCGCAGCGAGTCTCCCGGCGATGTCGAATATCCGCACAGTCCCCTGGAAACATTCAGGAAGAATGAAAATCAGCGGGGAACCGGCATGCACCGGATTTTGAGAAATGGCATAACTTCCGGGTTCAAAGGCATGAAAAGGGTTCTCAACAGAGGTCTGCTGAGTGAATCTCACTGCATCAAAAGAGATGTACTGACTCTGGGTGCCGGTGTAATCACCCATTCTGACCGCGGCAGAAGAAGGAGAAAGGAAGAATGTACCCAGAGAAACCCATTGGTTGCTGTATGCTCCCTGGTTAACAGAGGCAGTCTCCCAGCCCGATGCCGTGCTTATGTGGTAGATGCCTGTGGCAGTCGCGTGGGATGAAGGGATGAAAGTTTCTATCAGATAGTTTTCCTCCACGGCAAGCTCGGGAATCCATTCCACTATGCATGTGTCCGGCAGCGCTCCCGTGGAATAAGTCCACCAGGAATATCCGTTGTAACCGGTTTCCTGCTCGTGCCAGTACTGGCAGGGCCCCAGTTTTCTGTATCCAAGGGTACGGTCATCAATCAGTTCACCCGCAGGGGAAAGAATTTCTGAGCGGGCGGAGAAAAGCTGTGAGATTCCCAGTTCAACATTTCCATTGTTGTATCCCGGCCAGTCGTAAACCACATCCTTGCCGTTGGGCAGAGTTCCCCACCCTGGAAGATTCTGATTGCCGTAGGAATCGTTGCATATCACCGAGTGATTGTCGTAGTAGCCGTTGAAGAGAAGTATGTGCCCGGGTGTGTATGGGCTTGTTGTGGACGCTACAACCGTCCATGAACTGTTCAGCTCTGAGGTGCAGGCGTTCCATGTTGTACCTAGCTGGTATGAGTCAAGACCATGCTGATCCATCCACCAGGTCATTGCCTCCCAGCCCGCTCCTCCATAGTCCCGGTAGATGAACCCGTGGGCACCTGGAACCCATACCTCGCCCGGAGATTTCCCCAGGATGTCGTATGTGTAGCCGAGGAAGGTGTACTCTGTCGGTATGTAGTTGCCCCACTCACTCCAGTGTCCGGACGGGTAACTGCACCAGATGGAATCAGGGGTAAGTCTGTTGTAGTACTGCGATGCCATCATGCAGGATGTGGGGCCGCAGCTCCAGCTACCATCAAACCAGTCCGGGGTGTCCCACCTCTGGTGCATGTACGGAACATCAAAATGAGCAGAGGGATCATCCTGCGGTTCCTCATACATAATGCCGGGCCCGGGCTGAACCTGTTCCACCGTTTCTGACCCTGTGTGGATGTCAATTGTGACGGTTTCCCATGCAAGAGCTTCGCACCCGTTGTTTTCCGTGTATCTGGTGAAGGTTATGGCACTGCTTCCGCTGAAATGGCCGCAGAAGCCTTCCGAAATACACAGCAGTTCTTCACCTGTTTTATTCGTTACCGAATAGCCGCCATCGGCTCTGCCAATCAGAAGAAAACCATTTTCGTACTGAACTGTGACTGGCGTGAAAATGAGATCAACGGTTCCGGTATTGCCTGTAATTGTGTTTATTGTTTTCAGAATACCGTATTCGGATGAGACAAACCAGATGGTTTCACCGTCAGAGCAGAGACTGCCGGGATACTCTCCGGTGAAAAAAGAACTTTGAACTGTTCCGTCAAGATCGAGCTTCAGTATCTCGCCGGGGACTGAGACAATCATTCCGTTCCCCGTGCCGTTGGAGAATGGTCCGCTGAAATACTCCCTCGAAAAGACTTCTCCCCTTTCCCGTGACATGATCCTCTGGAACTCCCCCGGAGGGCATTCCTTCCAGAACAGGTCCTCCGGGGTAGATAATACATTACCGCCGGAGCCCGGCTCACTTGAAATATGTTCGTTCCCCAGAACAAGAATTGACCCTGAAAAATCGGTTGATACCGGCAGGTCTCCGTGGAATCCGACAGAGACTCGCAGAGCTGCCAGAATGAAAAACAGCAGCATAATCCTCCCCCTCCGCTATAAGAACTATTATCTAAAAGAAAGGGCCTGAAGGAAAGACTGGAAATTATACTGAATGCTGTTATCTTATTTGTGATGGATTACCCAATCATTCACTTCAACCAGGAGGGGATTATGTTCAGTTGGCTTACTCCTGAGCTGATCTGGTTCGGCTGCGGAGTTGTTCTGATTTTTCTGGAGTTTGCCGTTCCCGGCGTTATTCTTGTCTTTTTCGGGGCGGGCGCAATTCTCACTTCGGTGCTTGCATGGGCCGGGATACTTCCCGGAGTCACTGGTCAGCTTGTGTTTTTTGCCGTTTCATCTCTTGCCCTGCTGTTTGGATTGAGGAAGTACGCCAGCCGGTTTTTCACGGGAGAGAGTACGGAAGAGCGAGGCGATGAGTACACGGGGAAGATGGTTCGGGTTACCAGAGACATTCTTCCGGGCTCTGTGGACGGGAAAGTATTTTTTGAGGGAACGGAATGGAAGGCGGAGAGTTCCGTGAAGGTATATGAAGGAAGCACTGCGCGGATTACCGGGAAGAATAACATTACTCTTTTAGTGGAACCCGCAGATAAGTAAGGAAGGTGTATAATGCCCTTTGTAGTATTTATTGTCGTTGTGGTGATTATCATCACTCTTTTAAAGACAGCCAGAGTAGTTCCCCAGAAGTCCGCCTTTGTTGTTGAAAGGCTGGGAAAGTACTCCAAAACTCTGGAAGCCGGTTTTCACATTCTTGTGCCGTTCATTGACAAGATCCGGTACAAGCTCAGCCTGAAAGAAGTTGCAATCGATGTTCCTCCGCAAGTGTGCATCACGGCTGATAATGTATCAGTTGAAGTGGATGGAATCCTCTATCTCAAGGTAATGGATCCGGTGAAAGCTGCCTATGGCATACACAACTTCAGATTCGCCACGACTCAGCTTGCAATGACCACCATGAGAAGTGAAATAGGAAAGCTTGAGCTGGACAGAACCTTTATTGAGAGAGAATCTATTAACTCCAATGTGGTTGATG
>JAUVIS010000001.1 GCA_030592635.1 Candidatus Fermentibacteraceae bacterium | reverse complement strand
CGATACCCAGACCGGCGATGATACCGGAAACCGGATAACTCTTGAGCTGCATGAAAAATACGATACCAATTGCTGCGACTGCCACCTTGGCAAGTTTTCTGAGAACCGGAATAAGCTGATCGTCAAGCTGTGATTCTGTTTCATCAGCCAGAGAACCCATCTGCAGCGCGACATCGTCTATGACTACAAACAGAATTCTGATGACAGTGAATGTGAGAAGAACCTGAATGATGTTCAGCGCGACAAGGTTTACAGTGCCGTGAACATTGAGAAACAGCAGGGAAAAGTAAAAACCGGTGAAAACGACAAGAAATGCCATTGATCCGGCCAGACCGTCAAGCAGTATGGTGAAGAAGTTTTCCACTTTCTTCCTGGGTTTCTTCAACGAAGAACTCACAATTTTCCTGAGTGCCAGCGAGAGAAGTATGCCTGCTGCAAAAATGCCGATCCTGCCGACGGGTATTGTGCCCGGAGCGTAGTCTACTATGTTCTGAAAGAAGTCCATTGATTTCCTTTCGCTGGTTTGTGCTTTAGACAGCAACTTTGCTCTGTTTCCTGTGTGCTGTCAATGGCTGGTTGACGAAAGTGTCTGCTTTGGGCATTATCGCTTTCACAACTGAGTACGGGAGGCGTTTTGAACCCTAAGATTGAAAAGTACGGTAACTGGTTTCTGCAACTGGCATTAGCCCTTCTTGTGTTCTTCGGTTTTCTCAGACCTTATGTCATAGAGGCTTACAGAATTCCAACTCCCAGCATGTCGCCCACACTTCCGGTGGGAGATCATCTGCTTGTACTGAAATCGGAGAATGGTCAGCAGATACCTTTTTCTGACCGGATGAACCCGTTACTGCATAATTTCAGAGGGCGGAAATGGCTTCTTATGCCGGCCACCGGCTCTGTTGAGCTGGGCGAGAGCATTGTTTTTCGCTATCCGGCAAACCAGGAAGTTACTTTTATCAAGCGGGTTGTCGCAATGGAGGGCGATTCGGTGCGTGTGCGTAATGATACCCTGTATGTGAACGGGGAACCCTCTCCCTATGCAGTGGCACACCAGGACAGGTTTAATTCCAGTATTATTGATGAACAGTGGCCCGAATCTCTGCCGGGGCTGTATTCATATGCGGAGGTGGCTGATCTGGCTTATAACAAGATTGCCCTGGATGTGGTTCTGGACAACAGAGGTGATCCTGTATACATTGTTCCTGCGGGAAATGTTTTTATGATGGGCGACAACCGCGATCACTCCAGTGACAGCAGGATATGGGGTCCACTGGATCTTGAGCTGGTCAAAGGGCAGGCGGTTGTCACATACTGGTCCTGGCGGCCCGGTGCCGGGTTGCCGAAAATTGACAGGATTGCGAGGCTGGTTCGCTGACATGACGATGGCACTACCTTACAGCAGTTGTTTCCTGAAGACTGTTCCGGTAATGTTCCTGAACCTTGACAAACTTGTCACAGGTGGCGCGGTTCTCCGTGATTTCAAGAAAGACTGCTACTGGGCGATTTCAGACGACGAAGGCGTATTTGCCAGATTGATTTTCAGGCAGGGAAGCCCCTACTTCATTCACGGTCTGGACTGTCTGGACTCGACTTCTTTCATAAACACGATAAAGAGAGACAAGAGAGAACTCTTTCTGTCCCTTCACTTTCTCGAAAAGGGATCCCTTGGACCGGTGATCAAGTACCTCACGGAAGAACCTGTGCTTACAGAACTGGACAATTCAAGCGGCGAGCTGATTCAGCTTCTGAAGTCTCTGAGAAAATCCGGTGAATCAGGAATGATAAGTCTCCATACTGATTCAGGGATTGCCCTGATACCCATTAGAAACGGCAAGATATCGAAAGGCTTTCTTCCAGGCGGAACAATCAAAGGAAAGGCTCTTGTCGATTTCCTGAAGTCTCCTGAAGGATCGGGAATGGCAGAATTCGTCGATGGCGAAGTCGCGGAGCCATCGGCTCTCGGGATTGGGGAGATATCACTGGTTCTCTCCGCGGTGAACGCCTGGCTGGAGTCACTGGGACCTGTATGGCCCCAGAGCAGAGCAATTGTACCTGTTTATGTAAAAAAGATTCGATCCAGGTATCCGTCACTTGAACCAATCAACTATTCAACGGAAGACTACCTGACCCTTGGAAGCTTTATTACAGACTCGTCGGATTTCCCAAAAGCCATGGCTCTGCTGATAAAATCTCTATGCAAGAAACATCCGTCTCCGGAAACTGCTTTGAAGCTTTTCAAACGGATTAATAAAAGCAGAACCACGGCTTTGAAGTCAACAGGTCTGTTTGATAATCTCTGATTATCTCTCCCTGTATCGTCTGATGTCCTGATTTGAACCGATCAGCCACAGGAGGTCACCCTCGTTGAGTACATCTTCCGGGTTTGGAATTCTGTAATCGTAATTACCGTTCTCCTTCATTTTTCCGAAGAAGGCAATATTTATTCCGTAGGTTCTGCGAATGTCCAGTTGCCTGATCATTTTCCCTATCATAGTTTTTTCCGGTTCGGTGACGATGAGATCCATGCCGGATCTCAGCCGCACATATTCCTTTACACCTGAATAAGTGATGGCTCTGGCCTCGGTAATTCCCTGTTCATGTTCCGGGCGATAGACCTTGTCCGCGCCCACCGCGTTGAGGATTTTTTCTTCTCTGTCGTTGCTTGCCCGGCTGTATACGGTAACTCCGAGATCCTTGAGAATCTTGGTTATTATTACAGTATTCCCGAAATCTTCTCCTATAGCCACGATGGCCAGATCAATGTTTCCAATGTATCCCTTCAGCTGTTTTTCATTTGTGCAGTCAAAGCAGATTGCATTGTTAACAAGGCTTGAAATGTTGTTCACAAGCTCCTGTTTGATGTCAATTGCAATAACTTCAGCGTTTTGTATGATCAGTTCATTTGCCAGGCTGCTTCCGAAGGTGCCCAGCCCGATAACTGCGATTTTCTTGGGTTTTTTCTGCATTTTTTTCCTACCCTATGGTTATTCTGGCTTCCGGGTAACTGTACAGTGAGGATCGGATTCTTGAAGTGGCTGCAGCCAGAGTTGCCGGCGCGGTCCTTCCAATGAACATGGTAACAATAATGATCCATTTGCCTGCTGTTGTCAGAGATGAGGTTACTCCAGTGGAAAGCCCTACAGTTCCGAACGCGCTCATTGACTCGAAAACATAATCCATGGCGGAGTAGATACTTCCGCTGCCTGTTTCAGTGATAAGAAGAAGAAAACTGCTGATGCCGAAGGTAACCATTCCCACAAGAAGAATGGCACCGGCCCGTTGCAGATCGAAATTCGGGATTTGCCTTTTCCATATTTCCGGTGACTTTCTGCGGTGAATCAGAGATCTGAGTGAGAGAACAAGAAGGCCGATGGTGGTGGTTTTTACTCCTCCGCCTGTACCGCCTGGAGAGGCACCGATAAACATGAGGATCATAAAGAACCATTTTACAGGGGAGACGAGACTTGAAGTCGGTACAGTGTTGAACCCGGCGGTGCGGGGTGTTACTCCCTGAAGGTAACTGTTGGCCAGCTTCTGCCAGATGCTCATTCCCGCGAGGGTGTTGTTCCATTCAAGAGCCAGAAACAAACCTGAGCCCAGAACTACAAGTATTGCTGTAATCATCAGCACGAATCTTGTCTGCACGGGAAGAATCCTTTTTCTTCCGGATTTCATCCTCATCAGCCAGTGTCTTCCAAGTGTGGTAAGGAGCATAAAGCCCAGACCACCGAGAACAATCATTGAACCAATGATCAATGAAGTTGACGGAGAGTCGACGAACATCTCCAGATTGCTGGTGTTCAAACTGAAGCCGGCATTGCAGAATGCGCTTATGCTGTGAAAGATGGACTGCCACACGGTGTGTCCTGTTGACCAGTCCAGACCTTCTATTCCTGTCCATGTGTTGTACAGCAGCAGTGCTCCAACTGTCTCAATGGTTAAGGTCCACACAAGAATGGAAATCAGAATGTGTTTCAAATCATTTGTAAACTCACTGTCCATGAGCCGAGACAGATTTGCCGCGCCCGCCAGTCCCATCTGCTGGCCGAAAGACATGGCAAAGAAGGCAGCGAAGGTCATTAGTCCCAGTCCTCCAACCTGAATCATGAGAAGAATGATTAATTGACCTGTGAATGTGAAATCCGTGCCAGTGTCTATGACTATCAGGCCGGTAACACAGGTTGCGCTGGTGGATGTAAAAAGGGCGTTAATCGGCGATATGCCGGTTGTCGTGGCCCTGGGAGTCATAAGAAGGACAGTTCCCGAGAGAATAACCATAATGAAGCTTGATCCGAGGATCAGGGCGGGTGAAATGCTGCCGGCAAGTTTTATCAATCCGCTGAATGTTATGATGGATGCTATTGCGACCAGATACCCGTTCGTAACCGGAGTGATTGTCCAGTCATGGATGTTTCCGGTACTCTTGCCGTTGATAAGCGCGGTCAGCACTCCTGCAAGGAAAAATACGCTGAGAATCATCTGCCAGGGTCTGCTTCTGATATCATTCCAGCCTCTGGTGGAACTCAGAATCGCGACAAAAAGGGCAGCGGCTTGCAGGAAAAGAACTGCCTGAATGAAATCGACCAGAAGGACATTACTGAAGCTGAACAGATACCTGAAGAGAACAAGTACAATGACAGCGACAATATTGTAGGTACCGAGTGGCCATTCAAGCAGCACTTTTCTCAGTTCAGGCGGCTGCTTCAATGTGTTTCCTCCCGGTTGCTGTTTCAAGCATATTCAAACTATACAAATTTTGAACGGTAAGTGAAATAATAACGAAAAAGGAGACAAAGAATGGACGCCTCTCTTTACCAGCGTTTTCTCGAACTCAGACCACTGAATGTAATCAATGCTCTTCCCGGAAGCAGATGTGCTCTTGTAAGCGGTCGGGATATAGCCAGGGTTGCCGAAGAAAATCACGCTATTGTTATGGCCTGCAACATCAGAAATCCACTCAGCGCTCTTGGAATACTCACAGCGGCTGAGAAAGCAGACAGTTTTGTTCTTCTCGAGCTGGCAAAATCAGAGGCAACATACACAGGTGTTAATTTTGTAAACCTGCCTTCTCTTGCCATGCATTATTCCAGCCTGCTTGGTGACCATGTGGTTTACTCACTTCACATGGATCACTTCGCCATCAAATCTCCCGAGGATCTTATGGATGCTCTTACAGTTGTTCCCGATGCTATTTCCAGGGGCTGGACCTCTGTGGCCATTGACGCCTCTCACAATCATGACTGGGAAAACCTGATGTACACCAGGGATCTTGCCATGCACATTCCACCCTATATAGGCCTGGAAACAGAAGTAGGAGAAATCAAGGGAGCCGGGGTTCTTACTACAGTTGAGGAAGCGGAGTACTACATAGGCGGGTTGAACGCCTGGGGCATTTTTCCGGACTTTCTGGCCATCAGCAACGGATCTAAACACGGTACTTACGACACTTCCGCCGGTGAGGACGAGGGCATTGACCTGCAGCGAACCAGAGCCATAGCCGATGCCATAGCGAAGTACGGTGTAACAATCGCCCAGCACGGTATCAGCGGAACCCCCCTGGACAAGGTGGGACATTTCAGGGAGTACGGCATCAACAAGGGTAATGTCGGAACTCTGTGGCAGAACATTCTCTTCGGCCTTGAAATGGATCCGGAAAGCGGCAACGCGGTTATGGACGGTGGAAGCTATGTGAAGAGACCTGACAAAGGTATTCCCGCCGAACTCTGGAAGAGGATGGTAAAAGCCGCTGATGCTGAGGGATGGCCCAGAAATTCCGGCAACTACAAGAAACTGAATCTTCCCTTCCATTCGGAAATAATGGCTCTGCCCCGCGAGTATCACAAGAGAATACTCGATGAAACAGAGAAATGGGCTCTCAGATTCTTTGAAGCATTCGGTTCTGTGGGCCTGGGCTCTGAGGTAATAAAGACCATCGTTGAGAGAGAAGACTGGAACTCAACACCGGTGAGAGGGATAGTTGCCGACAGAGGTGATTCCACAGCGGCAAATGCACCTGATGGAGGATCTGCATGTGACGGAAAGGACTACTCGGACTGAGTCAATGGAAAGTGCAAATGAGATTCTGCGGGGAGTGAGACTTTTTAATCCCGCAGACGGCTTCGATGGTGTGGTTGATGTTGCCGCGGGACGGGATTCTGTACTGTGGATTCGGAAGGCGTCAGGTAAACCCTCCGGACTGTGGCTGCTGCCGGGTCTGGTGGATATGCATGTTCACCTCAGAACTCCCGGTTGCGAGGATGCTGAGACACTTGAAACGGGACTTCGCGCGGCAGTAGCCGGCGGTGTAACCCGTGTGGGTATGATGCCCAATACCACACCGGCACTGGATACACTGGATCTTGCGCTGTCGGTGAAGGAAAAGGGAGAACTTTTCGGACTTGCGCGGATTGAGCCAATTCCATGTGTTACCCGCGGTCGCGCCGGGGAAATATGTACCGATCTTGAAGACTTCGCGGGCAGCGGTATTACCTGTTTCAGCGACGACGGCAGTCCGGTGGAGAGTGACAAGGCATTGCTGGACGCCTTTAATCGTGTCGCTTCTTTCAATGGCGTTGTAATTGAGCATCCCGAAGTGACTGCCATGGCAGCCGGGGGAGCTGTTAACCTGGGTCGGGCTTCTACCGAAACAGGAGTTCAGGGAATACCTGAAAGCGCGGAGCATCTTGATGTGAAAAGATGTATTGATATTCTTCGTGATTCCAGGAGTGGCGCAAGGCTTCATCTTACGCATCTTTCATCTCCCGAAAGCATCCGGCAGGTTCACGAGGCTGTTCTGGCAGGACTTAAAGTTACATGCGATGTTACTCCCCATCATCTGGCTTTGAACGAGGAGGCGGTGATTGCCCTGGGGCCTGTCGCGAAGATGAATCCTCCCCTTCGATCAGAAGAAAGCAGGAAAGAAATTGTTCACATGGTTAGAGAGGGCATGGTTACTGCTGTTGCCAGTGATCATGCTCCCCATACCTCCACAAGAAAGGAACTGCCACTTTCTACGGCTGCCTTTGGAATTATCGGCCTTGAGACTCTTCTTCCAGTAACTCTGGGCATTCTGGGCGGAGAGGCCGGAATGCATCCACTGGATATCATTCGCCTGCTTACTACTGCGCCGGCATCTGTTCTTAACACTGCGCCGCCTGATATTGCCGCGGGAAAACCACTGAACATGATTCTTTTCGACCCGGAGCTTCAGTGGACATACACCAGAACCTTTTCCAGTTCATCAAACTCCCCTTTCTTTGGAGAAAGGCTTAAGGGCAGGGTTGTAAGGGTCTGGTTTGGAAGAGAGTTATACAGGGAGGGTGAATTTGTATAAAGTTGTTGTTGTTATTCTGATACTCCTTACGGGTGGATGCGCCTACTACAACACATACTACAACGCCAGATCCAGTTACGAGGAAGCTCTGGAGTATGCCAGGGAACATCCGGATGAGCCCGCTCAACACGAAGAGGCTTTACTGGACAGGGCCGTCGCGGGGGCCGGGCGGGTTTTAGCAAGATATCCGAACAGCAGGTGGGTAGACGACGCCCAGTTGCTTCTTGGGAATGCCATGCTTCTGCGGGGTCAGAGATCTCTTACGGGAAGCGGCACCAGTGATTTTCAGGAAGCCATGATGTCATTTGCTTCTGTAATCGTCATGACTGATGACCGGTCTCTTCTTGACGAGGCAAGGCTAGGTCAGGGAAAGGCAGCCATTGAGCTTGGAAGGTTTAACGATGCTGCCGCAGCTCTGGTGGAGGTCTCAAACGAGGACAGTCGAAGTCACGCGCTGAGCAGGCTGCTTCTGTGTAAAGCATATCTGGAATCCGGCCAGCCGGAACTGGCCTCTTCTGTGTTTGACACACTTGCACCTTCCGGAGGAGACAGCCTCAGGGCAGAGTACTACATCACAGGCGGAGAAATTCTCACCGCTCTGGGAATGCCGGACAGCGGTGCCGTTATGTGTCTTCGCGCGACTGCCATAGAGGAGCGCGGAGATGTTTACTATCGGGCTCTTGCCACCGCGGCAGAGTCATATGTAGAGGCGGGGATGCCGGGAAAAGCGTCTCAGGAACTCAACAGACTTCTGCTTGGTTACCGTTCTGACAGGGAGATGGCCGACATTTCTCTACTGAAGGGCAGAGCCGATGAACTGGCCGGCGACTGGGACGGTGCTCTTGCTGCCTATCTGGATGCTGCCGAGCTGGACAGCTACAGGGAAACGGGCGCGGAAGCTTTGTACCGAAGAGCTGTTCTTCTTGAGCAGAGGGAGAAGTATGATGACGCCCTGCTGGCTCTGAATGAGTGTGCTTCGCGCCCCGGTGATTTCATGTGGCTGAGGCTTGCCGCGAACAGAGGGAGGAATCTGAACCTCTACATAAACTATTCCGACAGCTCGAACACGGCTGGCGGAATTGACAAAGTACACTACAGTCTGCTTGCTGCGGAAAAGCGACTTGATCTTTACGGAATGGATACCGAAGCCCTGGAAGGTTTTCGCGAAGTAGCTGATTCAGACCACATTCTCTTTTCCTCAATGGCTCTGGTTTTTCTGGCGGACAATGGTGGAGTACCTGCCGATTCGGTTGAGATGGTTCTACTGTCCGTTTTAAACAGAATACCGGAGAGCGATCTCGCGGGAATGATAGAAGAGAGACTGGGTCTTCCGGCAGGGAACGCAGCGGCTGCCAGACCTTCCGCCGTACTTGAGAGAGCCTGGACACAGATTGAGATTCAGCACTGGGAATCCGCCTGGTCGATTCTGGATGATCTTCTTGAAACGCCTTTTGGTTACGAAGTACGAGCTGAAGCTCTATGGGCTGCCTATCTGGCCGCTGAGGGAGCGAGGATGGACGGTGGAACTGTCAGTGCCTGCCTGAAAGAACTCACAGAGAACTATCCGGAGACTCCCCAGGGCAGAGAAGCTGCTCTGAGACGGGCCGTCGGGCTTGAAGAAGATCCTGAAGGCGGAGAGGAGTAGCTTTTGACCGTACCCCGGGATTTTGATTGTGTGGTGAAACACAGGGAACAGGTGCTTTGCGGTGTCGTTAAAACAGTTTTTGACTGCGCGGAAATAGCGTCCCACGCTCTTCCCGGGCAGTTTGTTCAGATTGAACCTTCCCCTGATGTTTTTCCTGTGACCAGAAGACCCATAACAATTAATCGTCTCACGGGAAACGGATTTGAACTGCTGTTTGATGTGGTTGGTTCAGGTACTGAACTCATGGCTCAGATGAGACCGGGAGATACAGTCAGAGTTCTGGGACCGCTTGGTCGCGGCTGGGCGATTGACCCCGGATCCAGCTGGCTCCTCATAGGCGGAGGTCTTGGCGCTGCCGGTTTCCAGTTTCTCATGAATTCAGTTGACTCTGTGACAGTACTTATCGGGGCATCCGGTTCAGACAGGGTGGTTCCCCTGGACTCCTGCCGGGTGATCACGGAAGACGGTTCCGCAGGGGAAAAGGGGCTTGTCACAGCTCTGATTTCTGAAGAACTTCTTGATGGAGCGGATTCAATCGCGGTTTGCGGTCCTGTTGCAATGATGGAAGCTGTATGGAACACTATACCCGAAAAGCACAGGCGCAAGGTGCAGGTTTCTACAGAGAGTCGAATGGGCTGCGGCTGGGGGGTCTGTGACGGCTGCTCAATTCCCGTGTCGGGAGGCGGGTACAAAAAGTGCTGCAGGGAAGGTCCAGTTTTTCCCGGCGTAGAAATTGACTGGAAGAGATGGAAAGAAGCCGGCTTATGAGTTTCCCGCCTGCCATCCGCCGGAAATTCTGGGGACACGATTTCAGCTCACCGGTTATGCTTGCCTCAGGTACAGCGGGTTTCGGGGAGGAGCTTCTTGATCTCAAGTGTCTTTCCGGGGTGGGAGCAGTGGTCTCAAAGGCGGTAACTTTAAAGCCGAGAGAAGGCAACCTACCCCCGAGGCTTCTGGAGACTCCCTTCGGACTGCTGAATTCCATCGGTCTTGCCAACCCCGGCGTTCACCATGTGCTCAACTGCATTCTTCCTGCCGCTGCCGCTCTGCCATGCCCTTTTCTCATAAATGTGGCAGGTGAATCCGTTGATGAATTTGCCGATGTTGTGAATATTCTTGAGGATTCCAGTGTACATATTGGCTATGAAATCAATGTTTCCTGCCCGAATGTTGCCGAGGGCGGAACAGCGTTCGGCGTTGATCCGGAGGTGGTGCTTCGAGTTGCTCAGGGTGTTTCCCGGGTTACAGACAGACCTTTTTCCGTAAAACTGACTCCCAATGGTGGAGATATCGTACAGTCGGCAGAGGCGGCAGTTGAAGGAGGAGCCTCGGCTGTAACCGTGTGCAACACCTTCCTTGGAATGCACATTGACTGGAAAACCGGGAAATCTGTTATCAGGCGAAAAGTGGCAGGATATACATCACCCGCTTTGCTGCCCCTGGTTGTTGCGAAGGTGTGGCAGGTTTCAAATGCAGTTTCCGTACCGGTAATAAGTTCGGGCGGGGTTTCCCGGGGCGAGGATGTACTTCAACTTCTTGCCGCCGGGGCACAGATGGTTCAGGTTGGAACCCGATTAATGAGAAGACCGTTTGCTGCTTCTGAACTCATGGATGAAATGAAGAAATTGACAGGTGAATAGCAAAACCGGAGTTGTGGTTTTTCTTATACTGTTTCAGGGATGCGGGCTGGTCTCTTCGCCGGTGTATGTGTCTCATGGTGTTTCGGCGGGTACAGTTGTGATTTCCGGTCTGGAACTGCGGGGTACGGCTTCGTGGTACGGAATTCCGTTTCACGGCAGGAAGACCGCCAATGGGGAGACCTATGACATGAACGGGCTTACCTGCGCCCACAGAACACTGCCCTTCGGAACCGTTCTTCTTGTCACTAACCTTGGGAACGGCAGATCTGTAACCGTTAGAGTTACCGACAGGGGCCCTTTTATTTCAGGACGAATAGTAGATCTTTCCAGAGGCGCGGCATCAACTCTGGGTATGCTTGATACAGGCACTGCCCAGGTATCGTTGAAGGTGGTTGGAAATGAGTGATGTTCGAATTTATGTAGCTCTTACCAGTGATTGCGGCAGTGATGCCATGAAGATGCTTCAACCTCTCGGGGGACTTCCCGTGGGAGTTAAAATTGGACTTGAATTGTTTGTTAAAGAAGGACCCGGCATAGTTAAAGAGATAAAAGATGCCGGATTCCCTGTATTTCTTGATCTGAAATTTCACGACATTCCCTACACGGTGGCTGGTGCCGTAAGATCCGCCTGTCTTCTTGAACCCGATGTTATCAATGTTCATGCATCGGGAGGAAGAGCCATGATGGAAGCCGCGGCCCGGGCGTGTACTGGCAAAACAAAGATAATTGCCGTAACCGTACTGACAAGTATGGACAGGAATGACTTGATGCTCCTGGGTTCTGAGTTCAGTCCGCTTGAGGCAGTGGCATCCCTCGCGGGAGCAGCCAGAGAATCGGGGCTTCACGGTGTGGTCTGCTCTCCGCTCGAAGCTTCTGTTGTTCGGGAAACCGCCGGAGAAGACTTTGTGATCATTACACCCGGAGTTCGTCCCGCCGGATCAGCCGCCGGCGATCAGAAGAGAATAATGACCCCTTTTGAGGCAATTAGAGCAGGCGCGACATCCCTTGTGGTAGGCAGACCAATTACCGGTGCCGCTGATCCGGCTCTGGCTGCTGAAGCAATTCTGCGGGAGATAGAAGAAGCTCTGAACTGCTGATGACGGGAACAGGAAAACAGTCCATCTCTTTTCTGAGACTGGGTATATTTTTTCTTTCCGCGATTTTGCTGATATTTTTATTCCACACAATGGTATCAATCGCAGTGAAGAACCGTCTCGCAGAATTTGATGAGGGGTGTACCTTTGAAGGTCTGGAGTACGGGCTGAATTCACTTGCTGTTAGAAATCTCCGGATGCCCGGCAGCGGTTTGTTTTCCGGAAAGACTTCTGTGCTTCTGGGAGGAGACGCGCTTCACCCTGTTCCTCTTCATGTGGTTCTTGAGGGGGTGGTGATTTACCCGGATACTCCCGGTGAGTCTTCCGGTTTCCAATCAATATCAAATGATCTGCCGGTGATATCTGTTGTTGACGGTACAATTCCGATGTACAGCACTGAATTTTACGGGACTCGGATAAACGGGATTGATACGGGCTGTGCCGGAGGCGCCTGGGGAGAGTTGTTCATCAACCGCTCGGGCGACAGCATTTCCGTTTTGTTCAGCCACTGCTCAAGTATTCCCGGCATGGAGGGAGCAGTTCCTGATCTGGTTCGGGGACACACTGTTTCCGGTCGTTGTACAGGGGTTCTCGGACGGGTTCCGTCTATCATGGGTCTCATTACCGAAATCGACGGGAAATCATCATCGGTGTCATTTGAGTACCGCCTGCGGGAGAATCAGCCCTCCGCCAGCTTCAGTATGGATTTTTCCCAGATTGCAGATCCGGCAATGGCTCTTCTGGACAGCCTTTCTTCCGGGGCCATAATGACAGCTGTGCCTTCCGGCTCGCTTTCTGTGACCTTTCCGGGAGGTGACACCATCTTTTTCTCTACTGATCTGCGATTTGACAGCGTTTCCATCTGGAGTGCTTCAGTGGCTCCGGATACATTTTCAACAGAAGCAGCTTTATCCTGCACAGGCTTTTTTCTCAGAGAACCGGGGCTTGTGGTTGTTGATTCAGGCACAATCAACTCGTATGAAGTGGATCTGGCTTTTAATCTGCGATATTCCTGGGAAGAGAGAAGGAAGCTGAATCTGGCAGTGTCCAACCCCGCACTGTCCGGAGAAGCTATTACCGCATCCATACCTCCGGAGTTTTTCGGATGTCTCAGAGGACTTGTGCTTGGCGGGGAGCTGTCCATATTTACTGAGCTTACTCTGGACTGGGATTATCCTGACAGCTGCGATATCAGTCTGGATATTGACGCATCCCGGCTCACGGTGAGCAGCAGCCCGATTACATTCGGAAGAATCAGAAATCGCAGCGGGGCGGAATGTTTCATGCGGGATTCGTGGGGGAACAGCGCCCGTATCGGGCTTGATACTCTGACTAATCCTGACTTTGTCTTCTTTGATTCTCTTCCATTCTGCTTTGAACCTCTGCTGCGTTGCGCTGAAGACGCGTCCTTCAGAAGTCATCACGGCTTCAGCGAATACCACATCAGGAATTCAATAAGAGCCAACATGTCGCAGGGACGGTTTGTCAGGGGAGGATCCACAATTTCCATGCAGCTTGCGAAAAACCTGTTTCTTGGCAGGGAGAAGACTCTTTCCAGAAAGATGCAGGAGGTTTTTCTTACCTGGAGACTGGAACGGTGGCTGTCCAAGGAGAGGATTCTGGAGATCTACGCTAACATTGTCGAGCTGGGTCCCGGAGTTTTTGGATTTAATTCTGCCGCGATGTACTATTTTAATGAAAATATCTCTGATCTTTCAGTCAGGGAGACGGCATTTCTGATATCGATTCTGCCGGGACCTGAGCTGTATCACAGATATGCCGCGCGGGGAGTTTTGCCGTTTCACTGGATGTCCTATTTGGAAAGGCTCATAACTATATGCGGCAACAGAGGATGGCTTGAAGAATCTATTGTTTCAGAGGCGGTTGCGGATACCCTTATATTTGATGGAGCTGTTTCTCTTCCATAGAGTTGACAAAATGGTTTCAGTGAGCTATTAGAGGTGATTGGTGCCTTTGTTGAACAGTACTGACAGGAGGGTGAGAATGTCCGGTAGTGGAAGCGGTGCCTATGAGCTGAAACACGGCGGTAAGATTCACAGAGCCTCCGAATTCAGTGAGCTGAAGAGCTGGGTTCTGGAGTCCAGAGTAACTGCTGAAGACAGTTTCAGAGTCGCGGGGTCTGAAGAATGGCTTTCGATAATGGACGAGCCTGAATTCGCCTTAATCCTGAATCCGGACAGCCAGTGGATTATCACCATGAAGACAGGAGTATTCAAGGCTCATCAGTTCGAGACAATTGTCAAGTGGGCGGAAGAGGGACGGATCACAGAGGATGCCGTGGTGGAGGGTCCGAGAACCCCTCCCGGCGGAGTCAAAGCATCAGCCCTTCCTGCCCTCGCTTCAAATCTCAGAAGACAGATGAATGGAAAACCCGCCCGCCCTGTTCTTCGAATTGACGGCCGGGAGTTCCCCGCGACTGATGTTAAAATCATCAGGGGATGGATAAAGGAGTCAAGGGTTCCGGTGGAAGCTGAGATATCTCTTGACGGCAAGGCCTGGGAATCTGTGAGTCGCTGCGGGCTCTTTGACCTTGAAGACTGGCCACTGGCAGCTCACGGCAGGGTTGAGGATGAATCTCTTCCCGAGATGCCCGAACACAGTCCCGGTGACACTATCGAATCTGATAAACCGGTTCTACAGGAAGAACAGCCGGAAGGGGAGAAAGAGGCCACTCTGCCCGGGCAGCCCTTCAGCGAAATCATAGACATCGCGGAAGAACATGATGAAACTCAGGAAGTTCCCTATACCGTCATATCGGGTGATTCCGAGGTGACGATTGAGTCTGCGGCAAAACTCAAATCCCTGCTCAGAAAGAGAATAATCTTCAGTTATGATGAGGTAAGACATCCGTCAATAACGGAAGGAACCACTTCTGTGGGAGAATTTGTTGAAAGCCTGAAATCACCGAAAAAGAGCCTGATGTTCTGGATACTTCTGGGGGTGACCGGTGCCGTGGCTGCTGCCTTTGCTCTTGAGTATTTCAAGGTACTGGATTTTGTTTCGTGGCTGTGATAACAGACATACTCAGAGCGAAAAGAGACTCGAAGCCTCTTTCCCGCGAAGACTTGTACAGATTTGCCTCCGGTATTGCTGATGGAACTGTTACTGACTACCAGGCAAGTGCTTTTCTCATGGCAGCCTACATCAACGGTCTTGATTCAGATGAAACTCTTGCTCTTACCATGGCTATGCGTGACAGCGGCACAGTTGTTCAGTGGGATAAATCACTTAGCCCTCTGGCTGATAAACACAGCACCGGCGGAGTGGGAGACAAGATGTCTCTTATTCTGGCGCCTCTTGCGGCATCAATAGGGATCAGAGTACCCATGATCAGCGGCAGAGGGTTGGGACATACCGGTGGAACACTTGATAAACTTGAATCGATTCCCGGCTTTAATGTCAATCTGACCCTTGAGCAGTTCAAGGAGCAGACGGCTGATGTTGGAGTCTGCATGATCGGGCAGACCGACCGGCTTGCTCCTGCTGACAGAATACTGTACTCCCTCAGAGACGCTACTTCCACAGTTACCTCTATTCCACTGATCTGTGCCAGCATTCTTTCCAAGAAGCTGGCTGAAAACCCGGACATTATCGTCTTTGATGTAAAATGCGGAACCGGAGCGTTTATGAATACACGGGAAGACGCAGGTGAACTGGCACGAACACTGGTACGAATTTCTAAAATGTCAGGGAAAAAAGCCAGCGCCTTGATAACATCCATGAATCATCCCACAGGACTTACCGCCGGTAATGCTCTTGAGGTGCAGGAATCTCTTAATATTCTCAGGAACAAAGGTCCCGCTGACTCTACAGACCTCACCGTCGCGCTCGTCGCGGAAATGGCCGCGCACGCGGGAATAGACAACGGAGAAGAGCTTTGCAGGGAAAGCCTGCTCTCCGGCAGGGCTATGGATGTGTTCGTGGAGATGGTTGAGGCTCAGGGAGGCGATATTGCAGCCTTTGAAGCGCTTCCTCTCGCGCCGGTTGTTATGGATGTGCGTGCTTCCCGAACCGGTTACTGGCGCGGGCCCGATGCTCTTGCAGTGGGGAACGCCGTTCGGAAACTTGGCGGCGGGAGATACAGAGTCGAGGACAGAGTGGATCCCCTGGTGGGCTGGGAGCAGGAAGTGCCATGCGGATTTCCCGTAGAGAACGGGCAGCTTCTCGGCAGGGTTCATGCTGCTCATCGAGATGCGGCGAAAGAGGCCATCAACACTATCAGCTGCAGTTTCAGGTGGGATGCGCCATCTGACGCTCTGATCCTTGAGGAGATTCGCTGATGCGGATGATCAGTCCTGAAGCAGTGCCCGATACCCTTTTGAGGGACGGCTTGATCTCCGAGTCAGTTTATAAAAGGTTTCAGAGACTGTCTGAAAATTCCAGTGAGGATACGCTGAGTCTTCTGGTTTCCAGCGGTATTATCGGTGAAGAAAAGCTGTACAAACACATGGCAGAGCTTGCCGGAGTACCTTACACGGATCTTGATCCTCTTGATCTTGATTATCAGGTTGTTACGGAGTGTCTTCCCGGAGCCTACGCTCAGGCGAAGGGAATTGTAGCTTTCAAGGAAGACGGGGGCAGGATTTTTCTGGCTGCCAGTACTCTTCCGACACCCGTTCAGATCGATGATATGGCGAACATGCTGGGAAAGGAGATTGTTCTCCACCTCAGTCGGCCCAGGGCGATAGACAAGGTAATAAAGCAGTTCTACGGTCTGCACAGTTCCATCCTGGCCGCTACGAAAGAGCTTTCCGGTGATGACATTGTAGATATTGGCAACCTTGAGAGGTATGTAGACAGCACGGCGGACAGATCAATTGAGCCTACAGACAAGCCGGTAATCAACGCTGTCAATCATCTGTTTCAGCATGCCTTTGAAGAGAGAGCAAGCGATATTCACATAGAACCTCACCGGGAGAACATCATTGTCAGGTTCAGGATTGACGGTGTTCTGCACCTGGTTTACAGACTTCCCAAAAAACTGCATTTTGCGATTACAAGCAGAATTAAAATGATTTCGGGATTAAATATCGCGGAGAAGAGACGCCCCCAGGATGGAAGAATTAGAACACATTACGATGGAAAACCGGTAGAGATACGGTGTTCTACCGTACCGGTTGCGTTTGGAGAGAAGATCGTCCTGAGAATTCTGGATCCCGCCATACTGATGCAGGAACTTTCTGTTCTCGGTTTTGACAAGAGGGACATGGGCGTTTACATGGACATGATCAATTCACCCAACGGGCTGGTTCTTGTCACAGGTCCCACAGGGAGCGGTAAGACCACTACGCTTTACTCCAGCCTTATCACCATTTCCTCAGAACAGAACAACATTGTTACCATTGAGGATCCTGTTGAGTTTATTACAGATGAGTTCAACCAGATATCGGTACAAAAGGCAATCGACCTCACATTCATTACCGCTCTCAGGCATGTTCTCCGGCAGGATCCGGATATCATTATGGTGGGCGAGATCAGGGACAGAGAAACAGCCATCAGCGCAATGAGAAGCGCGCTGACAGGTCATCTGGTTTTAAGCACGCTCCATACGAATGACACTGCATCCACGATGGTTAGACTGATGGACATGGGAGTTGAACCCTATCTTCTTGTGAGTACGCTTCGCGGGATTGTCGCTCAGCGGCTGGTTCGCTCAATCTGTCCCCACTGCCGGGAAGAGTACACTCCCGATGAGACAGAACGAGGACTCGTTGGAATTGAACCCGGAACAAAGCTGATGCGGGGAGCGGGGTGCAAAGAATGCAGAAATACAGGCTACAGAGGCAGGATTGCCGTATTCGAGGTTATGCCTGTTGATGAGAGTATTCGGCAGAGGCTTGCCCGCCGGGCATCGCTTGATGAAATCAGGGACGCTGCTTTGTCCGGGGGAATGATAACCCTCAGAGAGGCAGGCATCAGGAAGGTTCTCGGTGGTATTACCACAGTGAGTGAACTTGTTCGAGTAACTGCGGGGGGATTATGAAAAGGCTTATTCTGATCTTGCCGGTCACTGTCCTTCTGGTACTGGTATCGTGCAGCAGGGCTCCGGAGTCCGCCCGGCAGGATATCCCGGCAGACACGACAGCAATAAGAACAATTCCCGATACTCCCCTTTCAGTGGGGCTCAGATTTTCAAATAACCTGGGAATGAATGATCCTCAGTGTTTTGATTATCTCGAACCGGCATTCAGGGATTCTGTCCGGGATCTTCAACTCTCACCGTGGGAAGTTTTTGGAAGATGGCGGGGATTTGATTCAGGCGGGCGCCTGACTGAAACAGTAACAGGGGAAGACAGTCTTAACAGAACCAGCTACTACTGCGCCATAGCAAGACTTGAGGAGCTGCCTCCGGTAATCCGTCTGGATTTTGTACTTATTGATGGACAATGGCTTATAGAAAAAGTTGAAAGCGAACTTCCCAGAGATGTTCTTGATTCACTCAGCGTGCAGACTCAGGCATCCATGGTGCTGCAGAATCCGGCGATAAGACGGGAAATGCGCATCGCGAGCATGCTCCTGGACGATTGTGAACTGGATCATCAGATCAGCTGGGCTTCATGGTATGCAGCCGAGGAGAACGGCGCTGATTTCGCGGACTATATTGTGGAGCTTTCGAATGAGAGTTACGCAACTCTTGCCTTGAGCAATGTAAGAACCGCTGCCAAGCTGCAGATAGTTCAGGACAGGGCCACTTTTCAGATAATGGATGTTCCCGTTGAGCTGAGAGAGTTGATCGCTGCCTGGCGGGAACTTGCCTACCTGAGAAAAGCAGTTCTGAGAGCGAATCACGAGGCAATGCAGAACCTTCGCCAGACCGGAACATGGATGAGACCGGATGTCGAGGAAGAGGCAGCGAGAATAGCATTTCTCGAAAGCGTGTTCCATTCTGTAAACGAGCTTGTGCTGTGGAATGACACACTCTCCAGTATTTACCCGGTACTTCTTACCTGCGGGAACAGTGAGCCTCTGGAACACCTTCTGGTGCATCTGGATCCTCATCAGCTTGAACAGAAGACAGAGAACGATATTGGAATTCCAATCTGGCGGGCTCTGGGTGTTGATATGAACGGGGATCTTGATCCCGAGCGGGTGCTCTACTGGGCAGGGGATCTCTACCTGTTTCTGGGAACACCCACAGGGTACACTCTTGTCTGGAGGAGCTGGAAGGATTTCAACAGCGACTATCACGGCCAGTTCGGCACCCAGACATCGCCGCTGGGCAACCGCAGTGTTGTGCTTGTCGGCAACACCGGGGACTACGAATATGAACTGTCCCTTAATCACGACGATCAGCCGTTTTTCAAGAGAACCTGCGTATCGGCGGATTCTTCAGGCTCTCTTGACGATGAACTCATAGAAAGTCCGCTTCTTCGCGGAGACAATCAGTAATGAAAAAAGTTTTTACCGCCGCCGTTTACTGGCTTGTTGTCACTGCGATAGTGGGGGCTTCCTTCAGCGCGGGTTTTCTTTACCGGGTGTGGAATGACAGTGCTGTGGCCTTCCGTCAGGCCAGAGGAAACCTTCTGGTAGCGGGGCTCCGCGGCAGCGAACCGGTAAGCGCCACAAGGATATACGACTGTTACGGAAATCAACTGGCCACAGCTTTTGTTGAAAACAGATATCCTGTGACTCTCGATCAGGTGAGTCCCTGGGTAATCAGAGGATTTGTAGCCACGGAGGACAGGAATTTCTATGCCCACGGGGGAGTGGATCTTCAGGGTATAGGCCGATCCATGCTTCATAACCTCCGAAGCGGTGACAAACACGGTGGAAGTACCATTACACAGCAGCTTGCCAGGGGACTCTTCCTTGTTCAGGACCAGACCTTTCAGCGAAAGCTTCAGGAAGCATTCATCGCCATGGAGATTGAAAGGCAGTTCAGCAAAGACGAAATAATGGAGATGTATCTGAACCAGATATACTTCGGTTCAGGCGCTCATGGTATAGAAGCCGCCGCCAGGACTTATTTCGGTGGAATCGCGGCAGAGGAATTGACCCTTTCCCAGTCAGCTATGCTGGTGAGAATGGTAAAGAATCCCAGTGGCTTCAATCCGCTTCGCAATCCGGAGAGATGTCTTTTTCAGAGGAATCTCGCTCTGTTTATGATGGAGGATTTTGGAGTAATAACTGCTGAGCAGAAAGAGGAAACCTCTGAACTTCCTCTGGGCGTGGATGTTCACAGGTATGAGCTTGAGCAGGACTGGGATTACTTTACGGAGTATGTAAGACAGTACCTGGTTGGCAGGTACGGATGGTCCGCAGTTTATGAACAGGGTCTGGAAGTATACACAACCCTGGACCCGCACTTACAGGAGAGCGCCAGGCTGGCCATTGACAGTATACTGACGGAGAAAGAACCGGTATGGGATCCAGTCACAGACAGCTGGTTACAGAATGAAGAAAGACTCAGATTTGAGAGTTCATGGGTTCACTGGCAGGCGGTTAAAGATACCACTTCCGGAGCTCCCAACTACATTCAGGGCGCTCTGGTGGCTATTGATCCCACCACTGGTTACATCAAGGCCATGGTTGGAGGCAGGGATTTCCAGGACAGCGAATTCAACAGAGCGACACAATCAAGACGGCAGCCGGGAAGTTCATTTAAACCTTTTTTCTATGCTGAGGCGATAGAGCAGGGCTGGTCTCCCGGAAGTGTCATTCTGGATCAACCTGTAGTTGTTGAGCTGAATCCTGGATCATGGCGCCCCAGAAACTACGATAGAGAATTCCACGGGATGGTTACACTCAGAGAAGCACTTGCAAGGTCTTTTAATGTGAGCGCAGTCAGACTTGGAAATGCGGTAGGTATTGAAACAGGAGCCGCAAGAGCCACTGCGATGGGAATAAGCTCACGGCTTCCCATTGTTCATTCACTTCCACTGGGCAGCTGCATGGCCAATCCTCTTGAGATGGCTCGCGCATACATACCTTTTGCCACTGGAGGTATTGCGAGGAACTCAACAGCCATTCTAAAGGTTGAGGACAGGTACGGTAATCTTCTGGAGAGCAATGAGCAGCCGGATCCCGGCAGAAGAGTTCTCAGTGTCACAGGAGCTTACCTTATGAACAGTATGCTTCAGTCCGTACTGAGGGCCGGTACGGCAACGGGCGCTCACTGGTACTGGGGAGGACCTTTCGCTGGCAGAGAAGCCGGCGGGAAAACCGGAACCACGAGTGATTATGCCGATGCCTGGTTCGTTGGATTTACCCCGGATCTGGTTACATCAGTGTGGGTTGGATACGATAACCATATTGTAAGAATGAGATTGAAGAACGGGCGGGGACAGTCCGGAAGCAGCATTGCCCTGCCGGTATGGAACAGCTTCATGCGTAGAGCTTTTGCTGATGCTGATGCCTCCATGGCTCCCGAGTTTCCCGGGCCCGAACCGGATGAGATTGAGGAAGTTATTATCTGCAGGGTCACAGGGCAGCTTGCCAGCGCCGCATGCGCCGAGCATTCAAGGAGTGAAATGTTCTGGAAAGGAACCGCACCTGCCACCGTATGTGAGCTTCACACGGACAGTACAGGTTTAGCTGCAGATACAACCCTTGGTGAATTCAACGAATTCGATAAAAACTTTGGTCAGGGAGGGAATTAGCATCCAGTCAGGCATCAACTGACTTTCCAATTATGTACCACTTCACACATGACAGGACACTATTAGTATGGGAATGGAAAATCTTCTTTTTGCGGTAGTCGGGGTCTGCCTGGCAGCAGCAGTTTTTCTCGGATACAGACTGCTTAAATCTCCCGTCTGGAAACAGAGACAGCTTCAGAAAGCGGCTAAAATGGCTGCCGGGGGAAATGTTCAGGACATGATAGACTATCTTGAGGTGAACAGGAACAGGAAGAGTGTTGCCTGCCCGTTGACCAATGCTCTGGTTTTCTACTTTATTCGAAGCGGAGCGACAGAGAAAGCCGGGAAGATTGTTGTGGAAGCCATGGATGCCGGAGACAGCAGCGGAACCGCACTGGCTCAGATGGCTTACATTGCCCAGCAGAAAGGGCAGAACGAAAACGCGGAAAAGTTTTACAGACAGGCCATGGAAAAAGATCCGAAGCTTGAAGGAACAATGAAGGTCAATCTCGCCGGTCTTCTCATCAATATGAATGAGAGGCTTGATGAGGCGGAACAACTTCTGGAGGAAGCTCTTGAACAGCGAGAGGGCGCCGGGAAAAGCGGGGTCTATCTCAACCTTGCCATGCTTCACATGAAGCGTAAAGAGTATTCCAGAGCCAGAGCCAGTGCCATGACTTCGGCAGAGTTGCTTCCTGATACTCCAATAACCAGAATGGGCAAAGCCCAGGCTTTTGGTCTTGCCGCAAGATGCTCAGTTAAACTCAAGGATAACGGTGAAGCAAAGAGACTTGCAACAAAGGCACTGAAGACGCTGGACAAGCAGCCGGGCACAGAGAAGCTTCAGCAGGAACTCCTGGCGATAGTCGGCGAAAAGGTAAAGATCTGAGTTATGAAGAAGGCCATATGGGGCATTGTTATCGCCATTGTCCTTTACACGGTTCTTGTACTCCACTCAGATATACGGAAGGTAATTTCAGCAGCGGACTCCATTAATCCGAAGTGGATACCGTTTTTTCTTATCCTTCCACTGCTCAACTACGGGATCAGGTTTATCAAGTGGCAGTACTTTCTTCACAGAGTAAAAGAGAAGGTGCCGCTGAAGGAGAGTTTCCTGGTGTTTATCGCGGGCTTTTCCATGACTGTTTCCCCCGGTAAAATGGGTGAACTCATCAAATGCAGTCTTCTTAAAAGCCGAAGGGGAATTCCAATCGAGAAAACAAGTTCCATTGTGGTCGCCGAGAGGCTTACAGACCTGATAAGCATGGTACTCCTGGCTTTGATCGGGGCACTTCTCGTAAAGAGCAGAATCGCTCTTCCAGCCGCTGCCGCCGGAGCGGTATTTGTCGCACTGGCAATGTTTGTCCTTATGAACAGACGGGCCTGGAACCTTTTCTCAAAGATAGCTCACAAAATTCCATTCCTTGAGAAAAGAAAGCACCTGTTTGATGATTTCAGAAACGCGGCAATGACCCTCCTGGACGCAGAGAGTCTCGCGGTATCTGTACCCATCGGCATGATATCATGGGGAATAGAGGCGCTTGTACTGTGCGTGGTGGCAGCCTCCATGGGTTACAGCCTTCCACCGGGCGCAGCCCTTTTATCACACGCCGCGGGCAGCGTGGCAGGCGCGGTATCAATGATACCCGGTGGACTTGGATTAACAGAAGTGACAATCGACGGGATATTATGCGACTACCTTCCGGCAGCCACAGCAACAGTGACAACCCTGCTGATGAGGTTCGCCACTCTCTGGTTCAGTGTATTTCTCGGTCTGGGCGCACTGGCTGTTTTAAAGAAAAGAGCATGATCTAAAGACCGTGACTCATGTCGTCCACATTAAACAGCCTTTCAGAATCGGCAGTTCTGTAGTAAACATCGCCTTTGCCCGACGCCGAACCGCCTCCAAGACAAATTGGAGTGGTTTTTCCGGCTCCATTACCAGTTGAGCACACGCTGCCACCCTCAGCGGCATCATTGCCAAGTGAACAAACAGCACCCCACCCGAACTCTGAAGCCTCAACAATGCTCAGCAACTCAGGTTTCGTGTATTTATCCGGGAAAAAACTCATTACAGTACCTCCACAAACAATAATACTACCGGAAGAGAAATTTGACAACGAAACGGCAAATCCGCACTATAATGTTCGTTGGTATGGTTCTCCCGGCTTTGATCGGGCACTTCCCGTAAAGAGCAGAATAGCTCTCCCGGCTCAGTGTGTTTCCCGGACTGGGCGCTCTGGCTGTTTTAAAGAGAAGAACCCGATCTAAAGACCGTGACTCATGTCGTCTACATTAAACAGTCTTTCAGAATCGGAAGTCCTGCGGTAAACATCGCCTTTTGCGGCGGAACCGCCTCCAACACAGATTGGAGTGGTTTTTCCGGCTCCATTACCAGTTGAGCACACGCTGCCACCCCCAGCGGCATCATTGCCAATAGAACAGACAGCGCCCCACCCGAATTCTGATGCTTCAACAATGCCCAGCAGCCTGGGCTTTGCGTATTCGTTCGGAAAAAAAATCATTACTTTACCTCCGCGCACAATAATACTACCAGAAGAAAAATTTGACAACAAAACGGTAAACCCGCATTACGAGCCTTCGATTGAGCGGACTTACCGGAGTAAAATGAGTAATCTTTCTGTACCTTCCCTTCCTCAATACCCCGCTCACAACAGTAACAGAACAATCAACAGCAATTCTTCTCACACGCGCATCATTTCCGGAGTTGTCTCCTGCTGTTGCAATAAGCAGCTCACTGTTTAAGTTCCTGATACATCTTACCCTGTGGACAACAGGGTTTTTCCCATCCTCATCACGGAAAACTGTTATCATGCCGGGTCGAAGATCAAAAGCTTTGATTTCTGTTGCGGAAAGAATGTCACCGGGTATCAGATTCGGAAACATGGAGAAACCCTTTACCCACCCCCTGATCAAAAGATCAACTCTGCAATAACTCCCTGATGAATTCTGACGGGTCAGTTCTCAGGGAGTATCTCAGGATGAAGGATGGAAATGCTTTGAACAACCTCTTAAGGTACAGTCTTACCTGTTCCCTTTCCTTTACATGCAGATCAGGAACAGCGATTATTGATTCTGTTCTGATTGCCCTGTATGTGGCGTATTCCCAGGTCAGTTTTACAAGAGCAGTCCGGTCGCCCTTCTCAAGAAATATGAAGGCTTTCAAGTTTGCCGGGCGAATATTATCAATACCGGTTGTGAGTTTCAAAGTCCCGCAGGGAAGACATCTTGTAATCTCATCACTGCCGTCGGCAACAATGATCGTGTCATCCGCGAGAAGGAAAAAGTCCTTTTGCGCCAGATTGATCGCGATAGTGGATTTTCCTCCACCGGAGGGTGCCAGGAAAACAACAGCATTTCCATGCTGCTCAACTGAGGAGCCGTGGAGAACTACCCCCCGTGGCAGAACCGCTCTGGTCTGCGCTCTGAAAAGGAATCTCTGCTCCTCTTTCACAGCAGCCTTGTTTCCGGGAAAAGGCCGGCGTCATATGCTCTCTGGCAGAGAATATCAGGGCTGGTAATGGATCCACCCGTTTCCAGATTATTCACCACGCATCTGCCCGCGCATGAGTTTTTATGCATGCACCTGCGGCACACCCCTTCAAGATGCCCGGGAACAGAAGACCTGATCATTCTGTAAACAGGTGAGTTTTCCCATGCTTCCTGTACAGAGGTTTCCGGGAATTTTCCCCATGCCATATCTTTCCTTGAGAATGCTACTCCGCATAGAGAAAAGATGCCATCGGGAAGAACACCCATGAGATTTCTCACAGGACAGTAGCCAAGTTTCTTCAGGTGATTTACAGGAAGAAGGGCGGCCGGAACTGATGGCAGCACCCAGTCCGGCATCTCTTCATGGATCCAGGCTATAAAATCCAGAATTTCTTTGATAGGGCTGTTCCGGGAAAAATTATTGTTTTTTCCACGGCCCGACGGAATAATGAAATTAATTTTCAGCGTGGAAACTCCCAGCTTTTCAACCAGCCTGGCCATATCTTTAACAGGTTGTCTCCTTAAATCCGCTATTGACATTATCACCTGATTGTTAATCCCGTGTTCAACCAGTTTTTTTGCGAATGCTACAGTTTTTTTCCAGGCATCAGTTCCCCCTCTGAATTCATCATGAATATCCGGGTTGGCGCTGTCAATGCTTACTGATACGTGAAACGGCTTCTTGTTGAGGAAAGTCTCCCACAAGCCATCAGGTTGAAGTGTTCCATTTGTCTCAATGGCAACCTGGGGAAAGATATCCGCGGTGAATCGGTACAGAGGAACGATATCTTTGTAGAGTAAGGGCTCTCCTCCAGTGAGCTTTACATACCCGGCACCCAGTGCTTTTGCCTGAGTAAGCAGATCTTTCCACTGTTCCAGAGAGAGAAGTTTTCCAGTTCGTGAGCCTTCATTCACCCAGCAGTGCTTGCAGTGAAGATTACAGCCGTCGGCTGGATTGATATAGAGAACGCGCGGGGTTGGAAGTTGTGATGTCATTGTTCTCCCAGTGCGACTTTCAGGCAGGAGTGTCTGTCAAAACCGATTTTATCGTTTCTGCTCAGTGGCTCAACAGGACAGCCTCCACTGCAGTAACTGATGTACCGGCAGTTTTTACATTGAGGATAGTCTTCTCGGGACTGATCCATAAATTCTGAGAATTTTTTCATTTCTTTTCCCGTGACAATATCTTCAAGCGACTGAATGGTGATGTTGCCCAGGGTTAAATCAGGAAGATGGTCGCAGGGAGTGACTCTTCCATCGGGGAAAATTGCAATTTTGCCTTTACCGGCACCGCATGAATAAGCTCTGCCCTTTGTTCTGCTGAGTTTGCCGTTCTTGTATTCAAGCGCTCTTTCACGAATATCAAGAATGGTGCCCTGAATTTTGTCCGGATGCTTTCCCGCGAGAATGCTGAGCTTTTCGGTGGCATTAATGACTTCGGCAGGCTCCGGAATCATAGAGCTGTTGAGGGCTGGACCCGCAAGGAGAAAATTGTTGAATTTTATCCAGTGGGCGCCAAGAGAAAGAGCGAACCCGGCTGTTTCGTTCAGTTTTTCCACATTGAGACTTGTTACCGTACAGTAGAAGCCGAAGGGGAGTTTTGCCGTTTTGAGCATTTTTACACCCATAACCATTTTCTCAAAAACGCCTTCACCCCTCTGACTGTCAAAGGTCTTCGCATCGGGGCCATCAAGACTGACCATAACATCATTGAGTCTGGATGAATATTTTTTTACCGTTTCAATGATAGACGGTGTTATCAGAGTTCCATTGGTATTGATAGAGTACCTGAAAGGTCTTTTGTAAACCTCTGCTAGAAACTCATGAAAATCCGGTCTGTACAGGGGTTCTCCGCCTGTAATGGTGAGTTTGATAAGCTTACTCCTCTTGAGTTCATCCAGGATATCTATCCACATGGAAAGAGGAAGGTCGGTATCCAGGTCACCGTGACTGGTCACGGAGCAGTGTCTGCATCGAAGGTTGCACCCGCCTGTAATAAGCAGGTTGGCTTCCCGGGGAGAAACCCAGTAGGGAGTACTCAAGCCAGAGCACCTTTTTCCCTGAGTTCTCTGACAAAATCATCAAGATCTTCTTCCAGATTCTCTTCCGCCGGGTAGTGATTCCGCAATTCCAGAAGAATGCTTTCTCTGTCTTTTCCGTTGTCTATCATATCGCAGATGCCGAAGGCAACTCCTTCGGTTACCTGGAGATTTCCTGTATCGATGTTAAAAAGAATGCCGCCTGCGGGTTCTCTTCTGAACACCACACCTCTGGCATATTCAAGCTTTGCCATGTCTGCTCCCGTCAATGGAACATTGACTGTCCCGGTTTGTATAGGTAATATACCATACACAACGGGGAGGTTCCTTCAATGAAAAACAGCTTTCTGGTTTTGTTTGTAATTGTTCTGGGAGCATCTGCTTTCGGTCTTGAACCTTCGGGTTTCAGCCTGGTGGGCTATCCGGACTACGCTTCGGGCTTCAGCCCGGAGTTCAGCAGCATGGCAAGCTTCTCTTTCTCATCGGGGCAGTACGGTTCTGCGGGAGAGGGAACCTATCTGGGCAGTATGAGATTCTCTCTGCACCCGGATGTTGATGCTGTTGTTGAAATGGGTTATTCCCGGCTGATGATGTTCTCCGGCGGTGAGGAGACAGGACGGATACTCGGAGGGTTTCAGTTGAACTGGAGACCTTCAGAGAATTCTTTATTCTCTGTTACCTACCGCGGCGTTCTGCCCGAAAGAAATCTGAATTTCGGAGGGTTCTAGACGGCTACACTCTGTTTTCTTTTTCTGCTTTCATTTTCCAGGGGTGATTCTCTGGTTCAGTCGGGTAACATCCTTGATGCAGTGAGCAGCTACCGCCAGCAGTCGGAAGCGCAGCCTTCCAACTGGTGGTCATTTTACCGTGCTGCATGGTGTTACAATCTTCTTGATCTTCCCGATTCAGCTGGATTGTATGCAGGAAAAGCTCTCCGCATTCAGCCCGCAAGCGAAAGATGCCTGACTGAACTGCTGAAATCACTTGCCAGCCAACCGGAGACGATTCTTGAATATTCATACCTTGTCGCCGGTGGCGGAACCTGCAGGTACAGACTGGCCAGGGCTGAAATCGAACTTGATCTTCCGGAAAAGCCATCTTTTGACTGGCTTGAGAATTCTTTTGAGAGCGGGATTGACTCAGTTGCAGCTGATGCCGGTTGCTGGCTTTCAATATTGTACGGGGATGCCGGACTCCGGTATATCGAAAGGTCTGTCGAGCTTATGCCGGAAGTGGAATTCTACAGGAGTCTGCTCATTGATAAATTAATTGATGACGGTAAGCTGGAGATCGCAGCAGCTCAGTTCGAGATACTCAAGGAGACAGGTTCAGGCGGTTTGTCATTCTGGCAGACGGCATCATCCGTTCATGACGCTCTGGGTGATTCCCGTGGTGCGATTGAGGCATCGCGGCGGGCATGGGAAATCAGAAGGACTCCATCATCCGCTGCGGATCTTGGATGGAAGCTGTATTTTTACGGACGAGAGCTCATGAGAAACGGGTGTATGATGGATGCGGTTCCCACCCTTAGAGAATCCTCTGCCCTCTGGAGCAACGACAGCCTGTGGGCGGTTAAGTCCGACTCGCTGCTTGATCTGATGAACGAGTTTACAAGCACATCTGAAGGATACGGTGAACCCATGTGAGAGTATTTGTATGCTTGTGCTTCCCGGTATTTGTTATGTTTACATGCGGGTGTGGTTTCGTCATTGCTTCCGACAAGTGGAACCACTTCGCGTTCTCAGCCTCCGTTTCATCTGTAGCCACTGCCTCGACTTCTGAACCTGTAGAATCGGTGGTTTTTACTGCGGGTCTGGGTCTGTTGAAAGAAATTTATGATGGTTTGCACGGTTCCGGATTTCAGGTGCGGGATCTTGCGGCGGATGTGGCCGGGGCAGCCGCGGGCGGTTTTGTCACGGCCGGAATATGCATGGAGGAATTTCCTTAATGGGAAAGATTGGAAAACTGTTTAAGAAACTGCTGGGTGACAGCCAGGCCAAGCTGATGAAAAGCCTTGAGCCTCTGGTGGATCAGATCAACAGCAACTGTCAGCAACTGGAATCTATTTCCGATGAAGAACTCAAGAACAAGACACCGGAGTTCAGGATAAGGCTTCTTCAGGGCGAGACGCTGGATGATCTTCTTCCCGAAGCCTTCGCTGTTGTAAAGGAAGTATGCAGAAGGAACCTCGGGGTGAGCTGGGATGTGAGCGGTCATCCGGCAGAGTGGAACATGGTGCCTTACGATGTTCAGCTCAAGGGCGGTATCGTTCTTCACAGGGGTATGATTACAGAAATGGCTACTGGAGAGGGCAAGACTCTTGTGGCTGTTCTTCCCATGTACCTCAACGGCCTTGAGCTGAATCCGGAATGGAAGGAAAAAGCGGTTCCGGAGTACGGGGAAGATTACAGTAAGTGGGTTTTTGAGCCCATTGACGGCATTCCAGTCGGGGCTGGAACTCATCTGGTTACTGTGAACGATTACCTTGCTCTGCGTGATGCAAGATGGATGGGACCTGTCTATGAGTACATGGGTTTCTCCATCGGATGTATTCAGGGGGGAATGACTCCTGATCAGCGCAGGGAGCAGTACAACTGCGACATTACCTACGGTACGAACAGTGAATTCGGATTTGACTACCTCAGAGACAACATGGCTGTTCGGCTGGAGCAGCGGGTTCAGCGTAACTATCACTATGCCATCGTTGATGAGGTTGACAGTGTTCTCATTGATGAGGCCAGAACACCGCTGATAATAAGCGGTGCCGTTGCCAGGAACAGAAACAGATACAACGAGTATCGTTCGATAGTCGCAAGGCTGGTCAGGAAGCAGGTGGAGCTTGTAAACTCCATTGCCGCGGATGCCGATGACCTGTGGAGCAGCGGAGATCACCACGGTGCCGCCACTCTTTACCTGAAAGCGAGAAGGGGTGCTCCGAAGCACCGTCGACTGGCTAAAGCCATGCGTGACCCTGACAGGGTTGCGGCGGTAAAACGCATTGAAGGAGAAAGACTTCGCGAGAAGAACATTCATCTGCTTGATGAAGGACTGCTCTTTGCAATTGACGAACGGGAGAAATCCGTCTCGGTTTCCGACCGGGGGAGAAAACTGCTTTCTCCTGAAGATCCGGATTTTTTCCTTATAACGGACATAGGCGATGATATGGCTGAGCTTGAGGTTCAGGATTTATCCGCGCAGGAAAAACTTGAGAAGAAAAAACAGATTTACGAGAGTCATTCCGCAAAGGCGGAGGCCCTTCACAACATAGATCAACTGCTGAAGGCCTATCAGCTCTACGAAAAAGATGTGGAGTATGTGCTGGATGAAGGCCGGGTGGTGATAGTTGATCAGTTCACGGGCAGACCGATGCCGGGTAGAAGATTCAGTGATGGTCTTCACGAAGCCCTTGAGGCCAAGGAGAATGTGGAAATTCGGAATGAAACACAGACTCTGGCCACGATCACGATTCAGAACTATTTCAGAATGTACAGCAAGCTTGCTGGAATGACAGGAACAGCGGAAACCGAGGCCGAGGAATTCGGAAGTATCTACAATGTTGATGTGGCCGTTGTGCCCACCAACAGACCGGTTATCAGAGTTGATCACAATGACCGGGTGTATGCTTCAAAGCGAGAAAAATACGGGGCGATAATTGATGAGATCGCCAGAAGGCACTCAATGGGACAGCCTTTGCTGGTGGGTACCGTTTCAGTTGAAGTATCCGAACTGCTGTCAAAGCTCCTCAAGAGAAGAAAAATTATCCACAGCGTGTTGAACGCAAAACATCATCAGCAGGAAGCTGAGATTATTACCAGAGCCGGTCAGAAGGGTTCTGTGACCATAGCAACCAATATGGCCGGACGAGGCACGGATATCAAGATTGCCGGGGAAGTCAGGGAAATCAGCATTCCTGATGGAAATGACCTGGAAGGCGGTCTCTTTGTGATCGGTACCGAGAGACATGAATCCAGGCGTATTGACCGTCAGCTCAGAGGAAGAAGCGGCAGACAGGGCGATCGTGGCGGAAGCAGGTTTTACCTCTCTCTCGAGGATGATCTTTTTCGACTTTTCGCCAGCGAGAAGATTATCGATTTCCTCAAGAAGAGCCAGGAGAAAGAGGGCGAACCAATTGAACACGCTCTTCTTACCAAGTCAATCGAACAGGCTCAGAAGCGGGTTGAGCAGTACCATTTTGGAATAAGAAAGCATCTTCTGGAATATGATGATGTTGTCAACCGTCAGCGCGAGGTCATCTACGAGAGACGGCTTCAGGCCCTTACGGGAGACGGGCTTGAGGAAGAGATACGGGATATGATTGAGGCTGTAACAGAGCACGGCCTTATGGAATTTATCCCTGATGATTCTCAACCGCACGAATGGAACATGGAAGGCGCGGCCGTAAGTCTCAGGGATATTTCGGGTGCTGTATTCAAACTTGACGGGATAGAGAAAAAATACACGAACGCCGAGGAACTGCGTCTTAAGCTTGTTGAACTGGTTATGGATTACTACGGCAAAAAGAAGGAGAAACTTGGTGATCAACTCGTTCTTGATCTGGAAAAATGGTCAGTTCTCAGCTCTATTGACGCAAAGTGGAGGGATCACCTTTACGCTCTTGATCACTTGAAATCCGGTATTGGGCTGAGGGCCTATGCACAGAGAGATCCTCTGGTTGAATACAAAAAAGAAGCTTTCGGAATGTTCGAGGAACTGCTTGACGGAGTTGACAAACAGGCAGTAAGGCAGATATTATCTTTATGGCCCGCTTCTAAAATTCAGAGGCAGCAGGGTCCTGCTGGAAGGGCTGTTCATCCCGGACTGAGGTCACCGACTGGTGACCCGCGATCCGGGGCCGGCAAGAACGCGGAGGGCAGGCAGCAGACAGTGAAAAGGGATGAGGGTAAAGTTGGAAGAAACGATCTCTGCCCCTGCGGCAGTGGAAAGAAATACAAAAGATGCTGCGGAACATAAGCGGCGATACGGAAGGAGACAGGAAATGAGTGACAGAGGAAGAGGAGAGTTCTGGGCATTTGTGGCCGGCCTGCTGGCGGGTGGAGTAGCTGCGGTACTGTATGCGCCCGCAAAGGGCGAAGAAACAAGAAAGAAGATCAGAGAGACTGCCGAGGATACCTACCACAAAGGTGAGGAGCTTTACGATAAGGGCATAACAGAGGCTGAGAAAATCTACCACGACGGCAGAGAAAAAGCAGAGAAGATATACTCTGAAGGCCGCACCAGGGTAGAAAAAACCATTGATGCTATCCGGGAGAACGCGGATGTTGAGGAAGAAATCAAGCCGGAAACCGGAGCAAAAGCAAAAAAATAGCGAACTTTATGTCTTTCCCGATTGTTGTGGGCGACGGCGCTGTGGGAACAGCGATTGCTGTCGCCCTTTCGGCTGTCTCAGGAGAAGTGATTCTTGCCGGTCCCCCCGGAACGCCCGGGAATCGGCGGGTGTTTTCCACAGAAGGAGAACTTTGTCAATCAGCAGAGATATTCCATACCGCCATTGACAGGATTCCCGGCAGGGGACAGGTGATAGCTGCTCTGAAAGCCTTTACCATAAGAGATGCCGCTCCTCATATACGAGAGATTTGTGATGGGAGAGTCATCTGTCTCTCCAACGGAATGGGATTGAGCGAAGAATGGGGGGATCTGGCGGGAGAAGTGGAGTATGCTGTACTTTCCATGGGTTTCAGGAAGATTGATCCGACCACGGTATTAACCACTGACGGAGTTGTTTACTGTGAGACCTGCGGTGAGGCAACCGGTGTGTTCAAGCCATCCGGGATACCTGTGCGGGAGGTGACGAACATCAACGAAACACGGTGGGCCAAATGGTACGCGAACAGCATTATCAACCCCGTAGCCGCTCTTTCCGGGCTGGAAAACGACAAACTCATTGAGGCTGGACTTCGACCTCTGATAGAGAAACTGTCGCTGGAAGTCTCAGAAATCATGCCCTCGGAAGAGGCTCTGATTCAGGGCAGAAGTGTGCTGGAATGGCTTCTGGAGTATTCTTCCAACAAGTGCAGCATGCTTCAGGATATTGAGAAAGGATTACCCACAGAAATTGATTTTCTGACCGGTTTATGTGAAAAAAGGCTGCGGGATAAATGCCCCGCAGCCTCAATACTTGTATCTCTTGTGAAGGCTAGAATTTAACAACTCTGCAGGTTGCTGTTTCGCCGTTCCCGGCAGCGGTTACTGTGTATACACCAGCCGGAAGCATCGCACCGTTAACTGTGAAGTCTCCGTTCACCAGCGGTGACTGATCAACTATTCTGCCACTGAGGTTGTAGATAGTGTACTGAACATTGCCGCTGAATCCTGTTGCCGCAACAGAGAAGGAGCCACCGGTGGGGTTGGGGTCAGCTGAGATCGAGATACCTGAAGAACCTTCTGAATTTTCAATGCCCGTGAATACCGAGTTATTGTACCAGAAGTCTTCTGTTGTCGGTGTGATGAAGAAAAGCGCGAGCTGACTGGAATTTTCTCCGAAAGCAGTTCTGGATGGCCCGTTAAGATAGGCTTCGTGGTTGCTTCGAACTGCGTAGGAAACAAGTGGAACGGCATCCATGCTCACAGCACTGGCCACTTTGACCTCATTGCTGGAAGTTGTGTAGCAGACGCCCATTCTTCTGGTGCCTGGAAAGCTGTTGATATACGGGTAAATGCCGTCTCCAATGTACAGGTCAGCACCCCAGGAAAGGCCCTGGTCTTCTGAGATTGTAATGTAGGATTTTCCGGCATTGTCATGCCAGACGATACCCATATCCTTGTCGCCGATGTGTTCCCAGGCGGGAACAGGTGCGGCCAGAGGGGCGGGGTTTTCTGTTACAACCACTGCCGGCTGGAAGTTGGCTGAAGCATCACTAATTGAGCACATAACATTCTGTGTCACCGGGTTAATCCAGGTAACCGCGACACTCCCGTCATCTGAAACAACTGCGCTGGGCCTTGAAACATTTGCCGCAACCGGGACGGAGGCAGTCCAGGACAGGATATCAGATGATCTGGTGAGGTAAAGCCAGTTGTTAGAGTCTACTGCGAATATCCAAATCTCTCCCGATACATCATTGGTGACAGAAAAGCAGTGAACTATGAGGTCTGCTCCGGGGTAGGAGTAGTCAATTTCACCGGATTGTTGAACCAGTATCAGGTTGGAGTACACATATTCAAAGCCGACAATCCAGACTGAATCAGGATCATGTTGAACACCGCAGGAGACTAAAATATTGCCGTTCCATGGCAGCAGAGAGGTGGAAGGTGAGAGAAGAGGATAGCTGCCCCCCGTGAAAGAACTCTGTCTTGTCCAGCTGATACCGTTGTTGAATGATTTGCGCAGTATACAATTATCGCCGCCAGGTCCCGTATCGTGTTCGATAAAGCAAACGAAAACATCGGAGCTGGTACCATAGAGGCAGTCGAAGTTGGAGTAGCCGTCTCCGGTGACTACGAGACCCTCCATAAAGTGACCGATGAGATAATCGGAACCCCACCGTTCCTGTGAAAGAGCAGGTGATGGAATGAGAAGAATGAACGCGAGGATGAAAAAACCTGTACATGTTTTCATTTTAAACTCCTTACCTGTAAGTGCCGGATACTTATCCTGCTTATGCTGTAACTATAAAGCATTACAGGTAAGGAGCAAATATGTTCTACTCTTCTGGATCCCCCATGTACACATCCTTCTCCAGAAGCTTCCAGACCGGTGTTCCTGTGAGCTTTTGAAGCTCTTCGAGAACATCATGCTGAGCCTGATCGATCAGGAGAGACTGTTTGAACATGTCAATCGCCTCATCTTCGAGACTTCTGACCACATAGAGTCGGGCAAGGGCGTTGAGTGAGGTTGTGGTTTCCGGATCAAGTTCAATGGAACGCTCCAGAAACTCAATGGATTTTACCAGCAGTTCTTCCTCATCCACATCTTCTCCATGAAGTTCCGCCGCAGGGATGTTCTCCAGAATAGAGAAGCCCCAGGCCAGCCCCAGTCCCATATAGGCTTCTGCATTATCCGGATCAAAGTTGAGAATTTCGTAGTAAAGCGGGAAAGCGGCATCCGGGTTGTTGTCGGCCATATACATCTGAGCGAGGCTGAGCCTCGCATCGACATCTTCCGGGTCGTTCGCTATCTTATTTTCCAGAATAATCCGTATGGATTTCAGGTCGCTCATCAAAGTTTACCCCCGTTGAGTGGCTTTACAGTATCGCCGTGAATTATACATTTGGGAAGCCGTCGTCAACCCCTGATTGGAGAATGACCTGAAAACCGATGAAAGTGTAAACTGTCTGAGTGGAGTTGGAGGTGCCAGAAAGGCTCTTCTGGAGCGTCTTTCTATCAGAACCATTGGAGATTTACTGGTGCATGTTCCTGTGCGATTTCTGGACAGAAGATCGATTGCTCCCATTGCTGAACTGCGTCCCGGAATTGATGCTGTGGTAAGCGGGAAAATTGTGAGTGTGGCCAGAAGACGCAGCCGAAAGGGGCCGTCTCTTACAGCGGTTTTGTCCGACGATACAGGAAGCATTACGCTGACATTTTTCAGATCAGGGTTTCCCGGGTCAAAGCTTCGGCAGGGAACAGGAGTTGTCGCATGCGGCACTGTTGAATCTTTCAGGGGATACACTATTGTCCATCCCGAACTCTATTTTTCTGAAGAGGCCGCCGGGGCTGTAAATGCGCCTGGAATGCTCCCGATATACGGCCTTACTGCCGGATTGACCCAGAGAACAATGAGAAAGCTGGTTGTCTTCGCCCTTGATGCGGTAAGAAATTCACTGGTGGATATTCTGCCCGGGGATGTTATTGCAGCCGCTGGATTCTCCGGACGGTGGGATGTGCTCAGGGCGGCCCATCGGCCCGATTCCCCGGAGGAAGGCAAATCCGCCAGGGATCTTCTGGCTCTTGAGGAACTTTACCTTTACAGGTCTGTGCTGGCTGCCGTCAGAGAGAAAAATACCACAAAGCCGGGAATTCCCCTGGCATCTGTTTCCCTGAAGGAGTTTGAATCCTTACTGCCGTGGTCCCTTACAGCTGCTCAGAAACGGGTTTGTCTGGAGGTGCGTATGGATATGGCAGGCAAGTCTCCAATGAGAAGGCTTATACAGGGAGATGTTGGCTCCGGAAAGACTGTGGTGGCCGCATTCGCGTGTGTTGTTGCCGCCCTGGCCGGGAAAACGGCCGCTGTGCTTGCTCCAACCGAGGTGCTTGCTGCTCAGCACTTTTCCAGCATAGGTGAATTCTGCGGCAGATTCGGTCTTGAAGTGCATCTGCTTACCGGTGGTACAACCGGTTCTGAGAGGAAAAGGATATCAGAAAGACTTCTGGAAAAACCGCAATCGATTCTCATAGGCACCCATGCCATTCTGGAAGACTGGGTACCTCTGAGTTCACTGGCTTTACTTGTAATTGATGAGCAGCACCGTTTCGGGGTGGCTCAGAGGGAGAAGCTTCTTGCTTGCAGGAGCCCCGAACCCCATGCGCTTGTGATGTCCGCGACTCCCATACCGAGAACACTGGCAATGACTTTTTACGGAGACCTTGACCTTTCTGTGATTGATGAAATCCCTCCCGGCCGAGGACACACTGAAACGAGAGTAATTGATGCATCCGGGAAAAGTGATGTCTTCAGATTTATGATGGAAAGGCTGCGAGCGGGCGAGAGAATCTTTCTTGTCTATCCCTTGAAAGAGGCTTCCGAGAAAAGTGATCTCCTTGATGCTGCAACCGCCTATGAGATTGTCCGATCCGGACCTATGGCTGAATTCGGTACCGGGCTGCTGCATGGGAGCATGCCTCCGGCGGAAAAAGTGGCAGTTACACAAAAGTTCAGCAGAGGCGAGATTGCAGTTCTTGTGAGTACTACTGTAATTGAGGTGGGGATTGATGTTCCCGGCGCTACAGTGATGGTTATTGCCAACGCAGAACGATTCGGACTCAGTCAGCTTCATCAGCTTCGCGGCAGGGTGGGAAGAGGAGGAAGAAACGCCTGGTGCTTTCTTGTTCCGGGGGGAGAGGCATCCCGGGTCTCTCTGGAAAGGCTTCATCTGCTGGAATCCACATCAGACGGCTTCGTAATCGCGGAGAAAGATCTTTCCGTCAGGGGCCCCGGCCAGGTGCTGGGAACAGCTCAGCATGGAATCCCGAAATTCAAGGTTGCTGATATGTCAACCGACGGGAAGATGTTCCAGGCTGTTAGTGAGATGTCTCCCATTCCATTACAAGAAATTCATCAACTGATTGGATGCCAGTTGTGGAGGTACTTCGGCATGGAGCTTTCCGGCATATGAACGGGGGCTTGACACCGCTCCTCAGACTATTACTTTTATGTGTTGCAGGGTGATTGTTATCAAACGACTATTCTTTGTGGCTCCGGAGGGTCACTGGGGGGGGCATGGCAGCAAGCGAAAATGCTAGGATTCAGCGACTTATCAACTCTGCCGAAGAACTCGTTCAAAAGGGCGAGAGGCAGAAAGCGCTTACCGAATTACACAAAGTTCTTGACATTGACCCGGGCAACCAATCGGTTAAGAAAAGGATTTCGGAAATTGAGCGGGAAGTTTCCGCTATGCGGAACTTCAGGAAAACCAGAGACTCGCGAACTCACAAGACGGGGAAGTCCGTCAGTTCGGGCGATTTTGTAGACGAGTGTATTGCGCGATCTGAGGATGCTTTCAGGCAGGGTGATGAAGTTCGCGCTCTTCAGGAGCTTGAACGAGCCAAACGCCATGATCCCGATAACAAGCTGGTTCGTCGCAAGATTCTCACAGTGCGCCGACAGATTAAAACAGACAATCTGTATGATCTGGCACTTGCCAAGCTTCACGATGGAGATCCGGTCACAGCTGTCAAGAATGCCAGGGCGATTTTCAAAATATGGCCCGGGGCACCTGTTCTCTCAGATCTTCTTGACAAGCTGGAGGAATTCAAATCCGCTGACAGCGACGAGCTCGTTGAGGAAATTGAGGAACTGGAGCTTGAGGATGTCCTTGAAGAGGAAGAGATACTCGAGGCCGAAGAGGTTGTTGAAGCTGAAGAACTTCTTGAAACTGAAGAGGTTGAAGAGGTTGTTCAAGCTGAAGAGACCCCTCCCCCGACTCCCGAGAAAGAGAAAACATCTCCGGCAGAAGCCGCGATAACCTCTATCAGAGGGAAAATATCACGGAGTGATTTTTCCGGCGCTCTCGCGGAAGCAGAGAAAGCAGGCAGGAAGCATCCGGAGAACAGCACTATCAAAGAACTGGTTAGCAGGCTGGAAAATCTCTCGGGGAAAAAGAGCAAAGAGCCGGCTGCCGCTCCTGCTGTAGAAGCCGATGAACTAAAAGAGAAACCGGAGAAGAAGAAACCTGTCGCTCTGATAGCCGCCGTTCTCGTGGTGATAGCTCTTGTCGTGGTGTTTGTGGTTCTTAAGCCCTTCGGTGGCGGAGAACCTGAAATCGTACCTGAGGAAGTCGAAGTTTTCCAGCCCTACAGTGTTTCTTACACCGTTGAGGGCCTTGAAACTTATTCTGTAACAATTGATGGTGAAGCAGTGGATGTTCTTCTGGATGGCTCCTTCCTTGTTGAAGGAGACTTGGAAGGTGTGAGAACCATAGAGGTACGCTCATCGGGCTTCGAGACCTACAGAGAAGAAGTGCTTTTCGGGAGCGGTGAAGAATCAGCTCTTTCCATAACCCTCGACTCAATCGGAACCAGCACTGTGCAGGTTACCCTGCAGGCTACGGGAGCTGATGACGGAGAAGTTACCTGGTTTGTTGACGGGGAAGAAGTTGAGAGTTCAATCAATCTCAGCACTGGAATGTATGTATTCCAGGCAGTCCTGGAAGGGTACAACTCAGTTCCTGAATCAATCCTTGTGGATTATTCGGAAGAAGCTCTTCAAATTTCTCTCTCGCTGCTTTCCCAGGAGGAGTCGCAGGTCACTCTCGCCCTTGCCGGAGATATTCCCGGTTCCGCGGTATTTTTCATTGATGGTGACAGAGTTGGTGCAGGTGTTCGCCGGATCAGTGAAGTTCTTCCGTTTGGAACGCACTCACTGCGCGTGGAAGTGGAAAACTACGAAAGCTGGGCAAGAACTATTACGCTGACTGCCGATGGATACAGCGCAACGGTTTCTCCAGTTGAAATCTCTACTACGGGAAGGCTTCTCATCGCGCCGGAACCCTGGGCTAATGTGACAATAGACGGCGTGAGCATGGGTCAGACACCCATGGCGCCTGTTGATCTTGAAGAGGGTGAACACACAGTGTTACTCACCAACCCTGACTATGAAGATCAGACCAGCACTGTTACCATAGTCGTGGGAGAAGATGCCAGTATCAGGTATACGGCAGACGAGGTTCTGCCCGATCAGCCTGAGGAGATCGCAGAGGAACAGCCGGTGATACCTCCGTTCCCCATTTCGCAGGTTGGGCCCCAGGTACCCGGTCTCGCCAGAGATATGGGAGATGTTCACGGTTATGTCACGCTGGATGTTCTTGTGGGAGCTGACGGTTCAGTAAAGAATGTTACCGTTGTAAACGATGAACTCGGGCTGGGATGCGGAGCAGCAGCCCGGGCGGCGGTGAGCCAGTGGGTGTTTAATCCCGCGTCACAGGGTGGTGTTCCCATCGAGATAACTACACGGGTTCAAGTCCGCTTTGATATAGAGTAGAGAACTTATGTACAGGAACACAGACAACTGGATTCTCCACGCGGATGTGTATGGAACCGCGGACGGGCTTGAGGTTTTTGTGGAGATGCCGGGGATTGATCGTGAAGATATAGAGCTGGAGGTTACTCCCCTTGCTGTTAGAGTATGGGGAGTGAGAAAGACGGTCTGCCGGGATGCAACCGCACTGGCTATCGAGATTCAGACAGGCAGGTTTCAGAGGGAGATTCATCTTCCATCCAGAGTGGATACAACCAGAGTTTCCGCCGAACTGAAGCTCGGTGTGCTTCACATCAGGCTTGTGAGACAAAAACCGGTCAGTGTTTCCATACCCGTGCAGTCTGAGGAAAATCTATGACAAAGGGCGGAGATATACCCGAAATCATACCGATTCATCTGTTCGATCAGGGTATTCTTATGCCCTATACAGTTTTGCCCCTGACAGTAACCGATCCTGACATGATTGCCATGATAGATCACGCGGTGAGAGGAAACAAAATTATCGGAGTAGTGGCGGAGTCTCCGTCCGGTGAGCGCTATTCCGTGGGTACGGCCGCGGGAATAATGAAGCTGTACCGCTTTCCGGGAGATGTGGTAAGGCTTACACTCAAGGGTCTGTACAGATTCAAAATCATTGAGAATCTGGAAATAGACAACATCGCCAGCGCAAGGGTACAGAGGCTCAGCACCACATACCCGGATGACGCGGATGAACTGGAAGCCTGGCGCAGATCCATTGAAATACAGTTGCGGAAGATAATGGAACTTACTCCCGGAATTCCCGATGAGCTTCAGCTTATTACACTTCTCCGTGACCCGGAGAGACTCGGCTTTGTTGCCGCCAGCGGTCTCGAAGCTCCTGTATTCAGAAAGCAGATGTTCCTTGAGGAGGACAGCATTATCCTCAGGTTCCGACTGCTCAGATCCATGATGAACTATGAGATTCAGAGACTGAAGCTTCGAGAGCACATCGAAGGTCAGGTCAGGATGGAGATGGAGCAGGATCAGAAAGAGTATTACCTCAAGGAGAAAATGAAGGTAATACAGAAGGAACTCGGTGGAACATTAATTAATCCGGATGTTTCGGAACTTTCGGAAAAACTGTCGAAGAAGGAGCTTCCGGAGTCAGCCGCCACAGCTGCTGAAGAAGAGCTGAAAAGGCTGGCAAAACTTCATCCCGGCTCTCCTGAAGCGGGAGTGGCCAGAAGTTACATTGAGTGGATACTTCAACTGCCCTGGATGGATAGAACCAGGGATCGGCTTGATATTAGTGAGGCAGGGAGAATTCTCAATGAGGATCATTACGACCTCAAAGATGTTAAGGAGAGGGTCCTTGAGTTCCTTGCGGTTCGAAAACTTAATCCTGACGGCAAGGCACCCATTATCTGCTTTGTGGGACCTCCGGGTGTTGGCAAAACCAGCATGGGCAAATCCATTGCCAGAGCTCTTGGAAGGAAGTTTGTCAGACTGAGCCTCGGGGGAGTTCACGATGAAGCGGAAATCAGAGGGCACAGAAAGACTTACATAGGAGCAATGCCGGGAAGAATTATACAGAGCCTTAAGGAAGCAGGTACATCCAATCCAGTATTCATGCTGGATGAGATAGACAAGATCGGAAGAGATTACAGAGGAGATCCCACCTCTGCTCTGCTGGAAGTACTTGATCCGGAGCAGAACTTTTCATTCAGAGACAACTACTTGAATACCCCGTTCGATCTCAGCTTTGTGAAGTTTATAACAACAGCAAACACACTTGACACGATTCCAGATCCCCTTCGCGATCGAATGGAAATAATCCGCATTCCCGGATACACAGAGGATGATAAATTTGAGATCGCCCGGAGATACCTGGTGAAAAGACAGGTTGAGAGAACCGGTCTTTCGGGCAACCTGATACGATTCAGGGAAAGCGGTCTGCGTTGCATTGTAAAACGCTATACCCGGGAAGCTGGAGTAAGAGAACTTGAGCGTTCTATCGGTGCCATCTGCAGGAAACGCGCGGTCAAAGTGGCAGGCGGTGACTTGAGAATGGCAACGATAACCGAAAAAAGTGTTTCTGACTATCTCGGCTCATGGAAGTATACCAGGGAATCCAGTCTTGCTGAACCGGCAGTTGGAGTGGCCACCGGCCTTGCATGGACAGCTGTGGGAGGCGAGATCCTTATGATAGAGACTCTTCTGCTCCCCGGCAGCGGGAAGCTGATTCTTACGGGTCAGCTCGGCGATGTAATGAAGGAATCCGCCCAGGCGGCACTCAGCTGGATAAGAGCTTCCAGGAAGGATCTGCTTCATGATCCGGCTGAATTTGACATACATGTTCATGTTCCCGCCGGCGCTACTCCCAAGGATGGACCATCGGCGGGGGTGGCATTAACAGCTTCAATTCTCAGTGCTTTGAGTGGGAAACCGGTCAGGAACAGAACTGCCGTTACCGGCGAGATTACTCTCCGTGGAGCGGTGCTTCCCGTTGGGGGCGTCAAGGAAAAGGTTCTCGGTGCCCTTTCCGCCGGCATAGAGAAGGTTTTACTTCCAGAGGAGAACCTGAGGGATCTTGAGGATGTACCAGGGGCTCAGAGAGACGCTATGGAATTTGTGCCCGTTTCCGAAATCGGTCAGGCAATGGATCACCTGATTATCTGGAGTGACTAGATTGAGACAAATTAATTCAACTTTGATTGTAATCGCGACTTTTCTCATTTCTGCCGCATGCATGGAAGGAACGGGCGATTTTCTGGTAGCCGCGGATGGGACAGTTCTAGAGGGAGAACTTCAGACAATCGGCTCGGGAGTGGCAGTTTTCTCCGGGGGATCGACAGATGTACCTGGCCATGGACGCATCTGGTGTCTCGACGGAAGAACTTTTGCGGGGGAGATAACAGCATCCAATGGAATTGTCAGATCAGGCTCCAGCTCTGTTCCCGTGGATTCTGTTTACCTGATCGTATGGGGAGATTCTGATATTGATCAGGAGACATTCACTGTTGATGCCGCACTGGGATGGTTGAACACCGGTATTGAACTGGAACAGGGTGAAATGCTTTCTCTTCAGGGCACTGGAACAATAGTGACTGAAACGGGCACTTCCACCCCGCAGGGGCAGGAAAAGTACTCCTCCTCTGTCGCGAGGGTTCCCGGTGCAACTTCCGGTCAGCTTGTCTTTCGGGTGGGGGAAGACGGTCAGCCTGTGGCTGCAGGCAGTTGCTGGGTTGGCGAATCTCCATGCCCCGGTATTCTGATGCTTGCTGTTAATGTCCCTCTGGAAGGCAGTATGGGCTCCAGGGGAGTTTACACAGTAGCGGTAAAAGCCGGTACAATCGCCAGCCGACCGGGTACAGTTGTGTTTTATCCGGCAGGCAGGTAAAATCAACAGGTTGACTTACCCATGGCTCTTAGTTTAGAATTTATGAAGTTATGATATTGGAGAATGCGCTATTACTAATAGAGCTGGAGGTGAGCTGGTGAGGTATGTTACTCTTTTGTTTGTCTTACTTGCAACTGCATCGGTCGCGGGTGAGTATGTTGTTGGTTACGGTGATACCCTCTCTGATATTTCAGTACACTACTACGGTACATGGGAAAAATGGGTAGATATTCTTGAAGCCAATCCTGATTTGCGTGGCGCTGAATACCTGGTACCGGGAATGGTACTTCATATTCCCGATATCACCGGAGCGACTTCTGAATCCGCTTCAACAAGATATGTAACTGAAATTCCGGAGGGAGCAGTGCTGATCAGATCAAGTGAACCGGTTCTTTCCCGCCTTCAGAGAGAGACAGCCGGCTTTATCAGCTATTCCCCCCTGAATCCCGAGGGATACATCCTTGCTACAAACGCGGAAGAGGAGGGTGTTTACAGACATCTCACCGCACTTCCCGGTGACTTGCTGGAGCTTGATTTCGGCGCTGACCAGGGTGTCGAGGTCGGCAGAGTTTACCATATCCTCCGCGAGTGTGAAGAAGTTGAAGATCCCGATACCGGCAACAGAGGCCATGTAATCAGGGTGGCGGGAGTTTGTCAGGTGGAGAATACTACACCCTCCACTTCCATAGCAAAAGTACGACACGGTTATCTCCCGATATTTGAAGGTGACTTTATTGTACCCTACCAGGCCGCGGGAGATATTCATATCCGTAACGAGCCTGGAGTTGACAGAGGACAGCTGTGGGTACTTGGTTTCAGAGATCCTGACAGAGACTGCGCTTACACTTATGATGTTATTTATCTCAGCGCAGGCAGCTCTCAGGGAATCAGCCCCGGGGATGTGTTTACTGCCTACACAGCCAGTGAGCAGGTCAGAGATGTTGACGACCAGTGGGTTTCCACAGCCGAAATTCCAATCGCTGATGTTGTAATTCTTACAACAGAGGCAAGAAGCTGTGCTGCCCTGATAGTCAGTACAAGAACCGCAGACCTGATAGAGCTGGGAGACAAACTTTATCTCAGCAGGAGTCAGGTGGATTGAGGCTGCGGGAATGTTCTGGAAAATTGTTTTAAGGGGAAGCAATCCATCAGGCAGGATTCTTGCCGTTTTGTACGCGAGAACAGGTAAAACGATTGATTCTGTTCGAGAGATGCTGGACTCTCCCGGCGGCCTTGTGCTCCAGACAGGGCTTTCCAGGGAAAGAGCGCATGCCCTCTCGACAGAGTTGCCCAATGATGGTTCAGTACAGATTTATACGCAGCGGGACGAGGTGGCTTGCGTACCTGTTCTTATGGGGTATCGCCCCGGCAGTCGCGGCAGGCTGAGGATCGCTCTTCAAAAACTGAGCCGTCTGCCCGCGGAGGAAGTTATCCGGTTTCTGGCATGCATTCCCATCGCGCTTAAATCAGATGCGGACAGGGCTGCGGCAGAATCCATAAAAAAAATACTGGAAAGGGCCGGGGGAATAGTGGATATCCGGTCTCCCGGGGATCTGATCGGCATATCAAGCAGAAAGTATCATTCACCGCCTTCCGGCAAAGCAGTTTCCGAAAGAAAGACTGCACCTGATTCTTCTTCAGGGAGCGCGGAACAAATATCTTCTGTTACCTGCAGCAGTATTCCTCCTGTGGTGTCGGATGCCGACTTTCAGGCAGGCTCACAGGGTAATATTCAACCTGGCATAGTTGATTTCCTGCCTCCTTCTCTGCAGCAGACTGCAATTCCTTCAGTGGTGGAGGAAGATTCAGCTGAGGGATCCGCCGATCTCCGGCCATACATTCTCAAGTTTACTGTGCCCGCTGCTTCAGTTCCAGCAATTGTTCCGGCAGAACAACTGAATTTCATTCCCCCTGAACACAGGCAATCAGTAAAGACTGTCCTGATATACCTTTTCCCGGTGGCTTCTGAAGAGAGAGAGAGAGTTCAGAATGTGTTGTGCGAGTCCCTTGACTTCTCTCCTGAAAGGGCACACCAGCTTATCAGGAATGCTCCTGTGGCATTAACAGGCTTCAGTGAGCGGATTGATGCCCTTGTCGCCATGTCAGAACTTGCTGATCATGGAGTTCCAATATCTCTTGTTCCAGGATATTCTTCCAATGCAGACCCGGTTCCGGGAAGATCCCTGTTTGGGTGGTTGAATGAACACGGACGAACATCTTGATGGTTTCCTTGCGTGGGCAGTACTCGCAAGAAATCTTTCGCCCAATACTGTTTCCGCATACAGGCGGGATTTGATTGAAGCTGCCGGATTTATCGGGGATATTGTTCTTTCCGATTCAGCGGAGCTGGGGCAGTGGCTCCAGCACCTCTCAAAACAGGGGCTGGCGTCCTCAACCATAGCAAGGAAGCTTTCCTCTCTGAGAGCGTTTTACTCATATCTGACCCGCAGGGAGATAATCACATCGAGTCCCGCGGCTGGACTCCGACCGCCCGCAAGGACATATCGGATGCCTCATTGTATTTCGGTGGAAGAGGTGATTCTGCTTATCGAAGTCTGGACTGCCGGAGACGCCCTCTCTGCCCGGAACCGGGCTCTTATGGAGCTCGCCTATGGTTCCGGTTTGCGGGAAGGGGAGCTTGTTTCTCTGACAATTGACAGGCTCAGTCTGGATGAAGGATGGGTGCGTCCGCAGGGAAAGGGAGCGAAGGAGAGGATGGTTCCCATGAGCCAGCCCTCTGTGGAGTGGCTGGGCATCTATCTCGACAGGTGGAGGGCTTCTATATCTGGAAGCCACAGCGGGAAAACGGTGTTTCTTACAAAAAACGGCAACCCTCTTTCTCGAATGACTGTCTGGAATATCGTGTGCAGCTCAGCGCTGAAGGCGGGAACAGCATCCAGGATTCATCCCCATACTCTCAGGCATTCGTTCGCCACTCATCTGCTTGAAGGAGGAGCTGATCTCAGAGTTGTGCAGGAGCTTCTGGGACACTCTGACATTCGAACCACGGAGATATATACTTCAGTGAGCCGGAAACGACTTTCTGACGCTGTAAAAAAATACCATCCCAGGGAGACAGGAACTTGGTAAAATTTCCCGCGGAACTGCACAGGCTGGATGATCTGGAAAACCTCTTTAAACGCGCTGTCGCTCGTTCTGCCCTTGGCAGATCCGGAGTACGGGTTCCACAACTGCCAAGGCTTCATCAGACCATTACAGACATTTCAAGAACTCCGTCGGGGGAGAGGGTCAGGAGTATTTTCCGCCAGGTCAATCTGTGGACGGATGAATCGGTCTCAAGTACTATACTGCCCCCGGCGGGCGCGTCCGCCCTTCTTGCCGCCTGCGCCAGAGAAGCTTCCTCACTTCTGGAACTTGGCTACAGGCGGGAGGACGGCATCGATTTTTTAACAGCCCTGCCTGACCCGTCTGCCAATCCAGTTAGAACAACTTCTCAGATCAGAGCAGCCATTCATCATCTGGGCGGTGACATGACCCGGTTTATTGATATGCTTGACAGACCGGAACCGTCAGCTCCCGAACTGAAACTGGTGTTTTCTGTGTGGCCCACCGGAGGAAGACTTCCCGATACATGGCGTCCCGGAGAAAAGATGGTAAGTCTTCATCTTTCAGTTGATGATTCATCGGTGCCACTGGTGATTTCCTTCAGCAGAAAACTTTTCGGGTACGGTCTTCTCTGCCTGTGGGATCTTGCTCAGGGTATTTCAGATGGAAACAGAGATATCGAACTTACCTCTCAGTCCTTTTCCCTGTTCGCTGAACAATTTTAACCCGGTTTTGTCCACTTTCTGTTATCTTACTGCCTTGAATACCTGTGCCTGTTTTTGTACTGGAGTTGAAAGGCGGTTGCATTGACTGGTGTTGTTGTACTGCTTGTCGCCGCTCTCGCGGTGACCCTTCCGGATGCTGTTATCGTTCCCGGCGTTAACGCCGGTGAGACTGCAGAGAGCGCGGAATTTGAAGGTTATCAGTGGATTCGCATTCTGGAAAGTGATTACGCGGTTATTGAGGTGGTGTCCTCACCCGTTGTTCCAATGACTGCTTATGACAATGCGGGGGAACCACTGGCTTTTTCAACCGGCGGTGAACCGCTTATACTGTCCGCATACAGCGACTACTGGTTCTGGATCAAGGGCGTCAGTGATGATCCTGTGAAATTCTCAGTCAGATATCGTGAATCGGAGCCTGTTGAGAACAGTGGTGTTTCATCTTCGCTTTCTTCCGCTGAAATGGCGGAGATATGGACTTTCACAGCGGATGAAGAGGGCAAATGGAATTTTCTCATCAGAGGAACTGATGATATTTCTGATCTTGATCTTGAGCTCTATGGAGCCGGGAACAGCCTGTGGGCCGGAAGCTACAGCGGCAATTCAACAGAAAAGCTTTCAATGGGTCTCCTTGAGGGAGAGAGCCTGCAGATTGTGGTTTCCAGATACAACAAGGGCGGCAGTGGAGATTACACTCTTGAAATCATGAGATCGGGCGAAATGGATGTGCTTTCCGAATCCATTACGGCCGATGCCATTAAAGGTGATGTGCAGCGTTACAGACTTCCTGTACTGCAAAGCGAGGCACTTCTGGAGTTAACCTTCGAAAACGAAGGAGATCTCGACCTGATCGTTAGAGACGCAACGGGCGAATTGCTGTACTCATCAGGGACTTACCTGTATTCAGAGGGACTGCTGGTTTCCGCCGGTGATTCTCCCGCTGTCGCAGAGGTTCATCCTTATGATGTTGGAGATGATCTGGAGGAATTCCCCTACAGACTTAACCTTGTTCAATCTGTTGCGGATATGGGTCAGTCCAGCCCTGTGAATGTGGAAACAGGGTTCGGGCAGTCAGCTCTTCTGAGATTCATCGCTCCTTCTTCAGGTTTTTACACCATATCGGGAATTTTTGAGAAACTCAGGGACGGGGATGTCAGACTGTTCAACAGTTACGGTGAGCCTTCCGCATTTATGATGACAGAACGGGGAGACGAGAGGTTCTCCTTCTGGACCCAGCTGGGAGATACCCTGTGGATTGCTCCAGGTTTCATGAATTTCGGAACGGGCGGGTTGTGTGAAGTATCCGTGGAATCCACCGATGCCCGGCCTGTGGCTGGTCTTGTTCACGGGCGGATTGATGAGACGACTTCAGCACAGAAGTTTTACACGGTTCACGGAGAAGCGGGAAGCACCTTGGTTATTGAACTTCGCGGTGATCAGCGGGACTTTGATCTGGATATGCTGGTCAGCGGGCCGGGGTATGTTCTTCAAGCTCAGGGTGGACTGAGCAATGCGGACAACGCAGCGGATGAATCAGTAACAATGTACTGCCAGGAGGATGCGGTGTACGGTGTTACCGTGTATGCCTACTCCAGAAGCGGCGAGGGCACCTTCACTATCGAAGCGGAGAGAATCCCTTCTGAAAGACTTGCCGCCGGTGATCCCGCTTCTGCGGACACCTGGGCGATTGTTTCCGGTATCAGCGGCTATGAGTCCCGGGAGGATATACTCTCAAGGGCCAGTATGGATGCCATTGATTTTTACCGGTTTCTCCGGGATGAGCAGAATGTGGACTCGAACCGCATTGTGCTTCTTGTGGACGCGGAGGCAACGGCTGACGCATTCAGAAATGCTGTAGATGACATTACCCGCAGAGCCGATTCGGAAGATCGCCTGATTATTTTCTACAGCGGTCACGGATCTCAGGAATCTCCGGGTTCAGGCGGAGCCGAGGAAGCCGATGGCGTGAATGAGGTACTGTGTTTTTATGACGAAGATGTCTCTGATGATGAAATGCACGAGCTGCTGGGAAGTTTTTCCGGTTCGGTGTTCCTCTTTGCGGATGCCTGTCATTCAGGAGGTTTTGTAAACGATTTCTCCAGTGGCGACAACATACTTATCCTTACCGCCGCGAGGGAAGACAGATCCGTAAGCGAGAGAATTCTTACGCCTGTCCTCCTGGAGGCATCCAGGGGAGCTGCCGACAGCAACAGCGATGGAGCTGTCACAGCAGAAGAACTTGTTGATTATGTAGATGGAATGCTGGCGAGGATCTGTCCCGTCTGCGACTCGGTTGTAAACGAGGGAATGGCCGAGTGCCCCGAGTGTGGAACGGTACTCAAGGGAGAGTATCGGATTCCCAGGCCTGAACAGGGACTTTTCCTCAACCCGGACGAAATTGTCTGGGAGTAAAAGAAGGTATAAATTGTCAGAAACTGTATCAAAAGATCTGCACCCTCTGGAGAAAACTCTGCTGAACTGGCTGTCTGAATACGGTCCAGGCAGTGACACGGAGATCATGGCCGGCACTGGAATGGATGAAGGTTCATACAGAAGAGCTCTTCAGTGGCTTCTTTCCAGGGATATGGCATTGATTCTGTCCAGCGCGAAAACTGTAACTGTTGAGCTGGGGCCGATTGGCTCCGATAATCTCGAAAAGGGTACAATACCGGAACTGGCGCTGCTTGAAGCAGTGGGGAGCGGCACATCTTCCCTGCCGGAAATTCAGAAGAATGAACTCTTTGAGAGGGCGCAGTGGGGAAGCGCGATGGGTGCTCTTCTCAAAGCGCGAATACTGAAGAAAGGCCCCGGAGGGCTGGTCTTGAATGACCCGTCCGGGGGAGTTTTCCCGGCGATATGGAGCAGTGTCTATTCTGTAATAAGTGACGGAGAGATAATTCATCTTTCTGAACTGGATGAGAAGGTAGCCGCGGAGGTCTCCGGCAGGGCACCCAGAAGAGGAAAATCCAGAGCGGAATTCGTGATCAATGAGACCACAAGCAGTGTTGTCGAGATATCCGCCCCGGGCAGAGAAGCTTTTGAAAACGCAAGAGGCAGAAGCACTATCGGCATTCTCACCCGGGAGATTCTGGCTTCGGGCGAGTGGAAGAACGGATCTTTCAGAAGATACCAGGTGGATATTCCCCCTTCAAGGATACACATTGGAAGACTTCATCCCTACGCAATGTTCCTTGACTCCGTAAGGGAGAAGCTTCAGGCCATGGGCTTTCAGGAGATGAAAGGTTCACTGGCGGAGAGCGAGTTCTGGAACTGCGACGCACTTTTCATGCCGCAGTTTCACCCTGCCAGAGATATTCATGATGCTTACTATCTGGAAGACGGGGTTGAAGTGGAGCCCCCCTCCCGCGAACTGGGCGACAAGGTCAAGGCAGCACACGAGAACGGTGGAAAAACCGGCGGCAGGGGATGGGAATACACCTTTGAGTGGGATCGCTCGTTGAAAGCTATAATGCGATCTCAGGGGACAGCTCTTTCCGCACGAACTCTGGGCTCGAATCCGGACATTCCCGGGAAGTATTTCGGAATAGCGAAATGCTTCAGGTATGATCAGGTTGACGCCACACATCTGCCTGATTTCTTTCAGGTCGAGGGAATCGTGCTTGGCGAGGAGATCAACATGAGACACCTTCTGGGTCTGCTCAAGCTGTTCGCGACAGAAGTTGCCGGAGCAACCGAGTACAAATTTGTTCCGGCTTATTTTCCGTTCACGGAGCCGTCTGTGGAGCTTCATGTAAAGCATCCCACACTGGGATGGTTTGAGATGGGCGGTGCCGGGCTCTTTCGCCGTGAGGTCTGTGAGCCTATGGGAATTGATGTACCTGTGATAGCCTGGGGTCTTGGACTGGACAGAATGGCTCTGCTGGCTCTTGGTCTTTCGGACATAAGGGATCTGCTGAATCCGGATCTGGCCAGACTGCGAGAAATGAAATCAACACCGGAAAAGTTGCTGGGTGGTGAAGACAATGCCTAAAATTGAAATACCTCTGGGAGATTTTCTTTCCCTGGCGGAGATGGATAACACAGACAATCTGGAGAAGCTTCTTGAATCTCTCAAGGCGGAGCTGGATGGTTTGAATGAGAAAACTGTAAAAATTGAACTGAATGATACAAACAGACCGGATCTGTGGACAGCAGAAGGGGTGGCAAGAGGATTGCGATGCTGGAAGAACGGAGCGGAATCTCATCTTGATTCCCTGTCTGATCCTGCGGTGCATATTGATGTACACAGTGATCTGAAGGAGATAAGACCATTCATCGCCGCATTCACCGCTACCGGGTGGAAAGTGGATGATGACGGGCTGGAATCACTGATAACCGCTCAGGAGAAGATTGCCTCCAGTTTTGGAAAAGAGAGAAAAACCGCCGCGATCGGTTTCTACCCCCTTGACGAAATCAGCTTTCCCGTGAGCTATGCCGTTACCTCCCCGGAAACCGGTTTCCAGCCTCTTGGCGGGGAAGGTGAAATGACCCTTGCGGAGATCCTTTTGAAAACTGAGGCAGGACTGAAATATGCCGGACTTTTGAGCGATTTTCAGAAGTACCCGATTCTCAGAGACAGTTCCGGGGCAGTTTTATCATTCCCTCCTGTAATCAACAGTCATTCCACCGGGCGGGTTGTCGCGGGAAACAGCCGACTCTTCTGTGAGGTGACCGGAACTGACTGGCATACAGTCAACCTTACCGCAACAATTCTTGCCTGCAACCTGGAGGACAGGGGTGCCGTTATCGGCCCGGTTGAGATCAGATACCCTGATGGAAATGTTACTGTAACACCCGTTCTCTACAGGGATACTCTTACCGCCACGCTTGAAGAAATCAGCGAGATGATTGGAACTGACGCGGAAGAGCTGGATATTGAGGCATTGCTGTCAAAGATGGATTACAGCGAAATTGAAATCGGGGAGGGCTCTGTTACAGCGGTTATGCCTCCTTACAGGCGGGACGGGATACACCCCAGAGACCTCATGGAAGACATCGTTATTGCGATAGGGCTTAACAACATGGAGCCGGTTCTTCCCTCTGAGTATACAGTGGGCTCCGCGGCACCTGTTGAAATTCTCGCCCGTTCTGTAAAGGCTCTGCTTGTAGGTGCCGGCTGTGAAGAGATCATGAGACCCGTCCTTACAAGCTTTGACAAGATATCAACCCGTACAAAAACTCCGGAACCGCCCATCAGGATAAATAATCCCATGACCGCGGAATACGGAGTGGTGTCCAATACCCTTCTTCCTGCTCTTCTTGAGGTGGAGTCTTCCAGCGGTCACGCCGCTTTTCCTCACAGGCTGTTTACCGTGGGGGAGGTACTGCGCAGAACTGGCGATACTCTCTGCCATACACAGATGAATCTTGCGGTAAGCACAGGTGACGGGGATTTTGGCACGGTGCATTCCATCCTTGGCGTTATCTGCCACTTGAGGGGCCTTGAACTTTCCCTGAAACCGCTGGATGACGCCAGATTTATTCCGGGAAGAAGCGCAGTTATACTGATAGACGGTGAAGAGGCAGGTATTCTCGGGGAATTTCACCCGGGCGTGCTTGAGGCATGGGGGATTACCGTACCTGTCGCGGGTTTCGAGCTGCCTCTGGAAAGCCTGAGGGGCTGACCTGTCCGGTTTTTCTCTGAAAGCTCCCTATGGTCCGGCAGGACATCAGCCCCGGGCCATAGAAGGACTTGTGGACGGTCTGAAGAAAAAAATGGAGTGGCAGACTCTTCTGGGAGTTACCGGTTCCGGTAAAACCTTCACAATGGCAAATGTTATCGAGAAGATGAACCTGCCCGCGCTGGTGATCTGCCACAACAAAACTCTTGCCGCTCAGCTTTTCGGCGAGCTGTCGGGATTCTTCCCGGAGAACGCGATTGAGTATTTCGTGAGCTACTATGACTACTATCAGCCGGAAGCCTACATACCCGCAAGAGATATGTTCATAGAGAAGGATGCCAGTCTGAATGAGGAACTGGATCGGCTCCGTCTCAGAACAACAGCCAGTCTTCTCAGCAGGGATGATGTTATTGTGGTCGCGTCGGTAAGCTGTCTTTACGGTCTGGGCTCGCCGGAAGACTTCATGAATACCGGTTTTCAGATAGTCACAGGTGATACCCTTTCCAGGGATCTGCTTCTTGTGAAGCTTGTGGGAATGCAGTACCGGCGGAACGATGCCGCCCTTACCAGGGGCTACTTCCGGGTGAGGGGCGATATTGTCGATCTTGTTCCCTCCTACGCCAGTACAGGTCTTCGCGTAGAGTTTTTCGGAGATACGGTGGACAGCATAAAGCAGATGGATCATCTCACCGGCCATGTCATGAACACCATGGAAAGAACCACGATTTTCCCCGCAAGGCACTTTGTTATCGGGGAAAGAAAGCTCAATCTTGCCATGGGCAGGATTCGCGATGAACTTGACGGCAGACTCCTGGAGCTGCGGGCAGCGGGGAAGATGCTTGAAGCGCACCGTCTTGAATCCCGGACAAATTTTGATCTTGAAATGATGGGTGAAACAGGCTACTGCCCGGGCATTGAAAATTACAGCAGACTGATAGGAGACAGAAAAGAGGGGGAGAGACCCTCGTGTCTGCTGGACTACTTTCCCGATGATTACCTTGTCTTTATTGATGAGAGTCATCGTACGATTCCGCAGATACGAGGCATGTTCAAGGGTGACAGATCCAGAAAACAGACGCTGGTAAACTATGGTTTCAGGCTGCCATCGGCCCTTGATAACAGACCTCTGTTCCTGGAGGAGTTTACCGGGATAACCGGCAGAAAGATCTGTATGTCCGCCACTCCCGCGAATTACGAACTTGAGATATCTCAGAAGATCGTTGAGCAGATAGTAAGACCAACGGGGCTGATAGATCCGGTTATCGAGGTTAGACCCGCTCAAGGCCAGGTGGATGATCTGGTGGAGCAGGTGAGAACAGCCACGGAGAAAGCAGGGAGAGTTCTCATTACCACTCTTACAAAAAAAATGGCGGAAGAACTCACGGATTATCTGCGAAGGCTGGATTTTCGAACGAAATACATTCACAGCGAGATAGACGCGCTCGAACGGGTATCCATACTGAGAGAGCTGAGACTCGCGGAATTTGATGTTCTGGTTGGGGTGAATCTTCTTCGGGAAGGGCTGGATCTTCCTGAAGTAATACTTGTGGCTGTGATGGACGCGGACAAAGAAGGTTTTCTCCGGTCAAGAACCAGTCTGGTTCAGACCGCCGGAAGGGCGGCGAGAAACAATATTGGCAAAGTTATTTTCTATGCGGACAGAATAACGGATTCAATGAAATTCGCGCTGAATGAAACCGCCCGCCGCAGAGATATCCAGACGGAGTACAACAAGCTGCACGGGGTTATACCCACTACCATTGTCAAAAGTCGTGACGAGATAATCAGATCCACTGGTATCGCGGATATTATGGGCAGGAAGAAATCTCTGATGGCCGCTGAGAAGGCGGAATCCTATACGGTTGAAAGAATCGCAGAGGTGGAGAGAAGGATGATAGAGGCTGCTGATCATCTGGAATTTGAAGAGGCAGCCAGATACCGTGACATCATGAAGAAGCTTCTCGGGCAGAGAAACTGACCCCTTTGCCGGGGCTTGACATGGTTGGAAATAAGCAGAATGTTTTCCCCGTGATGCGAAAAACTTAAGGGGTTCGTGCTACTCAAACAGAGAAGAAAGGAGAGTCATGAAGAAGGCAATAGCAATTCTTGCTGTACTTTCACTGGCAGCTTTCGCAGGACAGATCGCGGTTGATCTCGATCCAGTCGCGGGAAACGATGCCGATTGGCTCCAGTATGATGATGGAACAGCCCAGTGGCTCACATGGGGCGGTATGTACAGAGGTGTCTGGTTCAACACGGAGGACTTCATCCCCGGAGAAACCAGTGCGGGGATCGAAGAATCAGAATTCTGGTTCTTCCACCACAGCAGTTACCCGTGGGATACATCAGATTTCTACGCCGAGATCTGGAACGGCGATGCTATGATGCCCACCGTCCAGCTTGATCAGACAATGGTTACAGCCACTCACTACGCGCCTGTCGGCGTAGTCTACGCAGCACCCGGTCTCTCGGCCGAAGGTAACTTCTGGGGACTTGCCAACACAGAGATGAGCGCAGGCGGATGGCCTGCAATCCTCGGTGATGCCGCACCAGTAGGCCACAGTTTCAACAGCGATGACTTCATCGTATGGGAACCATGGGCTTACGGCGATTACTTCGTAAGGATTTCCGCCGTGATACCTGATACTACTCTGGCTCTTGACAACACCACATGGGGTTCACTCAAGGTGGCGTTCTAGTCGACTGACTGAAGTACAGCGAATTGTTAAGGCCGGTTCTTCGGGACCGGCCTTTTTATCTGGTGGAATGTGGAAGAAAGGGGAATCATGAAAAAAGCGACAGCAATTCTTGCTGTACTTTCACTGGCAGCTTTCGCAGGACAGATCGCGGTTGATCTCGATCCAGTCGCGGGAAACGATGCCGATTGGCTCCAGTATGAT
>JAUVIS010000214.1 GCA_030592635.1 Candidatus Fermentibacteraceae bacterium | reverse complement strand
CTTTTGTCTGGAAGCGATATGAGGCTCTCCGCTGATTTCGTCCCGGATATCCAGCTGAATGCCTTCAGGGAGTTCCTCTTCGTCTTTAAGAACATCGCCCTGGCCAAACGAAAGACCGGTGAGGAGCGTACTGCTGTTAACATCAGATTCAGTTGCCTGCTGTGTTTTTGTCTTTGGCGCGGGCTTCTTTTTGGGTTCAGGGTGTAGTTTCGCGTGGAGTTTTTTCAGCAGGTTGGCTATCTTGTCAAGATCAGAACTGTTCCTCTCCATGGAAATGGAGACTGCATAGTCAAGAAATGCCTCGTTCTCCTGCTTGTAGGCGACCTTTGCCAGATTGCTCACCCATTTGTGAGAATCAGGGTCAAGAACAGTGAGAGCCTTAAGAGCAGCAGCCACATCAGGTGAATCAAGAGAAGGTTTGCCCTTTAGAAAGCTTACATACTCCTTTTTTGCCTGTTCATACTTGTTCTGCTGAAAAAAGCAGTCGCCCATTATCAGGTTGGCTTCAATCTCAGAGGGGAATGCCCTGATAATCTTCCTGCAGATTGAAAGAGAAACCATCTGAAGACCCTCATCGCTGTACAGCTTCGCTGAGGTCAGGAAATGCTCCCTGGCTTTATTCTCCTGTTTGAGCTTAAGAAGGATATCGCCCACTTTGTTGTGAACAGAAGCGTCCTTCGGATCCTCATCTACGACAAGATTGAAGATTTTGAGAGCGCTATCCAGACGGCCCTTCTGAACAAGGTCGTGAGCTTTCTTTTTCAGCGAAGTGACATTTTCCGTCATTCCCGGTAGACCCCCCGTTTCTGCCCGTATTTCAAGTACTATATACCTTTAAGCCGGCACAGTACACCACTGCCACATCCGGGTTACCCAGATGGTACGGAATAGTTCTGAAATCAACACAATCCCATATAACTATATCAGCATCGCAGCCTGGCGCAAGTACCCCTTTGCGCCCTCCCAATCCAAGTGCTGCAGCACCATTTGCAGTGGCAGATACCAGTGCCTCTTCCACAGTGAACCCGCACTGGCATACTGCCAGACTCACTATCAGAGGCATGGAGTCGCAGAAGCAGCTTCCCGGATTAAAATCGGTGGCGAGGGCAACCGTTGCACCTGCGTCAAGCAGTTTGCGTCCCGGCGGGAATGGCTTGTTAAGAAAAAGAGCCGTTCCCGGGAGAAGTGTCGCAACAGTATTACTGCCTGCTATTAGCTGAATATTCTCGTCGGATATGGAAAGCAGATGATCAGCACTTGCGGCACCGGCGTTAACAGCCACAGCAGCTCCCCCGGTGTCGTAAAATTCATCCGCGTGTATCTTGAGAGAAAAGCCCTGCGCAGCGGAAGCCGCAAGGTATCTGGTTGCCTGCTCTGGGGTGAATACGCCTTTTTCGCAGAAGATATCTACATATTCGGCGATTCCCTGATCTTTGATTCGGGGATTTACCTCGTTGATGAGATAGTCGATGTATTCGTCAGGTCTGTCCTTGAATTCCCCGGGTACCTCATGTGCTCCCATGAAGGTGGGTACTATAGTCTGGGGTACCTCACCTGCCACATCTCCAGCGATCTCAAGACATCTCAGTTCAGTGGTAAGATCAAGTCCATAACCGCTTTTTGCTTCCACTGTGGTTGTTCCATTTGACAGCATAATGGAAAGATGATGCTTCATGTTTTCCCGAAGAACAGAATCAGAAGCAGACCTGGTTCTTTTTACACTGTTAAGTATCCCGCCGCCGGCAGCGGATATCTCTTCGTAATCGGCTCCGGCTGCACGCATGGCAAATTCGTCCTGGCGGGTTGCTCCGAAAAGAGGGTGAGTGTGAGAATCAACAAAGCCGGGGGTAACAACGCGGCCCCCGGCTGAAACAACCTCAGTATTACCGGATAAAGAACAGTGAGTTTCAAGAGCATCCGCGGAACCGGCCCAGACCACTTTACCGTCTTTGGCGGCTAGAGCAGCATCCGCAATAAGGCCGACACCGGCAGCACCGACGCCATCCATGGTCAATAGCTGTCCGATATCCTTCAGAACAAAGTCTGTTCTAACTTTCACCGATATCTAGGCTTCTGGAATTATGGAAGCGACCTTTCTGGCTCCCATGCGGTGGAATTTGACACGGCCCTCTATCTTGGCGAATAGAGTGTCGTCGCTTCCCTTGCCCACATTGAGACCAGGATGGATTTTTGTACCTCTCTGGCGAATGATAATAGTTCCACCGCTTACATACTGTCCGGAAGGTGCCTTTACACCAAGCCTTCGTCCGGCGGTATCCCTTCCATTTCTGGAACTGGAGGATGATTTTTTATGTGCCATATCACTACCTTTCTGTCTGTCTCTGTATCAGTCCGCAACAACCATCCTGGTGGATGCGGAAAGCCCGCCGGAAGTGTATCTGATCTGATACAAGCCCGCAGGAAATGCCGAACCGGCGTTGAATGAGTGAGCGACAACACCGGCAGATATGTTTTTCTCGTACACAGTTCTGCCGGAAATATCATAAATTTTGAGGCTTCCATCAATACCCGTGTCCGGAAACGTGAAAATGCAGGCTGTGGTTACCGGGTTGGGTGCGACACTCATGCGTATGAAAATGTCCTCAAACGGTGAGCCTTCGATACCGGTGGAAAAGACAAAATTCACTGGAACCATTTCCTCAGCCCCCACAGTGACCCCATTCTGGCTCTGGGAGCCAAGGCCGTCAACAGTAACAACAATGTTGTAAGTTCCGGGGACAAGAGCCTTGGAGTAGCCTCCGTCAACAACATCAGATCTGCAGAAGCGTAAAGAACCGGAGTCAGTGCCATCGGTTTTTTCCACCTCGATCAGGGCATCCAGCGGG
>JAUVIS010000113.1 GCA_030592635.1 Candidatus Fermentibacteraceae bacterium | reverse complement strand
TAGAACCGGCCGGGATAATGAAAATATCATCCTGGATATTGTCTCTGATATCAAATCCAGAATCAGTATTCCTGTATCGGTAAAGATAGGCTCTTATTTTTCCAGTATTTCCAGTTTTGTTAAAGAACTGGATGACTGCGGTATAGATGGCATTGTTGTTTTTAACAGGTTTTTCAGAATGAACTTCGATATTGAAAACTTGAAAACAGTAAACGGATCATACCTCTCATCACCTGATGAGACTGAACCAATCCTCCGCTGGGTCAGCCTGCTCAGCCCGATTACATCATGTGATATTGCTGCCACTACTGGAATTCATGATGGTGAAGCTGTTATCAAACATCTGCTCGCTGGTGCAAATGCCGTACAAATTTGCTCTACCCTCTACAAAAATGGTCTGGGGGTTATGGCTGACATGCACGGATTCGTTGCTGACTGGATGCGTCACCACAACTACAACTGCATTGAAGACTTCCGTGAAAGACTCAGCCAGAAGAAAAGTGGCAATCCGGCAGACTATCTAAGAGTACAGTTTATGAAGGCATCTGTAAACTCAAAATAGCATTGAACAGCCGGGTGTAATGCCCGGCCTTTCTATCTCTTCCCTGCTACCAGGTAACTGCCTGCACCTGCAAGCAGCAATCCGATCATGAAATGAACGGTCACGGTCTCGTGCAGAAATAGTATTGCAAGAACCGTTGCTACAGCAGGTTTCAGCAGGAAAACCGTGGAGGCCTTTCCAGCGCCAAGTTTCCTGATCGCCGTAATGAAGGTTACATACCCCAGTCCGCTGACACCGATTCCCAGAAAGAGGAAAGATGGAAGTCCTGATTTCAGGGGTGCAGGACTCATGGGAACATCTTTCGCAATCAACCATACAGCAAGAGCTGCCAGGCCGAAGGCAAATGAAATCACATTCACCGTGATAGGATCAATGGTCAATGAAGCTTTCCTGCCCAGCAAAATGTAAACGGCAAATGTAATTGATGCCAGTAGTGCATAGAATGTTCCGGTGTCCAGAGACATTGTATGCATACCTGTAACAATAACAAGACCGGATATACCCAGCACAAGCCCGAAACCTTTCCTTTTTGTAAACTTCTCCCAGCAGAGAATTGCTGCGATTATTGCAACAAAGACCGGATTGGAACAAAATATGGTCGCAGCCCTCGATGCTTCCGTATGTTTTACTGCAAGCTGAAGAAAAGACATACTCATAAAAGTATTGAGAATTCCCATAAGCGCAAGAACAGATACTTTCCCCCGTGAAAGTTTTACTTTCTTCTGTCTGATAAGCATAATTATTCCAAGAACCGTTATGCCGCAGACAAATCTCCAGAATGTGAGAACAAGCGGATCAATTGATCCCATGAGAGGTTTGCTGACAACTTCCATCGCCGCAAAGAGAAGCAGGGTAACTATAAAATTGAGAATTCCCACGGGATCTACTCCTATACGCCGAGGGGGAGCCTTTCCGGCTCCCCCTGTATTATCTGTTTAGCGTTTAACGGCACTCAGCCACAATCTCGATAAAGCTGTCAGCCTTCAGACTCGCGCCACCTACCAGTGCCCCGTTAACATCCCTGCCTGACATTACCTCAGCGGCGTTGGCGGGCTTCACACTGCCCCCGTAGATAATCGCAATTTCTTCCGCGAACTCTTTATCCGCTATTTCCGCTATCCATTCTCTGATAAGGGAATGCATCCTCTGTGCCTCCTGCGGAGTGGCAGTTTTTCCTGTGCCTATAGCCCAGACAGGCTCATAAGCGACAACAAGATTGTAAGGATTGGCATTTTCCAGACCCTTCAAAGCTGATTCAATCTGCCCCCGGACAACCTCTTCTGTTTTTCCAGCTTCACGCTGATCAAGAAGCTCACCCACGCAGAGAACACCAGACAGCTCAGCCGCGAGACCTGCTTCCAGTTTCTTCCTGACAATCTCATCTGATTCACCAAAAACATGCCGTCTTTCACTGTGCCCGGCAAGGAACCAGGTACAGCCTGCCTCCTTGAGCATTCCGGTGCTTATCTCGCCGGTGAACGCGCCCTTTTCCTCCCAGAATATGTCCTGAGCCCCAAGGTGAATGCCTGCCTTTTCCGCAAGGGGCGCAAAAGCAGCAAGAAGGGTAAACGGGGCGAAAAGAACCACATCGGCTCCGAAATAGTTAACATTCCCCTCATCCAGCAATGTAATGTACTCCACGCCCATTTCCAGAGAGCCGTTCATCTTCCAGTTGGCTCCAACAAAGGGTTTCACACCATCAATCTTAAGATGTTCAAGGGCCGGCAGTTCCTCTCCCTGAAGCAATTTCAAAGAAGCTCCTCCACCGGTAGAAACATGGGTAATCTGCTCCGCGACACCGGCTTCGCGGACAGCACGCATACTGTCGCCGCCGCCGACAACGGCAATAGTACCATAAGAAGTCGCGTCCGCCATAAATGCAGCAAGCTTTCTGGTTCCCACATCAAATGGACGAATCTCGAACAATCCCATCGGACCGTTCCAGACAATGGTTTTGCTTTTCAGCAGTGTTCTGCGAAACAATTCTATAGATTCCGGTCCGATATCAAACCCCGCCATATCCTCGGGGAGATCATCAAAGCGTCTGACAACTGCTTCATCGCCTCGATCTTTTGAGGGAGCGCATACAATATCCACCGGAAGGATAAGATTTACCCCTCTGGTTTCAGCAGCTCTTATGATGTCCCTGGCAGTCTGGATGGTATCCTCTTCCACAATGCTTGTACCTGTCTCAAGACCCATTGCCTTAAAAAAGGTAAAAGCCATGGCTCCACCAACTATGAGGTTATCCAGTTTGGGCAGAACATTTTCTATCACGGCAACCTTGTCACTGACTTTGACTCCGCCCAGAATTACCGTATACGGCTTCCTGGGATGTCTTATAAGTTCTCCAAAAACACGCAGCTCCTTTTCTACAAGGAAACCGACATAGCCTCCACCCAGAATCTCCGGAACACCAACCATTGATGCGTGCTTCCTGTGGCTGGTACCGAATGCGTCGTTTACATAGATATCTCCCAGCACAGCCAGCTTTTTTGCGAATTCAAGATTATTTGCAGTCTCCTCGGGATGAAAGCGAAGGTTTTCAAGAACGAGAATCTCTCCGGGCCGAAGACCGGCAGCCATAGCCTCTACCCTTTTGCCAACACAGTCTCTGGCAAAGAGAATCCGGGTTTCTGTCAGTATTTCCTTCAGTTTCTCCGCGACGGGCTTCATACTGAGATCCGGGACTATTTTCCCTTTCGGTCTGCCGAGATGGGAGGCAATAACAACTGGAGAGCCCTGTTCAATGAGATAGCGGATAGTTCTGAGTACCGATCTTATCCTCGTATCATCAAGTATCTTCCCGTCCTCAATTGGAACATTGAGGTCGGCCCTTAGAAATATCCTCTTCCCTCCGGTCTTCAGATCTCGAATTGAAGGATACTGCATGTCAGAACCCCTTTGCGGCCATGAGCAGAAGCATGTCAACCATTCTGGAAGAATAGCCGAATTCATTATCGTACCAGGACAGAACTTTCAGCATACGGGGTCCGATCATCTTTGTGATTCCACTGTCAAAGATGCTGCTGTAGGGGTTACCCACGACATCAGATGAAACAATTGGTTCATCCGTATACTGAAGAACACCTTTCATGGACTTCTCTGAAGCAGCTTTCATTGCATTGTTCACAGCCTCTTCTGTAGCATCGGTCTTCAGCATGCAGACCAGATCCACCAGAGAACCATCCGGCACAGGAACTCTAACTGCCATTCCATCAAGCTTACCTTTAAGTTCCGGAATTACAAGAGCAACAGCAGCGGCAGCGCCTGTGGTTGTGGGAATAACATTAACAGCAGCTGAGCGGGCTCTTCTCATGTCGGAATGGGGAAGGTCAAGGATTCTCTGATCATTGGTGTATGCGTGAATTGTAGTCATTACACCCGTTTCAATACCAAAGGTGTCATTGAGAACTTTTGCGACTGGTGCAAGACAGTTGGTGGTGCAGCTGGCGGTACTTACAATATCGTGTACTTTCGGGTCGTAAAGATCTGAATTGACTCCGAAAACCACTGTCAGGTCAGCTCCGGGCTTACCTTTTGCCGGAGCACTTATTATTACTTTCTTCGCGCCTGCCTGCATGTGATATGCAGCCTTTTCTCTGGTTCTGAAAAAACCGGTGGATTCAATAACAATGTCCACACCCATCTCTTTCCAGGGCAGCTTCAACGGATCCGGCTGGCTTGATACAACAAAGGAGTCTCTGCCGGCGACAATTCTATCTCCCTCTACCTTAACCTCACCGGGGAACACTCCGTGAACTGAATCGTATTTTAAAAGATGCGCGAGCATTCCGGGATCTGTCAGGTCGTTCACAGCTACTATATCAATTTCATCATGTTTCAGAGACTGTCTGTAAACCAGTCTGCCGATTCGACCAAACCCGTTTATGGCTACTTTTACTGACACAGTTTTCTCCTCCTCAATATATCAGCCGAAGAAAAGTTCGGCTGTTTTAATGTGTTCTTCCGGGACGGTTTTAAGAGTTCCAACAGCTTCCGACAAATCAACTGCTACCACTTCAGTACCTCTAAGCGCAGCCATCTTGCGATTCTCGCCGGATTCGCCAATCTCTACAGCCTTAACGCCGAGTCTGGTGCCAAGCACCCGGTCAAATGCCGAGGGGCTTCCCCCGCGCTGAACATGACCGAGAACAACATGCCTGGTTTCAAGACCGGTTCTGTCTTCTATCTCGTTCTTCAGCACCTCACCGATTCCAATACCGGTACCGAGCTGAACATGGCCGAATGAATCCGTTTCTGCTGAATGATAAACATGACGGGCAAGACCCGGATCAATTGCCCCTTCAGCCACAGCCACAATGGCATACCTTCTTCCCTGCTCGTAGCGCTTTTTCAGCAGTGCGCAAACTTCATCGGTATCAAACTCCTTTTCGGGCGTAAGAATCACATGTGCACCTCCGGCCATGCCACCGTACAGTGCCATCCAGCCCGCGTGGCGACCCATTATCTCAACCACCATAACTCTCTCGTGGCTTTTGGCTGTAGTCTTGAGCTTATCAATAGCGTCCATTACATTATTTATGGCGCTGTCGAACCCGAATGTGTAATCAGTTGCTGACAGATCATTGTCAATGGTTTTTGGCACACCAATCACAAAAACTCCCATTTCGCCCAGGGAATCCGCTACGCCCAGGGTATCCTCTCCACCCAGGGCGATAAGAACATCAATATCATTCTCTTTCAGAGTTTCCTTTATTCTTTCCAGTCCGTTCTCAATTCTTTTCGGATTGGTTCTGGATGAGAAAAGAATCGTTCCTCCCTGGGTGTGTATGTCACGAACTGCCTCGCGATTCAGGGAGACTGTGGTGTTTTCAATTGCGCCCTTCCACCCTCTGAGAAAACCGGTTACTTTGTGTCCGCCTGATTCAGCACGAACAACCACACCCCTGATTACAGCGTTCAATCCCGGAGCGTCACCGCCACCGGTGAGTATTCCAAAATGCACTTGTCTACCTCCTGGTTTTTTCCTTTAAGCGACACGGTGACTGCCGGGCGGCACCGATCTTCTCTGAATACAACTTGAACTGCTCGAGCGAAAGAGACTGTCCTCCGTCGGAAAGAGCCTTATCCGGATCTGGATGCACCTCAATCATAAGACCGTCAGCTCCGGCACCCAGCGCGGCAAGGGACAGAGGCAGAATAAGATCTCTTCTGCCCGCAGCATGACACGGATCAACAATCACCGGAAGACCCAGAGAATTCCTCGCAAGCGGTACTGCGGAAATATCCAGAGTAGCACGAGTCCATGTTTCAAAGGTTCTGATTCCCCTTTCACACAAAACCACGCTCTCGTTTCCCTCTTTAAGAATATATTCCGCGGCGAGCAGCCATTCCTCCACTGTAGCCATGAAACCCCTCTTCAACAGAACAGGCATACCACTGCGCCCGATCTCAGTAAGAAGAGTAAAGTTGTGCATGTTCCGGGCACCAACTTGAAGCATATCCACATACTCGGAAGCAATCTCTATCTGCTCCGCGGACATCACCTCGCTCACCACGGGAACATTGTATTCATTCCCTGCTTTTCGCAGGATTTTCAGAGCGTCCGCTCCCAGCCCCTGAAATGAATATGGAGATGTACGAGGTTTCCATGAACCACCCCGAAGCATTTTCGCACCGCATTCGACAACAGTTTTTGCGGTAAGCATAGCCATCTCTTCGTTTTCAACAGAGCACGGACCTGCGATAAGTACAATTTCCGATCCACCGAAAATGACACTCCCCACCCTGATTTCACGTACAAGCATGCTATCCCCTCCCCAGGTTGTTCATGATGAATCGGATGACTTCCCTGACAATGCTGTCGGAAAGGGGTCCGGGATTGTGTCCCATTGCATTATTTATCTGT
>JAUVIS010000109.1 GCA_030592635.1 Candidatus Fermentibacteraceae bacterium | reverse complement strand
TTGACGCCGTAGATAATTCTTTCATCGTCAATCTTCCTGCCATTCAGAATATGCTCATTAAATATTTCTTCCGCGGATTCCGCAGAGACATCACCGTATATGGTTCTTCCCGTTTCGTCCTGTATCTCAACAAGCGGTTCACGGAAACACATACCTATGCACCCGGTGATATCAAGCTTGCAGGTTTCCGGGTGGTTTTCCGACAATGCCTTAAGCTTGTCATACACCGGTTGAGCGCCGGCGGAAAGACCACAGGTTCCCATTCCAACAATTATCTTCTTCATCTATCCGCTCCCTGGAAATTTCTGTGTGATATCATCAGGATGCACCAACCGCGCCTTCGGCAATCTCTTTTCCCTTTCTTCGGTACTCCTTGAGTATTTTCCGCAGAGATGCCGGGGTGAGACGGCCATGAGTGTCGTCATTGATCATCATTACCGGAGCCAGAGAACAGCAGCCGATGCAGGCAACTGTAAGGAATGTGAAGAGACCATCCTCGGATGTGTCCCCAACTTCAACTCCCAGTTCGTCTTCAATTGTATCGATAATGGCCTTGGCGCCCGACACATGACAGGCGGTTCCGGCGCATGCCCTGACAACAAACTTGCCCATGGGTTGAAGTCTGAATTGACTGTAAAAAGTAATGACACCGTAGATGTCGGATTCCGGAATCGCCGTAACTCCTGAAATGTAGGTAATAGCTCGCCTGGGGACATATCCGAAATGCTCCTGGGCAGACTGCAGGAGGGGAATCAGTTCCCCCGGTGCGCCGTCGTACTTCCAGAGCCTGTAGTTGAAACTTTCCTTCTTGGCAGCCGTTTTCATCACTCCCTTCATAATCACCACCGGAACCCCGGGAGGAGAACTCTCCTCACGGGGTTGGTGAAGATCAGAATTATTTCTATTATCTCTATGCGTCTATTCTGTCAGTCGTCAAAAAGCTTTATTACTCTTGCCTCCCTGACCCGGAGTACTCCGTCGATCTGACTCAGTTTTTCGATTATTCTGGGAGTTCTGCCTACCGCGCCATGGCCGGTAATCATGCCCACAAGCTTGGTTCCGTTTTCGATAACATCACAGACAAGAACCTCATCAATGAAGAAAACAGTTGTGAATATCTGCTGGATTGAATCCGGATCAACATCTACAATGATGTAGCTCATACTGCCCGGCTGTCTTCTTGCTCCGGCCTGGGCTTCCCGTTTCACAGCTTTCTGGTAGGTGTCGATGAACTGATCCACATCCCTGTCAAGCTTTGGACGCTCAACCTGAGACATGGAGAGAACTTGAATACCATTAATGGCTCTTACAGCATCAAACACTTCTTCAACTCCGGCGGCTGATTCCGCCTGAGCCAGAAGAACAACATCGAAATCGCCCCGAACCGCATCGCATGACTGGATGCCCGGCATAGAGTGGAGTTTGTCGAATATCTCCATGCTGTTCTCTGAATCAGTGATCTTTATTGTGAGGTATGCGCTTATGGATTCACGCATTCCGTCATCAACCTGTTCGACGGCGGAATCTGTTGCTGTTTTCCCGGGGGTAAGTTCCTCAAGAGCGCTGACAAGCTCCGGAATCTCGAAGGGCTTGTTCAGAAAGCCTGTGTTGTGTTCGGCAAGGGCAGTCATCATCAGCCTTTCGTCACCGAAACCTGTAATCACAAGCACTGGAAGATCAGGATACTGGTTCTTGATTACCTTCAGTATCTTCAGCCCGTCAATGTCAGGCATGAAGATATCTGTGATCAGGTAATCGTATGCGAGACCTTTGTTTCTGGACTGGTTGAGTTCGTGTATTGCTGATATTCCATCGGGGCATGCCACCACGGAATAATCTTCCTGTGTGAGACCGAAGGTAAGATTTCTGCGGATTTCGGCCTCATCGTCTATTATGAGTACTCGGCCCTTCAATGGTTTCCTCCTCTGTTGTTAATAAAAGATACGGGCGGGTGAACGCTAAAACCCGCTTCCCCTGAAGTCAATAACATATCTGCTGTCAACGTACTTCCGCCCTGCACAGTTCAAGGCTGTCCTCAAGATCTGTCCAGCGCCCTGAGGAAAGGTACAGATTCATTGCTCTGGCCGCTCGTCTGCCGTGACCCATTGCCAGAATAACAGTAGCTGCACCAAGGACGATATCTCCACCGGCGAATACTCCGGGAACGGAGGTCTGACCTGTTACCTCATTTACAATAACTCCGCCCCAGTTCGTAACATCGAGTTCCGGGTAGGAACTTGGAACGAGAGGATTCGGACTGTTGCCTATAGCCACGATCAGTATGTCAGTTTCCATAACATATTCTGAGCCCTCTATGGCAATGGGGCGTCTTCTGCCGGAAGCATCCGGTTTTCCAAGCTCCATTCTGATAAGCTCGGCGCCGGTTATCCATCCCTTATCATTGCCGGTCAGCCGTACGGGATTGTTCAGCAGATGGAATTCAACACCTTCTTCTCTCGCATGATGAATTTCCTCAAGCCTTGCCGGCATCTGTTCTTCCGCTCTTCTGTAGACTATCAGAGATCGCTCTGCTCCCATCCTCAGTGCTGTTCTGGCGCAGTCCATAGCCACATTTCCGCCGCCGACGGTTATAACCGTTCTACCGTTTACTATGGGTGTATCGGATTGCGGAAAGCTGTAAGCTTTCATGAGATTTGCTCTGGTGAGATACTCATTTGCAGAAAGAACGCCCAGCAGATTTTCTCCCTCTACATGCATGAATCTGGGCAGCCCCGCTCCGGTTCCGATGAAAACAGCGTCGTTCTCTTCCACGATTTTCGCGACTGGAGCTGTTTTTCCAACAATGAAATTGTAGCGGAATTTTACCCCGAGTTTTTCCAGGTAATCCACTTCCGCCTGTACAATAGCCTTTGGCAGCCGGAACTCGGGGATTCCGTAAACCAGCACACCACCGGCCTTGTGGAAAGCCTCATAGACTGTTACATCGTGACCGTACTTGATAAGATCTCCCGCAACTGTCAGCCCGGCCGGACCTCCTCCGACGACTGCTACTTTTTTCCCGGTTTTTCTGACCTCCGGAGGTGTTGCGAGTTCTCCCTGCTTTCTTTCCCAGTCCGCCAGGAACATCTCAAGTTTGCCTATCATCACCGCTTTTGTGGGATCCTTCTTTGCCTTTCCGATCACACAGACCGCCTGACACTGCTCTTCCTGGGGACAAACTCTTCCGCAGACTGCCGGCAGGAGGTTTTTCTGTTTCAGCACTCGCACACCCTCGCTGAAGTCTCCCTGTTCGATTGCGCGGATAAAGCCGGGAATATCAATGCCCACAGGGCAGCCCTCAATACAGAAAGGCGTTTTACATTGAAGACATCTTTGCGCTTCCACCATCGCCATTTCGGGGGTATAACCAAGGGGTACTTCACGCACATTGTGTATTCTTTCCTTTGGATCCTGTTCCGGCATGGAGGTCGGGGGTATTTTCAGTCTTTCCGCCGGTTTCATTTCGCTCCCCCTTTCAGCGACGCTTCCAGTCGGCAGCCGGTTTCATCCGAGTAGCGCTCAAGGGAGATTTTCTCCTCATTTCTGTAGGTGTTGAGACGGGCCATCATCTCATCAAAATCAACCTCGTGACCATCAAATTCCGGTCCGTCCACGCAGGCGAATTTTGTTTTGCCGCCAACTGTTACCCTGCATCCGCCGCACATGCCTGTTCCATCCACCATTATGGGGTTCAGACTTACTACGGTTGGAATGCCCAGTTTCTTCGTAAGCAGGCAGACGAATTTCATCATTATGGGAGGTCCCATGCAAATACACTGATCGAACTTCGCCCCCTGTTCTACAAGCTCGCTGATTGCGTCTGTGACAAGCCCCTTTTTCCCTTTTGAACCATCATCAGTGGTAATAACCACCTTGTCACTCACCGCTCGCATTCTATCCTCAAGGATCAGCAGGTTTTCCGATCTTGCTCCGAGAATACTCGTTACTTCGTTACCGGCATCCTTCATGGCTTTGGCAACCGGGTAGAGGGGGGCAGTACCGATTCCTCCGCCCACACACAGCACATGTCCCACCATTTCTATGTGTGTGGCTTTTCCCAGTGGTCCGGCGATGTCGGGAATCGAGTCGCCTATTTCCATCTGAGCGAGTTTTAAAGTTGTTTTCCCTACAGATTGTATTATGAGGGTAATGCTTCCTTCATCACGGTCCACATCCGCGAGCGTAATCGGTATCCTCTCACCCTCGTCGCAGATTCGAATCAGGACGAATTGTCCAGGCTCCCGATATGCTGCGACATCAGGTGCGTGCAGTCTGTAGAGAGTAACATCAGGGCCAAGAGTTTCTTTGTACAGGATTCTGTGCATGGATTGCCCTCCGATTTTCAGGTTACGGTCTGTGTCTGAGATAAGAGTTTCCTGCCGGGGGAAAAGTATGCATCAGCATATTCTTCACCGCTGCTCCGGTCAAGTGGCGGAAAGCGAATACTATCTACTGCACTTCAGCCTCTGCAAGATACTTTCTCAGCGTCTTGGGATCACACTTCAACGCCTTTGCAGCTTTCGCTCTGCTGCCTCCGAAGGATTCAACAGTCTGCTTTATGTGCAGCCTTATTGCTTCGTGAAGAGTACAGGTTTCTGCGCCTGCATCCCCAACTGTGTTGAATGAAATATGACTCCTCCGAATGACATCTCCGGTGGAGGCTATTGAAGCTCTCTTCAGTACATTGGAAAGCTCCCGGATGTTGCCGGGCCATCGGTGTGAAGAGAGAAGTCCGAGAGCCCCCCTGCTGAGACTCTTCGAAGTGAAGTGCGAGACCAGTTGAGGAATATCTTCCAGCCTGTCCCGCAGAGGAGGCAGATCTATACGGACGACAGATATCCGGTAGTAAAGATCAGTTCTGAAAGACCTTTGAGCTATCTGTTTTTCCACATCTGCGTTTGTGGCCGCCACAAGCCTTAAGTCAGTGCTTCGTTCCCTTGTTTCTCCCAGTCTTCTGAAAATCCCAGTGTCCAGAACCCGCAGGAGTTTTGCCTGCATATGCAGAGGCAGGTTGCCTATTTCATCAAGGAACAGGGTGCCCCCGTCAGCCTCTTCAAGAAGTCCTCTTCGAGGATAGTTTACTCCGGTATAAGCTCCCCGGGCCGCGCCGAAGAACTCTGACTCCATAAGAGCTTCGGGAATTGCTCCGCAGTCCACCGGCACAAAGCTTCCCTGTCTTCTTTTACCTGCTATGTGGATTGCTCTGGCACAAAGTTCCTTGCCGGTTCCAGTCTCTCCTGATATGAGAACTGGAACGCTTTCAGGTGCTACCCTTTCCAGCTCGAATCTTATCTTCCTCATCCCCCGGGAGTCACCGATTATCATCTCAGACAGTTTGTCTTTTTTTTCGGGGAGTTGCTTATCCGCAGGACCGGTCGCCAGTACTGCCGCTACAGGCTCCAGAAACGGAGCCACCTCCATTGCAGCGGTGCCACTGCAATACAAAGGATTGCTTCCGGGAACGGGAATCATTCCCTGATCTTCAGTGGTGGATACTATTTTCAGACTGAGTGATTCCGCGAGATCAGAGAGAGATGATTCACCTTCAAGGTAGCTCTGTATCCAGTTGGAAACGATTCCCAGCGTGTTGTTGATCATTGGTTCGGTAAATCGATTAGAAGAAACATTGTCCCATTCTGTTTCGAACAGGCCATTATAGTTTTCCCGTTCTCTTTCGCTCAGTTGATTCAGTACGTCTTTTCTCCAGCGGATAATGCGCTTTCTCTCATGAGGGTCATCAGGCAGACCGCGGCTTTCAGCAAGCCTGCAGGCAAGCAGGGGAGAAGGGAGGGCGAGAAGTTGCCGGAAACCCTCTTCTTTATTCGCTCCCGATATTATCTGCAGAGCCGCGAATTCTTCAGGCAACTCTCCGGCAAGAGTGCCAATGTCGTTCTCTGCAAGGTTTCTTGTTTCCTGATCCAGCAGCAGTTCTATCTCTGTGAGGCAGACGAGATGCCTGTCTCCGAGTACATGGCCTCTGGATCGTGCCTGTCTGATAAGGTCTATACCCCTGGAGCGGTCTCCAGCCTGTATGTAAAGCTGACCGGCGTAAAGTGTGCTTATCCCGAAGTAGAGTACAAGCTCATGCCTGCCGGCCAGTTCGGCTGCTCTGAGGGCACAGGGAAGAGCCCGTTCTCCGCTTCCCAGCAGTACGCCCCTGTAAGCCTCCAGCATGTTCAGCATCTGTTTCTGCAGTATTCCCCCTGATGCTGAGTAGTTTCTCAGTTTGCACATTGTTTCTCCGGCTGCGGAAATGTTCCCCATCTTCAACTCCAGAACGAACATGTCTACATGGGGGGGTCTTGTGAACGAAAGGGCACTTTCGTCATGGAACTGCACAGCGGTTCTGTAGTCTTCCAATGCTCCTTTCCAGTTACCGGTAACCTGCAGCGTCCGCCCCCGCTCCTGGAGGCTTTTGACAAGATGAGGAACGCTTGCCAGCCCGCGAGCCAGAGCAACGGCTGACTCCGCATGTTTTAAAGCATCCTCATGGATTCCCAGGCGCATTTCAAGACTTCTGAGAGCGCAGTAGATATCAACTTTATCAGAGCCCCCCGCTTTTCTCAGCCCTTCTTTCAGAGGCTGAAGAGCGGAAGCGGGGGTTCCTGAAAGGTCGTGCAGTCTGGCCAGGAGGGGAAGTGACTGTGGATCAGAAGAGTTCCTGATTACATCAAGAGCTTTATGAATGTCCCCAAGGCCCATATAC
>JAUVIS010000140.1 GCA_030592635.1 Candidatus Fermentibacteraceae bacterium | reverse complement strand
ATTCCGATATTTTCGCAGCCGGGCTGGCAAGATCCGGGGCTTACAACAGAACTCTTACACCTTTCGGTTTTCAGTCGGAAGACCGTTCTCTCTGGGAGGCTCCCGATGTATACTGGCAGATGTCTCCCTTTATGTTCGCTGACAGAATAAATGAACCTCTGCTGATAATTCACGGGGCAGAGGATAGTAACTCCGGTACATTTCCCATTCAGAGCGAACGGCTGTTTGGAGCCATAAAGGGCACGGGGGGAACAGCAAGACTTGTGATGCTTCCCCTGGAAGGACACTCGTACTCATCGAGAGAATCAGTACTGCACACCCTTTGGGAAACAAGCAACTGGCTTGATGAGCATACAGGTAGATAGAACACTCTCTAAACACTGATTGTGCCCCTGCAAATGCAACAGGAACTGCAGACTTAACTTCAATAGCAGACACTATTCTGCCCTTTGCAGATGGAATGAAATATGCTTATCTAACGTAGTATGTGGTCGTGTGTGTGCCACAGAAAGGGATTGGAAAATGTGCCTGCCGGAGCAGCCGTCAATTCGATGAGTGTAATAACCAGAGTAACCGGTGTCGATCCACTGACTGGCTTGAAAGACAGGTCCGGGCTTCCCTTTCTGAATGAACAGTTTTCATCACGAAAACGCCCATGGTCCCTGGTAATAATAGACATAGACCATTTCAAACTCGTCAACGACATATACGGCCACCTTGCTGGTGACGAGATACTCGCTCATGCGGGACATATTATCAAGGTCAGCCTCAAGAGCAATGATCACGCTCTGCGTTTCGGGGGAGATGAGTTTATTGTTATTCTTCCGGACACCGGTGGAGACAGTGCTCTGGATCTTGCCCAACGGCTTCTTTTCGAGTTCGGGAAAAGTGAATTCCCCGGTGGGCTGAAGATCAGTGTTTCCATGGGAATTGCTCAAAGCAAATCTGCTGACAAAGAAATATCTGATCTTGTCTCAATGGCGGATCAGGCACTTTATCATGCAAAGGAAACAGGAAGAGGGCGATTTGTTCTTGCGGATGATCTTAAATTCCTCAGAGACGCAGAACCGAACTTTTCCCACATGGTTGGAAGAAGAGATGAACTGCAACAACTGAGAGAACTGGTTGACAATGCAACCGGGGACTCTGCCAGGTTTTGTCTGTTAACGGGCTTCCAGGGCTCAGGAAAAACAAAACTTGTGAATGAAATGCTGAACTACTGTCAGTTCAGGAATATGCCTGTATTCACAGTGGAAGCTCATCCAGTCTTCCAGGAAGAAAACTTCCTGATTCTTGAAACAGTCAGAAAAGCTCTGGACTGGCTCTCGGATAGTCAGCTGACGCATCTGAAAAGGGCAGTCATATCAATTGAGCGCTCGACCGCGGAACAACTTGCTGAATTCGCATTCAGGGAAACCCGCAGAACCATATCTGTCACTTCGGACGAGGAAAAAGCAAGAAACCGGAAAGATCTGGGAAAAATTCTCAGAGAGATCTCCAGGATTAATCCGTTTGTTGTCGTTATGGATAATCTGCAATGGGCTTCCGGTAAATGCATTCAGCTTGTTGCCGAAGCAGTGTCTTCCGTACCGGAGTCTAATATCCTCTACATTGGAATCAGTCGGAATTCAGACACTTTCAAACCGCTGAAGCCCGTATGGATCAGCATGCCATCAAAGAGAATCCATCTGGGTCCCCTGAGTCAGCCGGATGTGAGAACTATGGTTTTCTTTGCGATGAAAACCCCCGGAATCCCTGATGAAGTGTTGAGCTACATGATGAGACAGAGCGGTGGAAATGCTCTTTTTCTGCGAAAACTCATCAGCTGGGGGCTGGGAATGGGTTACCTCAGTATAGGAAAAAGAGACATCTGCCTCTGGAAGGAGCCGGAGGAAGAAGAGCTGCCCGGTGATATTTTTTCCGCAATAGAGATAATGCTGGGTACCTGCTCCGCTACTGAAATGAAAGTCCTGAAAAGAGCAGCCCTTGCTGGAGACCTTCTTGATCTTGAACTGCTCAGTGAACTCACTTCCATGGATGAATACAATCTTGCAGAAATACTGGATCGCTTCGTTGAACTGGAATTGATCAAGGATGATGGAAACCGCTACACCTTTTCATACGGTGTAATGAGAAGTCAGTTGATTTCAAAGATTTCCCCTTCTCTCCGACAGATTCTACACGAGAAAACCGCGGCATTTCTGGAAAACAGAGAAAAGTCTGTCGGGCAGGACTTGACGGCGGCAATTGCCTACCATTTCTGCAACAGTCGAAACAATTCCAAAGCGGTGGAATACTCCGGAAAAGCAGCCAATGAATCATTTTCCCAGGGACTCCATTCTGAATCCATTCACTGGTATCAGGAATACCTGAGTCGAGTCTCCAGCGATACCAGTCAAACAGGTTTCCTGCGAGCCCACATCAACATAGGCATTCTGTTCTCCATAACTGGAAAGGCTGAACTGGCGGAAGAGCATTTGATAAACGCCCTTTCTCTCACTGATGATCCTGTGGATCTTTGTGCGATCTTCTACCGCCTGGGCAGAAACTACCAGCGCCGGAGCATGTACCCCAGCGCACTGGAGTACTTCGAAAAGGCTGTTTCCGTAGGTGACTCGACTGGGTCACCCTCCGGGGTTCTGATTAACAATATGGTCGGTGCTCTGCTGGAAACTTCGTTCATATGCAGACTGCAGAACAGACTGCACGAAGCGGCAGACAAGCTGGAGATCGCCGGACGACTTCTGGGAATTGCAGCAACTGGAATTGATAAAGCTCTTGAAGGTATGTATTTCGCCAGGCTGGCAGACCTTGAATATGAAACTGGCTCCCGGGAAATAGCTCTGGAGCAATACCGGAAAGGACTCGAAATCTGTATTCGAGAGAAAGATCCAACAGGCGAAGCTCTGATCCTGAATAACATGCACGAACTCTATGCATACAATGGCGATTACGATTCCATGCTGGACAGCCTCAAAAAAGTAATCAAATTGAACAATCGTCTTGATGATCAGCTGGGACTGGCTATTGGCTACTACAATCTTGCGGAAACCTATACACAACTCAACATGCTTGATCTGGCAAAGAGATATTTCCAGATGTACATAGAGCTGAACAGCAAGATCGGTAATCGTCTGGGTATGGCTTACGGTCAACTGGGACTTGGAAAACTTTCGATGGTGAATGACAGGAACAGCCAGGCTGCTGAATATTTCCTTAATGCCTCTCTGATATTCGCTGAACTCGAATGTGTGGAAATGGAATGCGATGCAGAATTGAACAGGGTGAAGGCCCTTCTGAGCACAGAAGACTATCAGGCCTGCCGGAAAATTCTTTGTGATATTGCAGACAAAACCACCGGGCACACATTCCAGAACCGGCTTTTGCATTTCAATGGAGTACTGCTTCACTCCACAGAGGATGAACAGGAAAGCATCAGCAGTGCTGCGGCGATGATCAAACAGTCTATCGCTGACGCCGGAGAAACAACTCCCGACGAGATAGTCTATATGTACGGTAACCTTTTTCGAGTACTGGAAAAACAGGGGGACTCCGTAAAAGTCATCCATTTTCTCAAAGAAGCGCTGGAATTGCTTGGATCCCGGATTTCAAACATAACATCGGAATCTATTCGCAAAAGCATTCTTTCAAGATCTGATATGGAAGCGTTTCTCAATACCTGCCGGCAGAAGGGAATTGCTTCTTCTCTTCTGAATGAGTAATTTCCACCCTTCAGCAAATATTTTTCTTTTACCTTCAGGAGATATTCATGAGTAACGGGTTCAGTCGAAAAGATCGATTCAGATACGCATTTGATACAATGATGTCCCGTGGGACAGCCGGGCTCATTGTATGGCTGGGAATCTTGTCCGCAATACTCATTTTAGTCTTTTCCATAATCATCATGGTCACAGGAACCGCACCGGAGAACGAAGGATTTCCTACTCTGCTGTGGATGAGCCTTATGAGAACAATGGATCCCGGAACCATAGGTGGAGATCAGGGAGGCCCGGGATTTCTCTTAAGCATGCTGATTGTAACCTTCAGCGGTATTTTCATCTTCAGTACACTCATAGGTATTCTAACAACGGGGCTGGAGGCAAAACTTGACTCTCTCAGAAAGGGCCGATCCAGGGTTGTGGAAGCTGGACACACTGTCATTCTCGGCTGGTCAGAGCAGGTATTCACCATTGTATCTGAACTTTCCATTGCAAATGAAAATCAAAAAAATCCCAGCGTCACTATCATGGCGGACAGAGACAAAATAGAGATGGAAGAAGAAATCAGAGAGAAAGTTCCGAATCTCAGAAACACCCGAATCGTTTGTCGAAACGGAAAACCTGCTGAACCCGGTGATCTGGAGAGAATGAGTCTTCACACCTCAAAGTCTATAATTATCCTCTCTCCTGACAGCGAGAACCCGGATCCCGAAGTTATCAAGATCATGCTGGCAATTACCGGTCAAGCCGCTGAAATGGACAAGCCGGTACACATGGTTGCACTGATCAGCGACCCGGATAATATCCAAGTAGCAAGAATTGTTGGCGGCAGACAGGCTGAAGTAATTCTTGCCGGTGACCTCATTGCCAGAATGGCAGCTCAAACATGTCTTCAGTCCGGTCTTTCCGTGATTTACCAGGAGCTTCTTGATTACGATGGAGACGAAATATATTTTCAGAAAGAACCCTCACTTACCGGAATAACATTCAGTAAGGCTCTTGTGATGTATGAAACCAGCAGCCTGATCGGGCTGAAGCAGGAAGATGGACAAATAGTGTTAAATCCACCTGTGAACCGAGTATTTTCTGCCGGTGACTCAGTTATTGCAATCTCTGAGGATGATGACACCGTTATTCCTTCCGGAAGGATCAGCGTAGAGATACAGAATGAATCCATTTCTCATGCAGCTGAAGAAGAAAGTACCTCCAGGAAAATAATCATGATGGGCTGGAACTGGAGAGCTCCAATAATTATCAGAGAACTTTCAAACTACCTTCCACCAGGTTCCAGTCTCATGCTGGTTGCGGATAATACTCTATGTCACCCCGAACTGCCGGAAAGCATGGAAAATCTTGATGTTCAGTACACACCCGGAAACACCACTGATCGCAGCGTACTGGAAAGTCTGTCTATACAGCAGTACGACCACATCATTCTTCTCAGCTACTCTGACAATCTTGATGTACAGACGGCAGACTCATCCACCCTGATGACCCTTCTGCACATAAGAGACATAGCGGACAAACTTGGAGAGCATTTCTCTCTGGTAAGCGAAATGAGAGATGTAAGGAACAGAAATCTTGCGGAGATCACCGGTGCCGATGACTACATAGTCAGCGATCAGCTCTTAAGCCTGTTACTTACTCAAATCTCTGAGAACAAAGATCTGAGT
>JAUVIS010000007.1 GCA_030592635.1 Candidatus Fermentibacteraceae bacterium | reverse complement strand
GCGGAAATGTAACCGGTTCGGACGCACTGTTGTGTTGGACAGTCCGAACCGGTTATTGCTGCGCTCCCGTTTCTGACTTCAATGACAAGGTGTTCCATCGTTATTACTGTGTCCCGGAAGAGACTGATGGTGTCATCCGTGTGCGCTGTAACAATACGGAGGCTTTGAGGTTCAGAGTTGTTTTTTCTGTTGCATTGACTCCATAACAGAGCTACGGCAAAGACAACTGCCGCAAGCAGAATATCTCCCTTTTTAAATATTGCCCGGGTAGACATTCTTAAGATACCTTCTGAAAAGTCTTACAGCGTTGTTCAGTGCGGGAATCGGCGTTGCGGGGATACTCATTTTGTACCTTGGGAAGTACCTTGATACATGAAGAGTTGTATTCTCTCCTGTTGCTGCCTTTATCCATTTCGCGGCATCTGTAATCTGATCCGGATCGTCATTGTGACCGGGAATCAGAAGCCAGGTGAGTTCCAGATGGCAACTGCTCGCAGCTACCGTTTCAATGGAATTCTTTACCGTAGCAAGGTCTCCCCCGCATATCTTTCTGTAGAAATCATTACTCCATGCCTTCAGATCAATGTTCCAGGCATCTGTAACAGTGATAAGATCCTGAAGGGGTTCTCTGTTCACATAACCGTTGGAGACCATGATGACAATTCCGTTTTTCTCTCTTACCAGTGGAGCTGTGTCCATTATGTACTCATACCAGATTGTGGGCTCTGTATAAGTGAATGCCAGGCCATCGCTTTTTTTCATGGCGACAGCAGCGAGGTTTGTGGGACTCAGGTACTGTACAGAAGTAGATTCCTGCTGACTTATGTGCCAGTTCTGACAGTTAAGGCATGTGAGGTTGCATCCGTTCGGGCCAGTGGAAAGAAGTGTTGCCCCCCTGTGGAAGTCTCTTATGGGTTTCTTTTCTATGGGGTCAACCGCCAGACCCACACACATTCCGTAACCGGGGTTTCCAAGCCCCCTTACCCTGCATCTGCCAAGCGGGTGCTCTTCAGTAAAAATGCATGCATGGGGACAGATACGGCACTGTTCTCTTCTTTGCGTTACTCTGCCCATGGGATCTCCCCGAATTCATGCGTTTCGCAGTGATTATTCCCGTCTGCCGTTATTATAATCATAGCGGTATATGTTTCCAGTGGAAAATTTCGTGCTTTAAGTGGCCCGGCAACCGCGGCGGCAGTAGCCATTGCGTCAGCGGTGGCGCAGTCTCCGGCTATAACCGTTGCGCTGGCGGCATTCCGGGAAGGATAACCTGTTTCAGAGTCAAGAAGATGGCTGTATCTCACATCATCCTCTACGAAATAACACTCATAGTCACCACTCGTGGCGACTGCCCCCGCAGTTATTGCCAGAATACCCGTAAGGCTTTCATTTCTGGGATGGCGAACTCCTATGTGCCAGATTCTGCCGGTTGAGCTGCCGCACCTGATTTCACCGCCCGCTTCAACAAGACACTCGGTTGCTCCGAGCTCAATAAGCATGTCATATGTCCGATCAACGGCATATCCCTTGGCAATCGCGCCGAAGTCCAGAACTGTGTTCTGATCAATAGTTATCGAGTCAGCGTTTATGTGCACCCCTGCGTCCCAGCCGGTGTATGCCAGTGCCTGCTGAATGGCACTGGAGTCGGGTACCGCATCCGCTTCAGGAAAACCCCAGACCTCGGAAAGAACTCCCAGCGCGGGGTTAAAACCGTTCTCTGTAGCTTGAACCAGGGCATCCGACCTGCGGACTATCTCCGCAAGCTCAGTGTCTGTTGAAATGACGCAGGTGGTGTTCAGGGTGTGAAGCTGTCCGGCTTCACTGAACCTGCCCAGTTGGGTATCCAGATAAGTAAGAAGCGAATCAGCTTTGTGGAGAAGCATTTGCGCCTCCTCCTCTTCCACTGTAATAATTACTGTAGCAAATGTGCCAAGGACAGGGAATGTACGACTGGCCTCAACGGTATGCAATCCACTGACAATCCGGTATCCAACCGCCAGCACAAGCGTTACGGAAAGAATTACTGCAAGAACTTTCGCACTGCTCAGCGTCGATCCTCCTCCGGACCGTAACGGGTATGGTAACTGCAGTATTGTGAACCTGATACCGCCGGTTTACCACACACTGGACACTTGCGGGAAGGAGCCTTGGGCCGTATAGGCTGGGGCTTCCTGTTGGGGATAAGGAATTCAATTACCCGGAGAACAACAGCCAGAGCAATCAGGAATATCCCCCACTTGCCCAGTACCCAGGTACCCGCATTGATTCCGAAGTAGAATGCTACTCCCCAGAGAACTGCGCCAATCAGTATCAGAGTGCCTTCCAGAGATCTCATACTGCTCCCTTTCTTAAAGGAGGTCGGAAAAACTGATCAGGTGATTGAGAGCGAGGACTCCAATACCCGCCTCTCTGTAATCATCGGTAAACAGAAGAGCGATCCCTCCTGTTTCAGCCAGAATATTAATAATGGGAATGCCTGTACCTGAAGATATCTGCCCCCATCCGGGAAGGAGAAGGGACTTCCAGGCGTGGTTCTTCTCATACTGAGCCGCTTCTGTAAATACCGCGGTTTCCGGGGCACCGTGAAGAGCCGGAAGCGGGCTTGCGTTGATAACAGAAAAGCCGCCTGTACCAACCTCCACCTCGTTGACAGGGGTCATTGCCCAGAACTCCAGATGCGTCAGTCTGCCCTCCAGAAGACTGTCCGCTCTGGAAAGAGGAATCGTGGCCGATATCCAGCCCATTTCATCAAGTGTTATTAAATCAACCTGAAATCGGGTAATTCCCCCACTGCCGTGAGCAGCCATGTTTTCCCGGATAACAGTAAAAAAATGTTCAACAGTCGGTTTCGCGATTGAGGCGGTGTAACATATCTGACCATCTACCAGCACCTCTGTACCTGTCATGCTGTCTGTGAACATGGTATGCCGTGTGCAGTCAAACTGAATTCCGGCCCTGACTGCAATCTGAAGTGTGTTTTCACCATCAATATTTCTGGTCTTGATACTGAACACGCTTACCCTGGGTGTTCCCCCCACCAGATCCCGGACTATACCAAACTCCAGAGGAGTCTGTGCCATCATGACTGCTGCAAAAATCACCACTGCCAAGAGAGAGAGTTTCAACCTGAAATCTCCTTGTCTATTTTGAAGAATCTTCTCCAGTTGCTGCCTGCTGCTTTATCAATATCCACGGTGGACCAGCCCCGGTTCTCCAGGGCATCTATCACGCGGTGCCAGCTCCGTGCTCCTTCTATTCCGGAAGGCAGATTTTTTACGCCATCGAAGTCACTGCCGAAACCAACGCTGTCAATGGAAGTTTTCTCGGCGATGTACTCCATGTGATTAACTATGGACTCTATAGTAGCTTTTGAGCCGTCCTTCTCAAGAAAATCAGGAACAAAAGTAACCCCGATAATACCACCCGTTTCTGCTATTTCTGTAATGTCTTCGTCAGGAAGATTTCTGTTGTGTCCATTGCAGAGCCTTCTCGCGTTGCAGTGGGTGGCGCACACGGGAAATCCCAGCTTGAGCACGCTCTTCCGGGATCTGTCATTCAGATGAGAGACATCAAGCACGGTTTCGTCCCGGGTAAACTTTTCCGCAAGCCTCCTGCCATCTTCCGTCAGATCCATCTGAGAGCCGATTCCACCGGCATAGGGATTATCACCATTCCATGTAAGACTGGCGACAATCGGGTGAAATGGAAGCTCCCAGCCTTTTGAAAGAGCCAGACAGCCTTCAATCGCGAAGTGAAGGCGGGGCTTTTCAGTAATTCTGATCTCCTCGAAGTTCTTCAGACCCCTTTCCCACATTTCCTTCTCTCTGCCGGTGTAGGGCTCAATGCACACGGCCATAATCTGATCGTGGACTCCGGACTCGAGAAGGGCGGGCAGATCGACATGCAACTGTCCGGTGCCTCTGGTAAAGTCATCATGGGTAAGGCTTCCAAGCAGGGTATCACAATGCGCGTCAAAAATCTTTCTGCTCATTCGCTCCCTATTCGGTTGATTCAACTGTTGTAGAGTCCCGGGGGCTCATAAATATCTGCGTAAACTGTCTTGAAAAATCTCCTGCCTGTGAGATAAAGAGAAGAATTGCCAGCAGAAGAATAATGTAGATTATTACCCTGCTGTCTGAGTGCTTCTGACCGTGGCGCCCCCGCCAGTCGTCGGACAGACTCACTAATTCACCGCCTTTGCAAGTCTGAATGTATAACATATTGATGGAAATGCCGGCACATGCAGAGTGTCAATCCATTTCACCACAAATACATCTCCCTCAAACGAACATTGTGTGAAGTCAGTCGGACAGTCAGCTCTCCAGTCCGCCCACAGTACAAGGAATTCAACCTTCTTGGCTGCGGTATTGTTCATCGCGCTTATCTGGCTGGCAGTTTCATTCATGCCTTTTTTAACAGCAGCCGGGCCAAGTACATAAAAATCAACAAGTTTCCATCCCCAGAGAACTATTATCAAGAACAACGCCAGCCAGAGAAGACAGCCCAGTTTTCCTTTTCGCATTCCTCATTCCCTTCTTCCTTGATCCGATATATGCCATCAGCTCCCGGGGAAATAATTACGCCATTACCAGCCGGAAAGACTCCTTCGAACAATCGCATCTGAAACCTGAACAATCAGTCTCTCCCTGGCTGAGTTCAGAGTTTCCGATGAAGGGTCATACAACAGCCACTCCGACACAGTCTCGTCCCTTATAATGTACTCATTATCCGCAGTGTTATCCATAGATACCGATACTCTGAGTTCGAGCTTGTACTGTTCTACTTCCTCGCCGCCGGTGTATGTAACCGCTGTGCGCGCGAAGTGTGTTACAGAACCGCTGATGCGGGCATCCGGCGATTCGTTGTCAATAGACAGCCGCCCGTCCCTTACAATGGATTCCGTAACAAGGGATGTAATTTCCTGTTCCAGCCCGTACTCTGTAACATTGCTCCTGAACTGTTCCACCTGCACTGTTTTAATATTATCAGGAAGGGAGCCCTTGAAACTGTACGCGCAGGACAGAAGAAACAGAATTGACAGGACTGCTGCAATTTTATATCCCCGTGTGGCCAAATCCACCCTCCCCTCTTGCGGTATCAGACAACTCGGCAGCAATTTCCATTTCAACAGGCTCCACCGATGCCAGAACAGCCTGTGCTATTCTGTCACCTCTTTTTACAGTGAAAGGTTCCACGCCGTGGTTAATCAGAATGACTCCCACTGGTCCTCTGTAGTCAGAATCTACAGTACCGGGAGAATTCAAAACAGTTACCCCGTGTTTTAAAGCAAGACCGCTTCTGGGTCTTATCTGCCACTCGAAACCCACTGGAATTGCGACTTTTATCCCAGCCGGAATCATTAGTGTTCCCCCTGGAAGAATGACTACCGGCTTCTCAACGGCCGCGCGGAGGTCTACTCCGGCAGAGTGACGGGTAGCCGGCTCGGGCAGAGGAATATCCCCGCACCCGGGGAGGGTCTTAACAAGTACTTTTGCCATAGAGCCCCTATACAGTGAGGGGCGGCCTTGCGGCCGCCCCGGCAGTTTATTCTTCAGAGTCTCCGGTCTGATCAACATCCTTCATGTTGAGATCGATCTTTCCGTCATCTCTTATCTTGTTTACCTTGACTCTGACCTTCTGTCCGCGTTTGAGGACATCGGAAACATCATTCACCCGTTCTTTGCTGATGTTGCTGATGTGAACGAGACCGTCAGTTCCCGGCATGATTTCAACAAAAGCACCGAATGTCTGTATGCTTACAACGGTACCTTCGTAGATCTTGCCGATTTTAGCGGTTCCCACGAATTGATCAATGAGCTTGAGGGCATGATCAGCCTTCTCTCCGTCATTGGTCAAAATGGTAACTATGCCGCTGTCATCAATGTTGATCTCCGCACCGGATTCCTCGGTGACAAACCTGATGTTCTTGCCGCCCGGGCCAATAAGTTTGCCGATCTTTTCCTTGTCGATCTGAACAGTAATGATGCGGGGTGCATACTGACTGAGCTCCTCGCGGGGCTTGTCAATACAAGCGTCCATACTCTCAAGAATAAGGAGTCTGTTCTTGCGGGCCTGATGAAATGCATCGACAAGAAGCTCCTGGGATACGCCCTCAACCTTGAGATCCATCTGAATGGCGTTAACACCCTTTGATGTTCCGGCTATCTTGAGATCCATATCGCCAAGGTGATCTTCAACACCGGCGATGTCGGAAAGAACTACTGATCTCTCCCCGTCTGTAACAAGACCAAGAGCGATTCCGGCCACATTGGACTTGATGGGCACTCCTGCGTCCATAAGGCAGAGTGACGCACCGCATACTGTCGCCTGCGAGGACGATCCGTTTGATTCAAGAATATCTGAAACTACCCTGACGGTATACGGGAAATCCTCAGGAATAGTACTCTCAACTGCGGTTTCAGCAAGGTGGCCATGACCGATCTCGCGTCTGCCCGGACCTCTTACAGGTCTTACTTCGCCAACACTGAAGCTCGGGAAATTGTAGTGAAGCATGAAGTTTTTCTTGTACTCGCCAAGAAGAGCATCTATACGCTGCTCATCTCTGTCGCCACCGAGAGTGGTTGTGACAAGAGCCTGGGTCTCTCCTCTTGTGAAAAGGGCTGAACCGTGTGTTCTGGGAAGAATACCGACTTCACAGGTAATCTCTCTTACCTCGGTGCGCTCACGGCCATCATAACGGATGCCGTCAGTTAGAAGTCTTGAGCGGACATATTCCTTCTCGGCTTTGTAGACAGCCTTTTTGATGTATCCCTTCCACTCGGCGTCATCAACCTCAACATCGAATTTCTCCGCGACAATAACTGCGGAGCGCTCTTTCGTGTTTGCCATTGCGGCTGCCATGTTTTCCTTATTGCCTTTGCCGTATACTGCACCAAGCTCCTCGGACATAATGCCTAGAACTATGTCATACAGACCCTCGGGGAGTTCAGGAATGACAACTTCCTTCTTCTGCACTCCCACAAGCTGCTGAAGCCTGAGCTGAAGATCATTGATCTTCGCGGCCTCTGCGGCGGCAGTTGCGATGGCCTCTGCTATAACTTCTTCTGAAAGCTCATCGCAATGCCCCTCAAGCATGACTACATCGCGGTCTTTTACCGCGACAACAAGCTCAAGGTCGCTTTCCGCGAGCTGTTCAACTGTTGGATTAAGAACAATCTCTCCGTCCACACGACCGACTCTGATGGCGCTTACCGGTCCATCCCATGGAATATTTGATATCATCAGGGCGGCTGATCCGCCAATCAGACCCAGAAGGTTCGGGTCGTTCACACCGTCAGAGCTGAGAACAAGGCAGTAAACCTGCGTCTCATCCTTAAAGCCCTCGGGGAACAGAGGTCTGAGAGGTCTGTCAATAAGACGGGCAGTGAGAACTTCCTTCTCGCTGGGGCGTCCTTCTCTCTTGAAAAAACCACCGGGTATCTTGCCGGCGGCATATGTTCTTTCCCGGTACTCTATAGTAAGAGGAAAAAAGCCAAGTTCACGGGTTGCAGGCTCACTGCAAGCGGCGACAAGAACTGCGGAGTCCCCATACTGAATGTAAACAGATCCGTGAGCCTGTTTGGCCATGCGTCCTGTCTCAATTGTTAATTTTCTTCCTGCGATCATCTCTTCAATAATTGTTTTCATATTTTCCTTATGTCTGTCTTCAGGCCGTCTGCCCGCGGACTTATACGAATTAAACTGTGGTTCTGAAAGATAAGTTATCTTCTTAGACCGAGTTCCTTTATAACACTTCTGTATCTGTCAACATCTCTGGCTATCAGGTAGTTCAGAAGGCGGCGTCTCTTGCCCACAAGCATCAGCAGGCCCCTGCGGAAGTTGTTATCCTTGGGATTTGCCTTCGCATGCTCTGTGAGCTGCTTGATTCTCTCTGTATGAATAGCGATCTGCACTTCTGTTCTGCCTGTGTTTGCTTCGCCGCCGCCGAACTGGATTGCAAGCTCTTTCTTGCGTTCACTGGTTACCATTCTCTCAATACCTCCATTGATCTTTCCAGATCGTTTTTTATCAGTTTTCTCAACATCTCTTCCGAATTAACAATTTCAGATCCTCTTATGAAGGATACGAATTCAACAGATACCTCCGCACCGTAGAAATCCCCTTCAAAAGAGGGCACATGCACCTCAACAAGGTTCCTCTGCGGAACCACATACGCCACGGCCTCATATTTCCTGCAACCTATCCCGGCGAAGGTCGCGTAGCTTCCATGCGGGGGAAGCAGCTTGGACTCCGGGACTCTGATATTCAGAGTTGGAAACCCCAGAGTCTTACCAAATCCCCTGCCTCTGGAAACAACACCGGTTGCTCCGTAGGCCCGGCCAAGAAGATCAGCAGCTCCGCTCAAATCACCTTCAAGCAGAAGCTCTCTTATCTTCCCGCTTTTAACTGGCACTCCCCCAGCATTCTCGGGCTCCACCACCGTAACAGTGAGCCCGAACTGACGGAGACACTCCTTCAGTGTAACGGTGGTGCCGGAAGCATCACTGCCAAACCGGAAGTCGTACCCGACTGCAAACCCGCTGAACAGCCCGATTTCAGCCAGTAACCTGCTGAAACGCTGCGGTGTGGAGGCCGCAGTAACACCGTCAAACGGAAGCGTAATAATACTAGATATTCCGTTGTCCCGCAACAATTCATAACGCTCGGCAGGCGTTGTCAGCCGCTTTTTCCAGGCAAGCCCGCCGAACACCTGCCGGGGAACAGGCTCAAAGAAGACTATGCCGGCATCGGGACCGGCAGTCTCAATGACCTTCATGTGCCCCCTGTGCAGGCCGTCAAACGCACCCAGAGCCGCGAGCCTCACCGCTGTATCTCGCTGACCAGGACTACTCTGGGTTGAAAGAGAACACCATCGCCAGTACCAACAGCCAGCAGATTACCGGCCTTGTCAACCGCGACAGCCGTGCCTTTGATTTCCGCGGGAAAAGGGTTTCCATTGAGAATACCCTGACCCTGGGAGACCGTGACTGTAATCCGGGGATACTCGCGCATAGCTTCCGTCATTGAGAGAAGAGACCCTTTGTGGTCATCAAGCTTTGAAGCTTCACTGATATTGAATGGTCCTGCCATTGTTCGTCGTATGTTGTCCGCCACCGCGGGAACGCCAAGAGCCTCTCCGATATCCCTGGCCAGAGCCCTGATGTATGTGCCGGCGGAGACTGTAACTTCCAGCGGGATTCTGTTGTTCAGAAGCTCTCCGGATTTCCAGTCTGTAACTGTGATGGCTCTCTCGGGCATCTCCGGAGTATCACCCTGTCTGGCAAGCTTGTATCCCCTTTCACCGTCAATTCTTACAGCACTGAACAGCGGAACTCTCTGAAGAAGGGTTCCTGTAAACTCAGGCAGTTTCGCAACCACCGTGCCAGTTGTAAGATGAGAGCAGTCAATTCTTTTTAATATCTTACCGGACATGTCAAGGGTATCTGTGAGAATACCTGTGACCATATCAAATGAGTAACGCTTTGTATCGCCGGATATGTAGGGAGCCAGTCGCGTGGCTCTGCCAAGGATTACAACAAGCAACCCGGTAGCATCCGGGTCAAGTGTTCCGCAGTGCCCGTACTTTTTAAAGCCGTTGGCCTTTGCCACCGCCATGGCGGCACGGCGGGATGTAACTCCGGCAGCCTTGTCAAGAAGGTAAACCCCGCCTGTCACTGTCACCTGTCAGTCTTCCTCCACATTAAGCATGCGAAGGGCAGAAAGCACCTCTTCCCCCTCTTTAACCGAATCATCCCACTGAAATCGGAGGGTTGGAACTATTCTGAGATCCAGTTTTCCGGCAAGATTCCTTCGTATAAACCCGGAGGCTTTTTTCAGCACCTTTTTTATCTCGTCTGCCTCTGCGTCCGGCAGCCAGGAAGAGACATAAATTCTGGCGAATGAACCGTCTCCGGCCAGCTCGACCCTGTTTATCACAATGGAGTTCAGCCTGGGATCGGATACTTCCCGCTGCAGAATACCAGATACAAGCATCTGGATCCTGTTGGCTATCTGCTCTGTTCTTCTTGAATTCACTCCAGTTCTCTCGCAATCTTGATTATCTCGAAGCTTTCAATGGTATCGCCTGCTTTGATGTCATTATACTTGAAAAGGCCAATACCGCATTCAAATCCCGCTACCATTTCGCGCTTATCATCTTTGTGATGTTTCAGAGAGGAAATCTCACCCTCCCAGAGTACAATACCATTTCTCACAAGACGGGCACGGGCATTACGCTTGATTTTCCCGGCGACAATGTAGCAGCCCGCGATGACACCGATCCTGGGAACCTTGAATGTGTCTCTGACTTCCACGGAACCCAGAAATTCTTCCTTCTCTTCCGGTTTAAGCAGACCGCCCAGAGACTTTCTTACTGTATCCTCAAGATGATAGATAACACTGTAGGTGCTTATGTCCACGCCTTCTTCAGAAGCTCTCTCGCGGGCTCTCTGATCCGGGCGCACCTTAAAGCCCAGAATAACAGCGTTTGAGGCAGCTGCAAGATCAACATCGCTCTCAGTGATTCCGCCAGCGCCACTGAGTATTACATTGACCCCCACTTCGTCAGTCTGAAGTTTTGCGAGAGAGTCAATAATAGCCTCGGCAGAGCCGGATACATCTGATTTTATGATGATATTGAGAACTCTTTCTTCACTGGCTGTTGTAGCCCAGAAATCCTCAAGGGAAACCCTGTGTCTGGAATGGAGGAGCTTCTCTCTGGCAACCATCTGCCGGCGAAGAGCGACCTTCCTGGCTTCCTGTTCGCTCTCAACTCCAATGAATGAGTCACCGGCGGACGGAACTCCGGGAGAACCGAGAAGCTGCACCGGATAACCGGGCGGAACCTCCACGATCGGCACATCATTTTCATCGAAAAGAGCCCTGGCCCTGCCGGAATACCGCCCGGCTACAAAACAGTCCCCCTCGCGAAGAGTACCGTCCTGGACAAGAATATTTACAATGGAACCCCTCCTGGAATCAACCCGTCCTTCCAGTACAGTTCCCCTGGCAAGTCTGTCGGGAACAGCAGTCAGCTCAAGCATTTCAGCCTGGATCAGAATCATTTCCAGAAGTTCATCCACACCCACTCCTGTCATGGCTGAGACCTCAGCGCACTGAATGCTGCCGCTCCACTCTTCGACAAGAACATTGTTCTTGGCAAGATCCTGCTTGATAAAGTCCGGGTTGGCTGTGGGAAGATCCATCTTGCTGATTGCGACAATTATGGGAATTCCAGCAGCTCTGGCATGCTCAATTGATTCTTTTGTCTGTGGCATCACTCTGCTGTCCGATGCCACAACAAGAACCACTATGTCAGTTACCATTGCGCCGCGGGCTCGCATTGCCGTGAAGGCTGCATGACCGGGAGTGTCAATAAATGTAACCTGTCTGTCGTCTCCCAGGGTTGCGACATATGCGCCTATATGCTGTGTAATTCCGCCGGATTCAGTGGCTATTACATTAGCAGAGCGGATCCGGTCAAGAAGAGCGGTTTTCCCATGATCCACATGACCCATTATTGTCACCACAGGCGGTCTTTCCTCTTGAAGTACATCAGCATCGGCTATCCTGGCTTCTTCAAGAGCCTCGGCGCCGTACTCGCTGACTTCTCTCACCTTGAATCCAAGTTCCTCTGCGACAAGAGATATTGTATCGACATCAAGTCTCTGATTTGCCGTGGCCATAACACCGAGCTTCATGCAGGCGGCGATAACAACATTCACCTGCTGACCAATCTGCTGAGCCAGTTCCGCCGGGCTGGTGAACTCGGCAACCTTTACGATTGTCTCGTCTTCGTCTGTGAATGTCCGCTGTTCTTCGTGTCTCTCCTGCTTTTCCTTGCGGTATCTGACCTTTTTACTCTTGCGACTTCTGGCACCGCCGGAGTCTATCTTGGCAAGAATCTTCTTAACATTCTTCACCGTTTCGGCGGATACAACAGTTTTTTTCTTCCGGCGTCTGCGCTTACGCTTTTTTGTAGCGCGTGTCTTCGCCTCTGCCTTCTGCTTCTCAAACTGCGCAACTACCCTGGCTGTATCTTCGTTGCTCACGGTACTCATGTGGCTTTTCGTTTCGATTTTCAGTTCTTCCAGAACCTTGAGCAGTGCTTCGCTGGAGATGTTAAGCTCCCGGGCCAGCTCGTACACTCTTCGTTTCTGTACTGTATTTTCTTTCGTCAAGGAAATCACCTTCTTCCAGGCCTCGTTTATTCTTTGTCCTCAGTGGCTTCCTCTGCTTCATTTTCAGACTCAGATGAATTATTCTGCTCAAGTTTTTTTGCTGCCTCTATCTGATGCACTCTCTGATCAACAAGCTCAGCAGCCTCTTTCAATATCTGCTTAAGTTTCACAGGACCAACACCCTGAACTTCCTGCAATTCCTCCTCTGTTGATTCCAGTATTATCTGTGCTGAATCATAACCTGATCTGCTCAGCCTCTCAGCAAGTTTTTCATTCACGCCGGGCAGTTCGCTCACATCAACCCTGAGCATGTTCTCCCAGCGATTCTCTTCTTCCCACTGACTCCGGGTCTTCAGATCAATCCTGCGCTCGACAAGCTGTCCGGCAAGTCGCACATTGTGCCCGTTCCTGCCTATCGCGAGGGAGAGCTGATCATCAGGAACAACAGCTACGAGAATATCTTCCATTTCTCCGGTTTCGCGGTTGAAAGACTGTTCAGACTCTATATTCAACACAGTGGCCGGCGCCAGCGCCTGGGAGGCAAGTACATACCGGTCTCTGGTCCATGGGAGAATATCAATACGCTCACCGTTCAGTTCTCTCATCACCGATTGAACTCTGGTTCCCTTCATGCCCACAAAGGCACCTACAGCGTCAATTCGCATATCTGTACTGGAAACTGCAATTTTTGATCTGACTCCGGGTTCGCGGGCAATAACTTTGATGTTGACTATGCCTTCCTCAATCTCGGGAGCTTCTCTTTCAAAAAGCCTCCTGACAAGCTCAGGAGTTGCTCTGGAAAGAACAAGCTGAGGTTCAAGACTCTCAGGTCTTTCCACTCTGATGAGAACAGGAGTAATGGAATCACCCTGATCGTACCTCTCACCCCTGGCTCTCTCATCCGCGGGAACAACGGCCTCAATACTGCCGGCAACCTGGATAAGAATTCTGTTCCTGTAAACCTGCTGAACTCTGCACCGGGGAATGATTGATCCAATCCTGTCTTCGTATTCTTTCCAGACCTGATTTCTCTCCGCGGACTTTACCAGCAGAAGAAACTCTGATCTGAACTCGTTTACAGCAGCTCTTCCAAAGTCGGCAATGCTGATGGGAACCGCGACCTGATCACCCAGTTCACAGTTTCGATCAAGCTTTCGTGCCTTCTTCAGATCGATCTCCAGATGAGTTTTTCTTCTGGCGACTTTCTCCACTACTGTCTTCAAGGCTTCCATGCGAATATCACCGCTGCCCTGCTCCCAGGTGACCTTGATTTCCTGTTCTTCCCCGTATTCTTTCAGAGAAGCCCTGGCAAGACCCGCGTGAAGGCTCCTGAGAAGAATCTCCCTGTTCACCCCTTTTTCCCTCACCAGACTGGCGAGAGCGTCTATTCTCTCAAAATCCGCCAATTGATCCCTCCTGTTAAATGACTTCCCGGGCAGCAAGTACACTTCCAGCATCGGTGACTCTGCCGTCCTCAAATGTTAAAAGCCCTTCTGAATAATTCGCGAGAATGCTCACAAATTCTTCGGACTCTGTTTTTACTTCCAGTTTTCTTCCTGCACAGCGAATCCAGTCATTTTCAGTGGACAGCTGTCTTCCAATACCCGGGGAGCTTACTTCAAGGGTATAAGCACCGTTGATTAAATCAAGTGTCTCTATGGCATTGGCAATGGTTCTGGACAGTCGGGCGCACTCGTCAAGGCCTACTCTGCCGACTTTATCAACAAGCACACGAAGAACCCTTCTTCTTCCGGCCTGAAATAGATTCATGTCTACGAGAAGAAGATCGGATTCTTTCACAATTCCTTCAACATGTTCCAGTACATCATCATGAGCCAAGGGCAAACCTCCGTAAATGCTGATGTTAGACCAGCAGTATAGCAAAAATGGGCGCAACGCGCCCATGCCAAAGACAGCACAAGTACCGCTAATCTACGGCATAATTATTAGTATATCAAGTGCCGCGACTAATCGAAGACTCTTGCCGCGCCGCTTACAAGATCATCCCTGAGCAGCCCTACCGTAGACGGACAGATAAAATTGGTCTGCGAGCCAATCCTCTCGATCTCGTCAGCGAGAATCCCTGATACGGTATTCTGCCATGAAGAAGGCTCAAGTTCCCGTATCATATCTCTGCAATAGAAGATACGATCAAGCAGATACTGGTTCTGCTCCGGTGCGAAAATGTTGTAGTCCCACCAGTAAGAAGTCACCAGAAGAAAGGTCATTCTCAGTTCCATCTGATACCACCTGCTGTTCAAGGAATCAGAGGCAATCCTTGAGTGGAGACTGTCGGAAATAAGTGCCGGAAGACTGCCTGAGAGCCATGGCATTCCAAAGCCTTCCCTCATGGCCGTTCTGCTTCCTCCAAGGGCAATTCTGATATCCCTTACCCGTTCTGCGACACCCGACTCCACGGATGCGTGAAATCGGTCGCTTTGTATAAGAGTATTTACGGCATCAAGATTCCGATCAATCGCGATCTGATAAAGCAGCGTTGTCAGTACATGGTCATACAACTCCAGGTTCCAGTCTGATCTGAAAAGGAGCAGAGCGGGATAACTGTAGTAATTTGCGTCCTGCGGCAATACTGTGGGAAAAGCCGCGCCTGAATAAGCGATACAGACCGACATATGCTGGAATTCCAGAGCGGCCTCTTCATTATTCATTTGAGGAATTTCACCACTCTCCCAGCTGGCGAAGGGAGAATAATTCTCAATGTTTCTTATTCTCTCACTGAGAACAGCACGGTGTTCTGCCGGAAGTAAATGTTCAATAAGTGTGATGAATTCGTCCTTCAAAGTCGCTTTGTTTTCCGGCTGGATTGATACCAGAAACCAGGCGTTTGTCGTGATGCTCTGGTAATTCTTCTCTAACCTCACTCCGGTGGCTTCAATATCGAATCCCGCCAGTACATGATGAAAATAGAGAATGGCACCGTGCCGGGAATTCGGGCGAATGGAGAGAAGAGAGGAAACCTGATTAAAATAGTCATCCCGCCTGTGAGCATGGATCTTGTATGCTTCGTACAGTTCCTCCATGGACTCGTCCAGCAATCCGAGATTGGAGTAACCCAGAGCAAGATTGTTGTGAACCTCGGCATAGTTCGGCGCCATGGTTACAAGACTGTCATAAGCCGCCATTCCCCTGAGCAGTTCTTCTCTCAATTCCAGCCGGGTAAAACGCCGGGATAACCCTGCCGCCGCCAGAGCCGAGCGCATGGCTGGAACCACCGGCTCCATCACCATGTAGCGTGTTAGATGAGCACTGCCCAGAGCATACCATCCTCCAAGATCGTATGGGTATACCTCTGTTGCCTGTCTTGAATAAATTACCGCGCTGTCCGCAAAAACCGATGCGTTCCGCCATTGAGCCACAGCAGCATTAAGAGCTGCTTCATCTCCGGAGTTTACCCATTGAGCAGCAGCCGAATAAGCACCTTTCATAGCAATCTCTGTTCTGGCAAGGAACATGTCCTTGCCTTTGAATACAAGCTCGGATGACCGTAACATGGGCAGATAGTGCACAAAAAATCCTGATGCGAGGATAAGACTCACCACTGCCAGGCACACAGCGCTGATTCTGGTTTTCCTTCCGGGTTGGACGGGGTCACTTTTTCCGGAAAGAAAAATCATGGCCAGAATTGCGAACAGCCAAGCTGTGGGCGGCCACCTCAGATGAACCGAAACCACTGCTTCCGCCAGCATGGCGACCATTCCGGCAAAGGCACCTGCCCGGAACAGATCGGCCTTTTTCAGTCGAGCTGTCATTCCCCATGCTGCTGCGCCCCAGAGTATGAGCCCCAGTATGCCAATATCCGCAAGAATCTCCAGATACTCGCAGTGGGCATGAAGGGTATTGTGACTCACGCCCAGAATACTGTAGGACGGATTCCTGTATTCCGGAAAAAGTATTTGAAAAGATCCAGGTCCGTGGCCGATCAGAGGGCTATCGGCAAAAAGCATGAACGCTCCGGACCAGATTATTTTTCTCACCTGAAGGGTACCCTGATCCTCAGCGGTTGGATCCAGTTCGGAAAGTCTGGAGGCCATGGGAAGAGCAACAGCGGCAATCACCACCAGAAGGAGAAGAAGAAATGGAATGAGTTTCCTGACAGGTTGCCTGCTGTTCCTGAAGTACCATATGAAAAGAACAGTGCATCCGGCCGTGACACCTATCACACTTCCTCTGGTTCCGCTCGCGACAACAGCGGTTGTGGCCAGTGCGACAAACAGGATTGCTATACCTGATCTGAGAGTTGCGGAGATTTTCTTCAAAGAAAGCAGATATGCTGCGCCAGGAGGAATAATCGCTGACGCAAAACCGCCAAGAAGGTTGGGATTACCCAGGCTTCCGGTGCTCCTGCCGCTTCTGGTAAGAGCGGCATCCCAGGTAAAAATATTGATTCCCTGCCACTGCATTATGGCGTAAACAAACATAACAGCAGCTGATCCAAGCGTAATCATTGTAAACAGCCTGATATGGGATTCATCGATGAACAGCAGTGATGAAACAGTAAGAGCGACAAGAGAGAGAAGCATGAGAACAACGAGAGGCCCGTTGGTTGAACCGATTCCCGCAAAATGCGTTATCACCATAAGAACCAGCACGGCACCAATCGCGCCAAGGGAAACTGCTGGAATCCGTTGCTTAAAGCATGGCTTTCCAAGAAAAAGAAACACTGCGGCCATCATTGAAGCGAGGCTTCCCCCTGCTACATAAAACATCTCTTTAACAAGAATGCTGTTTCTGCTGTTTGTGAGAATTCCAAATACAACACCGGCCATTACAGCAATCAGCAGTACCGTGAATGACATAGAGACCTTTGTTCTCATCAGAAGTTGCCTTTCTCTCCGTGGGCAATGAATATTGTGAACACGCCGATCACTCCAATGGCGTTCACAAACGCAAGAATTGCCTGGTAAGGCTGCAGGGTAGGAAGAAGAAGGGCCATTGTTCCCAGTATTACAGAAAATATGTACAGCATTATCACGGTTGTTCTCCTTGAATACCCCATTCGCATGAGCCTGTGCGCCAGGTGATTCTTGTCTCCCTGAAAAAGAGGAGCTCCACGCCTCTTCCGGTAAACAAGAACCATAACAGTATCAATAATGGGTACCGCCAGAATGAGAAGTGGAGAGAGGATTGCCAGATATGGAATTGATCCACGGGGCGTATATACTCCGAGAACGGCTATGATGCCCAGCATAAAACCCAGAAAATTGGAACCGCAGTCGCCCATAAATGTTGAAGCCGGTGGAAAGTTGAAAAAAAGAAACCCAAGTGACGCGCCAGCCAGAGCAACACTGATGAATGCTATGGCCGGATTACCGTGCATGAAATTCAGTGCAGCGAAGAATAATGCGGAAATGGCTGATACGCCCGCTGTAACGCCGTCCGCGTGATCAAGAAGGTTTATCGAGTTGGTTATTCCAAGAAGCCAGATCAAAGTAACAGGCGCAGCCAGCCATGCCAGATGGCTTCCTTCCAGAAAAAGCCGTACCTGAGCGCCATTCATTACAAACAGGGTGCCCGCGACTGTGGCTACAACGGAATGAAGAAAGAGCTTCATCCTCGGTGAAAGTTCATATTTATCATCAAGAAATCCTGTGAGGGCCATTAGAAAACCGGACAGCAGCATTAGAATACAAATGGATCGCCAGGATAAAGCAGTATCCACAATGCTTTCACCCGGAAGAACGGGAAAAATCAGCATCCCCGCCACAATGGCACAGGCAAACCCCAGGAAAATAGCAATGCCTCCCATTACAGGCGTGCCCGCGCTTTCCGTCTGACCCTTGCGGTCAATAAAACCCCACTTACCGGCCAGACGACTCATCAGAGGAGTCATTATGAGAGAAACGACAAGAGCGATGACCAGCGAGGTGAGCAGGATCATATTTTACTCTCAACCCCGTCAGCAGCAAAAAGGTGAGCATTGGTCATGTCTATATCGAATCTTAACTCACCCCCCGGATGAATATCAATCTCGGGTCTGCACCTGGCTGTGACCTGCTCGCCGCTTCCGGCGATCCCGATAACAACCTTTTCGTTGCCCAGTGTCTCCACGACCTCCACTGAACAGATGAACTGTCCCCGCTCCCTCACAAGAATGTCCTCAGGTCTGATTCCCAGTGTGTACATCCCGTCAGCCACTCCGTTTATCTCAAGGCGACCACCTGCCGATAGAATCTGTCCATCTGTTATCTCAGCCTTGAAGAAATTCATGGCTGGACTTCCAATGAAACCGGCGACAAACCTGTTGCACGGATTGTTATAGACTTCCAGTGGTGGAGCCACCTGTTGAATAAAGCCGTCTTTAAGAACAACAATTCTGTCACCCAGGGTCATGGCTTCCGCCTGGTCATGTGTCACATAAATCATTGTGGCTTTCAGTTGTGAGTGAAGCCGGGCCAATTCGTTTCTCATCTGGACTCTGAGCTTCGCGTCAAGATTGGAAAGTGGCTCATCAAAAAGAAAAACTCTGGGATGACGAACAATCGCCCGTCCAACGGCTACTCTCTGCCTCTGGCCCCCGGAAAGCTCTTTGGGCTTTCGCTCCAGATACTCGGAAATCCCGAGAATCTCAGCGGTTTCTGTAACGGAACGCTTTATCTCCTCTTTAGGCAGCTTACGCATTTTCAGAGAAAAGGCCATGTTGTCAAACACGGTCATGTGAGGATAGAGAGCGTAGTTCTGAAATACCATGGCGATATCACGCTTTGATGGCGTTTCGTCGGTTATGTCAGTGTCATCAATGAAAACCCTTCCGGATGTTGCTTCCTCAAGACCTGCCAGAACCCGCAATGTTGTTGATTTTCCACAACCGCTTGGCCCAACAAGAACAAGAAGCTCTCCGTCTTCAACATCAAGCGAAAAATCTGAAAGTGCTCTGGAATCCGCGCCGTAGACCTTGCTAACAGCCTCAAACCTTACTGCAGCCAACCTGTTCCCCTCTCGTCTCAGTCAATCAGAAGAACCGAAACCTCATGCTCAATAAATATGGTTCGCTCCGGATTCGCGGGATCCGGAAAATATTGCGACCCGTTTACAAGGAAGGCGTACCTGTACCTTCCCCTGTCCAGATTGTCCGGAAGTGATGCCGTCCAGACGCCATTATCATTCTCCATAATGCCGCAGGAAGGATTCACTATACCGGTAGCACCCGTAACTCCCCCCCACCTGTTCCAGTCCCCGACGAGCTGAACCCTGCCAGCCGCCGGATAGTGAAACACCAGCTGGTCGGTATCAATCCTTTCAGCCGGCACGAAGACAGCGCAGGAAAAGAGCAGTAAAGATAATGCAATCAGTCTATCCATGCAGACACCTCCATCCCCATAGTGGTGGAACCCTCTCCCCACTCAACAGTGATCGCGCCAATAAAGTCATCCCGGGCTCCGAATACACGGAGCAGACACTCGGGTTCGGGCGATTCAGTACTCAGGTCAGACATCACGGACAGTTCTGTTGAAACACCCCTGACCGGTGAGTACAGTGCCGTTGCCGTAACTCTCAGGCTGTCATCAAACATTTCAAGAGAACCGCCGCATCCAGCTGGCGATATCCTGTAGAATCCGGATACGAGACCATGAAAATCTTTTAAATGATCAAGCTCAGCGTCCAGAGACCATGCAATACCTGTCTCCGAAAGAACATCCAGCCCGGCAGATAAAAAAGGTTCCGAGCCATTATCAACATCCATCACGGCAGTGAAAGAAGCGCTTAATGTTCTGTTTTCTCCTCGAAGAAGTCCAGTGAGCCCCACAGTGCTGGAATCTTCCACGAAGAACAAACGGGGAACCGCCTCAATGGAAATACAGCGGTTCCGTACAGGTTGCCAGCCCCTGATCTCCGTGAGGTAAGTCCACTGCGAATTTTCCTTAACAAAGAGAAACCATGGTTGTGCTCTTCTCAGATCAAGAAAGCCGCTGAAGGTTTCCAGTTCAGTCGAATTCTCCTGAATCCCGTTCCAGCTCACAGTTCCGAATCCCAGCCAGGGAGATTTTATACCATACCAGGAAAGCGAGTCCCCGAACTGATTCCAGAAGCTGTCAAATCCAAGCAGACCTCCCGCTTCAACTGTAACCACTGTGGAATCCATCACATCATAGTCGTTCCACTCCTTAACGGGAACATCAAACCCCGCAAGAAAAGGATCAACAAGTCCCATGGAAACTCCAGTCGCAATCCAGGGTGAGCCCGGCCATCTGAAAAATGCGCCGGCACTTACCGGTTCAAGGCCCGAACATGTCGAATCCGCGGAATATTCCAGGGCGGCTGTGGCACTGAGTTGAGCCCAGTCTCCGTTGTAGCATCCCCCGGGAAAAACGGTTAGAGTATCCGCAGAGAGGGTTTTCAGCCCCACTTTCAAATCCGCAGACGCTGTAGAATGAAAGAGTAATCCCAGGTTCAGGCCGGTCTCCACGGAATCAATCTGCTGTCCCTGAAGTAAAAGAGCGAGAAATAGTGCTGTCAAGGGAGCCTCCTTGAGATGCCGAGCCTGTGTTCAATACCATTCTTATGCAGCACTGCTCCGTAACCGTACTCCCACTCTCCTGCGGAGATACCCAGACCGGCGTTCACTGTGTGACTGTCCGTGCCGGAATAAATTTTAAGAGATCTTGAAACAGTCAGCTCGCAACCGACCTCCCATTTGTGGTCTCTAACGGCTGCGTGAGCCTTCAGATTCCTGTTGAAAACATGGCTGAACCCTGCGGTGATTATGCGATCTTCAATGATATCCGTGTAAGTCATCCCCAGAGCAAAAGAAGGAAACAGAGAAAACTGAAATCCGGCGTCCACATCAAACGAGTTATCCCCGGTGCTGTCAGCGTACTGATACCTCGCGGACACTCCGGTTGTTATGCTGGGGCCGAAGAGTCCTTCCATGAACCCGATGGGATCTCCGGCAACTACATAGCTGCCCGAAAGCTGAGCGGTACCGGTATTCAGTCTGTTGTCCCACGCCGCGCCTGTGCCAAGATCGAATCCGGATCCTCCAAGGGGCAGAACTGCCGCCACACATCCTGAGGGTTCGTTGTCGGAAAACCCTCCAGCGGCTGATACCTGGAAAAATTCAATTCTTCCCATACCGGCCGGTGCAGCCATACAGGAAACCGGATCATTGCTCCAGGCTGCCGGGAATACTCCGAGCCCTGCCCGGACAGGACCGGTAAGGTTCCATGCGCTCAGAACTGCTGAAAGTGCGAGAAGAACTGTCAGTATGCTCCCCTTCCTTTGAGAACGGTGACAACCGTTCTGGCGAGTATCGCCATATCAAGCATGAGAGACTGGTTTCTCATGTAAAAAAAGTCGTACTCAAGATTCTCATGAAGAGGAAGATCTTTTCTGCCCATAATCTGCCACAAACCTGTAATACCCGGTTTTACATCCAGCCGCCTGCGTTGCCAGGCATTGTAGTCGCGAACGATAAAATCCATCTCCGGTCTTGGACCGACCATACTCATGTGTCCCCTGAGAACGTTAAACAGCTGAGGCAGTTCATCAAGGCTCGTTTTCCGCAGAAGCCTGCCTGTGCCGGTCACCCTGGGATCATTGCCGGCTACCGGCGCAACTTCATATTCGTCCGCTTCAGGCCTCATGGTTCTGAATTTGTAGAGAGTAAACTCCCTGCCGTATCTGCCAACCCGAGTCTGCTTGAATATGGGAGTACCCCTGCCCCTCAGTGCCAGAATTACCCAGATGACAGCCATCAGCGGTGTCAGAATAATAATCAGCACCGGGGAAATGAACAAATCCATGATCCGCTTTGTCAGATTGTTGAATGTGCCTTTTCCGGAAGACCCGATTTCCACCACGGGCATTCTGGATATACTGCTGAGATCACTGACTCCCGCGGCAATCTCAAACAGATCAGTTACAAGCATGAAAACAATGTCTTCCTTTTCAACGGAGTTTACAATTTTCAGCATATCCGTTCTGTTCATGGAGCCGCTGGCGAAGAAAACCTCATCGATTGAAAGGCTTTCAACAAGACGCGGAAGATCCCGGATTTCCCCGATAACCTTTACCCCGCAGACCTCTTCAGCAATCCCGGGCTGCTCCGCGAGAACACCTTTTATTTGATGTCTGGGCTCCGGAAATTTGCCCAGTGAAGTAATCACTCTTTCAGCGAATTCCCCGGAACCGATCACAATGGTAGCGGGTGATTCCTTGATTGGAGCAACCTTTCCAGCCGCGGAGCTGAAGATACTTCGGAGTAGAATATTTACCGGCTGAGAGATCGCCAGAAAAATCAGAAGCATAATTCTTGAATAATCCATCTTTACGAGATAGCTTGCTGCCATGATGGACACAGCCAGATAAAAAACAGCGCGCATCCGCCCGGCAAGACCCGGGAAAGCACCCTGCTGAGCAGAGTGAATATACATCCCGGTTGACCACCAGGAAGCGATCCAGAGTACTGAAAGAACAGGAATGGTGGCAAGGTAAGTGCCGATTGTATGGGCGAACTCCGGAAGAACTCCGGACAACCAGCAGGTTCTTATATACCAGGTTGCCAGGAGTGAAAGAGGAACTGTGACAAGATCGGCAGCTGCCAGAAAGATAATAAATATCCTCTGCTGTCTTCTTATGGGAGCAAACACTGGTCTTTTCCTCCCGCCATGCCCCGGACGGCTCCCGCGAAGAGGGCTGTGCCCCTCCAGAGCGCAAAAAACGGAACAAGAAGTAAAGTGGAAGGATCAGTAGCTGCGGCTGCAAGCAGAAGAGGAATACAGAGAAGCAGAAAAAGAAACACCAGGGAGACTGCAACAGCAGGGAAAAAGGGAAGAATAAGCAGAGATAAGACGACCGGAACAGCGAGCAGCATCTGCAGCTTCAGAGTCTGAGGGGTGTATCCGTCGCTCACAGCCCTGGCGGGAAATTTCCTTACCAGCATTATCCTCCATTTTCCTCGGCGAAACTTCATCCGGAAATAGGAAACCCAGCCGGACTGGTGAGTATGAGCCACCCTGGCACCCGGTACAAACCCTATCCTGCCTCCAGCCCGGGTCAGCCTCCAGGAAAGATCAACATCCTCGTGCTCCGGCAGGGGAAAGCTCTCATCAAAGCCGTCAAGTTTCTCAAGCCAGTTTCTGCGGAAACCCGCAGAATATGTATCAGCAAGATGAATGGTTTCAGCCCGTTCCATAAGCCTGTATCTCTCTTCGAACTCCACCTGGGCCAATCTCTGTATCAGCCTGCTGCCTCCAGAAGAATATACCCCTTTCACTGCCTCATAATCATCCATCAGCCCGCAAACCATCCGCTGTGCCCAGACAGTCTCCGGAATACAGTCGGAGTCGGTGAACAGAATAAACGGCGCATCAGTAATCCGCCAGCCCCGGTTCCTGGCAGAAGCCGGTCCGGCCTGTTCTCCGTTAACATACACATCCACCAGCCCGGTAACATCCGCCAGCGGTTTCTCCTGTCCGTCAATACTGAGAACTATCTCCAGACGGGATCTGATCGTCTGCGCGTTCAGTGCCCTCAGAGTGGGAAGCACACTGTCCCATGTGCCTCTGAAGGGAATAACGACAGCTGCCTCAGCCATTTTTCCGGCAGAAAATGTATTTCCTGAATGTTCTGAATGCGAGCAGAGTTCTGTGCCTTTCGCCCCTGTCAAAAAGACTGCGCCACGCCTTTTTAACGATATACCCCGGCCTAAGGTAGAATTTCCTTCTTGCGTGATTGCAGAATTCAACCAGCTCCTCCGGCTCCATATCCGGAGTTTTTACCACACAGGCATGGGTGCCGTCTTCCTTCAGCCAGTCCCTCCAGCTTGATGTAACCAGCAACCCGGCTTTCTGAACATCGGTATACGCGTCAGTTCCGGGATAGACCATAAGCGGGTAGAACTGTGCTGTGTCCGGATTCAGTTTCAGCGCGAAGTCCAGAGTCCGCTGAGCAGTCTCTCTGGTTTCTCCTGGAATCCCGAAGAGAAAGCAGCCATGGACAAGAATGCCTGCCTTCCGGGCATTTTCCATGAACTCCACCATCTGCTCCACCTTGAGTCCCTTTCGCATGGATTCCAGAATTTCATTGCATCCGCTTTCAAAACCCACACACACCGACCGCAAGCCTGCCGCGCGGCACAGACGCAGAGTCTCAACATCCGCAGAAGCCCTCATGTTGCATGTCCATGAAATTGTGACTTCCGCCCTGACAATTTCAGCGGAGAGCAGTCGCAGTCTTTCCATGTCTGCGGCAATGGTGTCATCTTCGAAAAAAACCGCCTGCACCTCCGGCATGTTCTCCTGTACCCATTTCATTTCAGCAACCACATTCTGCACCGAACGGCTTCTGTAGCAGCGGCCGGTAAGGGTTTGAGGAAAGACACAGAAACTGCACTGATTCGGGCAGCCCCTTCCGCCCACAATCATTACCTGGGGATGCAGTGCGTTGGGATTGTTGTATTTCTTAACAGGAAGATGTCTTGCGTATACCGAGCTGACAAATGGCAGAGAATCCAGATCCTGCAGGTAGCCGTCCGGAGCAGTAACCTCAACCCCGGTTCCATCCTTCAAACGAATTGCGGTTCCGGGTATGCCTTCAAGTGGAAGACCCCTCTCAAGAGCATCCACCACTGCGAGAATGGGCTTTTCATACTCTCCGAGGACAGCGCCGCGGAACCGCTGGCCCAGCAGTACTGTTTCCCCGGGAAGCGCTGACGGGTGAGTACCCGCGATAAAAACCGCGACTCCCGGATCAGAAAGCATGTCCGCAGTCTGAGTATCGGAAATTATTGAAGGTGTGGATGTGTCCAGCACTATGACATCCGGAGAAAATTCCCTGATCTTCTTCCGGGTTTCGGAATAATCCAGATCCATGGCAGGGGAATCTATAAACTGAACAGTATGCCCGGCCTGCTCAAGTGCTCCTACCGCATAAGAGAGCCAGATGGGAAAGTACAGCGTTCCGCTTCTTGTCACCGCGGGGCTTCGCTGCCCCCTGCTGTAAAGAGGAATGAACGGCGGGTTGAGAGCTGTTATTTTCATTTTTGAAGCATCCCCTCGAGGGTATGAAGTACCCTTTCAGTGTCAATAGAAATCATACAGTCTTCATCTCCTGTGCAACCGGGGAAAATACTGTTTGCATAACATGGTGAACAGGAGACAGTTCCACAAACGGGGACAATACTGCCATTCTCATAGAGGGAGCCGGGGTCTGTCGGACCAAAGAGAACAAGTGCCGGGGTATCCCCCGCTACAGCAAGGTGAGCCGGGCCGCTGTCATTGCCGGCAAACAGAGATGCCCTGGAAATCAGAGCCGCTGTTTCACCCCAGGAAAGCTTACCGGCCAGATTGATCCCGCTCACTGAAGATATCTCAGCGTTGTCAAGCATTCCTCCCGCCAGAAAAATCCTGTAACCCTCTGCCTGCAGGTAAAGAGATACTTCCGCCCACCGGGACATGGGCCACCTTTTCTGCGGAACAAAATCCCGTGCGTTCCGGGCACCCCCCGGTGCAAGAACCACATAAGGGTCTTCACCTGTATATCGCCCGGAAGCTTCAAGCTCCGATGGAGTTACAGGAAACAAAGGTTTCAGGGAGGAACACTGTACTCCGGCGATCCTGCAGTAATCAAGGGCCGCCGGTCTGACCACACCAAAACCGGTTACCCGGTCACCGCCGCTGACCACCTTCCGCCCGGTAAGAAAACCAAGCCACCGGAAAACGGAATTAGAAGACCCGAAATGAATAACTCTGTCAAAGCCTCTCTGCCTGTTCAGCAGAGACCACCACAGAAGTTCTACCGCGGAACAGGGAGCCGGTGATTCAACAAGCCCCTCAACCCCGGGCAGACGCTTCCACACCGGCAGCGAAGAAGGACCTGTAAGAACTGTGACTCTGTCCCCGCCCGCAATCAGAGCAGCCACGGCAGGTGTGGCAAGCAGTGAGTCTCCAAAAGCATGAGTCTTCACTACAAGGGTCTTCATTCTGAAGTTCTCCCGGCTCTGAACCTTTCAAGGCAGTACTTTACCGCAATCAGCGACGCTGTAACCAGAGGAATATCAAGCGCGACTCTGTGAGGCGTTCCGGAAGCCGTGAGCAGATGCATAAGTATGTATCCCGCTATCACACCGGCCATAAACACACCTGACCAGCCCCTGCGCAGCATGAGGAGAACTCCGCTGAGAAAGAAAACGCCAACCCATGCAAAGGACAGCAGCCCGAGCAGGGTGTGTACCGGTGAATATTGATTCAGGGGAAACGGTTTAAAAAACTCAGCGAATCTGCATGCTGAGAGGTGAAGAAAAACAACGGGATTCGACTTCAGAAACTTACTCTGACGAGAATACAGGATACTGTCCCTCTCAAACTCCGATTCTGTAGTAAACACGGGAAATTCCGCGAGTTCCGGACTGTTCAGCCTGGATATCCAGGTATCCCGAACCGGTCCGTAGAGAAGTCTGGCACCCTCCATCTCGTTTAGAAATCTGTCAGAAAACACTCGGCCATTGAATTCCCACATCTGCACTCCGCCCTGCAGAGGCAGAAGCTGGTAGCGATCCATTGTGCTTTTATTGCGTAATACCCACGGTGTTAAAACAGCTCCAAAAACGAGAATCATAAGAAGAACAGAAGGTATCATTTTCTTTGAGAATTTCCATGCGGCAAGAGCAATCAGTGCCAGCCACAGAACCATTGGGAGCGCCGCAGGACGGACCATGAATGTCACACCCCAGAGAAGACCTGCCTGGACTCCTCCGGATAGACACGGTTTCTCAAGAAAGCGCAAAGAAAAAAGCAGTCCGGCCACGAACAGCAGTGAGAAAAGAGCCTGAGTCGCGGGAATTGCCTGGTAGTAAAGTTCAAATGGATCAAGAGCCATAAATATTCCTGCAGCTGCATACCAGCGCCCGGAAAGAAATCGGGAGGCGAGACGCATTCCAAGAAAGACAGTGAGGAGCCCCAGAGCAAGTTGAACACCGATAACCGCCAGAAGGTTTCCCGGAGAAGTAACCATAAAAACGAAAGCCTGGAACAAAGCGCAACCCGGTACAAGAAAAGTGGTAGGTTGTCCCGGAATCAATACTCCGTAGAACCCGCCGGTTTCCCTGAAAAACTCCAGATGAGCATCACGCCTGGGATCGGGATCATGGAACATGGACTCGGAGAGCATGAATCCTCTGCCGGAGAGAATGTTCTCAGCAATGTTGGCCTGCACCTGCCCCTCGCCAACAAGAAAGAAGCCGTTTGCCGCCAGGTAAAATACTGCCAGTCTTGCCAGTAAAGCCAGGCCAAGGACATTTAAAACTAATTTGTTCCTCTGCACCAGTCACCAAACCATTCAGAGGTGATCAATTCGAGCTCTCCAGGCTGTCCGGAGGACCAAACCTTTTCGGTAGCCGGGTGCATCACAATCTCAGTCGTACCATCACGGCATAAAGAAGTAAATCTGCTTAAATACTTCCGGTTGATTTTTCCCGCTTTACCAAACCCCAGCATCCTGTCTGTAGTAACAAGTCCCGAGGATTCCAGGCTGGTCTTCAGCTCACAGCCAAGAGAATTCAATTTGATTCCTGCGGGGAATCTCATGTATTTGTCCGGCAGCACTGCGGATCTTACAGTTCTTATACCATAGTCTTTCGCGAGAGAAATGATAACTTTCCGCAAAGCAGGCAGATTGTGCAGATGGCGATGACTGTCCAGGGCGGTAACAACACCTCCGGAGGAAAGTATCTTCTCTATCTGAGCCGACCACTCTCTATGAACAGAATCCGCGAGTGAATCAGCTGATTTGATCCAGGCAGCGAATGACTCAGGGAAATTACTCTCTTCAAGCAGAAATGGACCTCGGCAGCAATCCAGATGCGCGGCCACACGGATACTTCTCATCATGGCCATCATGCAGGCTTCAGCGAAATTGCTGCCGGTTGCCATTATGCTCACTCTGTCCACATTCCCGGACTCTATACACTTCTGAATCGCGGCGTTAATTGCAGGGTGCATCCCTGCGTCGTCAATTGTAACGGTAAGTTCTCTCATACTCTCCTCACCTTCAGCAGGGTTCTTCTGAAGTTTCTGGGACCCAGAACCGTACGCATGGTCTTCAATATTCTTGCCGGGTGGGCGTAAAATTTCCAGAAGGCATTCCTTTTCAGTTTCTCTATCTGCTCCGGAGTAATCCCTTCCAGCACATACACACTCTTGTGAAAACAGTCGAAATCAGAGTAATCAGCATTTATCAGCTCTTTTGACATCTCCCAGAGCTCTGTATGGGGAAACGGAGTGGTAATATCAAAAAGAGCGTCGTCAAATGGTTCCCGTGCGGCAAAGTCAATGGTCTGTTTCATCTCCTCCACTGTTTCTCCGGGCGCTCCCAGCATGAAATAGCCCTGAACAAATATACCACGGGAACGGCACATCCGGAGTGCTCTCTTAACACCCTCCACAGTGATTCCCTTCCTGTAAATATCGTCAAGAACTCTCTGTGATGCCGATTCTACTCCCATATTCACCTTTGAGAGACCGGCGATTACCATTGTATCCAGAAGTTCCTCTGTCAAAAGATCAGCCCTGACATTGCAGCACCATTTGAGCTTCAGCCCCTCGCTGTTCATCAGCTGACAAATATCGGTTACCCACCTGTGATCCACAATGAAGGTGGAGTCCTCGAACATAAAGCCGCTGATGGAATACTTCTCAACCAGATGCTTCAGCTCGTTCACTATTGATTCCGGAGAACGCCTGCGCATCTTTTTTCCGAATATCCTCGAAAGGGTCGGCTGGCAGAATGTGCAGGTGTAGGGGCATCCGCGAGTACCCATGATAGTAGTTCCTTTCAAACCCGGGTCTACCCTGTCCATTGAATACCATGTCTGAAAGTACTTTTTCATGTCAAAAATATCTCTGTCCGGCAGGGGAAGAGTGTCCAGGTTCTCTACCAGCAGTCTGCCCGGGACTAGAACCGCCTCCCCGTCTTTCATGAAGCAGGCTCCGGGAATGTCGCCGGGATTAGTTCCTTCAACAAGCTTTCTGAATGCGATCTCGCCCTCACCGGAGTAAACCAGGTCAGCGCCCGAAGTCTCAAGAGTTTCCACTGGAAGCACTGTTGCGTGAGGACCGCCGATCATAAGGTATGCTTCCGGGGACATTTCCCGGATAATCTCGCAGGCGGTGAGAGTTGACCTGATCTGCGGGGTAACTACAGTAATGGACACAGCATCGGGCTTGAACTCCCTCAGCAGGTGACTCAGATGCTCAAATGGCTTTTTCTGAAAAGACATATCACAGAGAGCGGTCTTCGCGCCGCAGAGCGACGCCACTGCGGAGAGCATCGCTATCCCCAGAGGCGGTTGCCCTGATGGATAGCGGGTCTCCGGAAAAACGAAAAGAATTCGTTTCAGCCTGTTCACGATTTTCCCCTCCCGCAACAGGTTCCCAGTACCACTCCCATTAGGAACACAGCATCAACAGGCAGTCTGTACCTGACGCCGCCGTGTGCCATGACATGTATAAAAAAATACAAAACAAAGAGAGCAAAAAGAAAAACTGCTTCCGGATGAGATCGATTGCGCCACAGACCAATTGTTCCAAGCAGCATCAGCGGATAAATAATAAGACCGGCAAGCATTCCCCGAGTGCCGAGGGTACTGCCGCCGGGTGCCAGAAAACCAGTTGCGCGGTTCCAGGCAAGCCACGCCATAAGCCTGGGATTGCTCAAAACATAGGTTCTGCCTGCTTCGCCAAGGGCTCTGCTTCTAGCAAGCTCTCCGGGTATTGAGTCAACAGTGGGAAACTCCAGAAGCTCAGTGTTGTAAACAGGTATATCTTCGGGCACAAAGACGCCCTCAAGAGCCAGTGTCGCCGGGTCATTTCTTGTAAGAAAATTGAGTACCCCTTTTGTGGGCATCAGCAGCGGTTCTCCCATTGATATCCAGTTTCGCGCTACCCATGGAGATACCGCAATAACGAATCCGGCTGAAATGAAAAGAAGAGCTTTCCAGCGTTTCCTCCAGGCCAGATAGAGCAGCTCCAGCGGAATCAGAAAGATTGCGGTGGCCCGGATCAGAAAGAAAGCGCCCAGAGAAATACCTGCCAGCAGCCCTTTCCCCTCTCCTCTGCCTGCGGATAAAAGCAGCATGGAAGAGATCATAAGCAGAGCAAAGTGGGCCGTTTCAGTCATGGCATAAGCAGAGTAATACACATAAGGGGGATACAATGACCACAGAACGGCTGCCATAAGTCCGGACTCAGCTCCCCACACATCCATAACAAGTTTTCTGACCGCGAATGCCCCGCCCAGAGCAAAAAGAAGATTGATGGTAAAAACCGACCCGCTCACAGCCCCGAAAAGCCTGAAGAAAATACCCAGCAGGATAGGATACCCCGGCTCCATAACCGCTGTTGGAGTTTCAACTGGAGTCAGTCCAAACACATAGTCGCTCCTGGAAATCCAGGGAGAAGACTCACGATCATTCATGTGCAGATCTCTCAGCATCCCCTCATCTGCGGAAAAAGAAAAACCTTCGCCCTGGGCGATTCTGCCGGCAACGCGGATGTAAAGAGGCTGATCCCTCGGGGGCGCCGGCAACTCGCCGCCCAGGTAAAAGAAAAGAAGCATTCGGGGAAGAATAACTGCGGCAAATATTATGAGAATTGCTCCGGGAAGCAGGGGAGCCAAATACCTGTTTACAGCGCAGACATTGTTTCCAGTCATGTTAAGCCCTGTTCCTGAACAGTACAGATGCGAGAAAAGCCCTCATGTCGTGGAACAAACCCCTCGCGCCGCGAAGCTTGAAATGCTTCCATAAAAGATCGGGAATCCGGGTGAACGGCTTCTTGAAAAGGTAGCTTCTTCCTATTGTTCCCTGCGCCCAGTCGCGAAGTTCAATAAGTTCACTGTCTGTAAAATCAGTAAGGTTCACAAGCAGTTCATCCGCCGCGTTCATTCTCATGAGGAATTCTTCAACATCCTTAATCAAGCCCCTTTCCAGGGCCATACTGAATATGGCAGTTCCAGGGTACGGTGTAACAAAAAGCATGGGAGCTGTAATATCCGCTTCCCGGCAGAACTCAACAGTCCTCTTCACCGAGTCTCTGGTCTCTCCGTACATCCCGATAATAAAGCTTCCCTCCGCGTGTATCCCAACGGATTCCGTAAGTTTAATCGCGTCAAGACACTGCTTTGCGGTTACCCCTCTCTTCATTTTCTCAAGCATTCTGTCGCAGCCTGATTCAATGCCGTAGGATATCCAGTCGCATCCTGCGTTCTTCATGGTTTCAAGCATCTCCCGGTCAACAGTATTCACTCTACCCAGACAGGACCACTTGATTCCCGGCAACTTCTCCCTCATCAGAGCGCAGATCTCCATGACAAATTTCTTATCGCTTGTAAAAAGGTCGTCGGGAAAACCCGTATACCGGATATCGTAAAGCTTAACAAGTTCCACAAGCTCTGCCACTATTGCTTCAGGGGATCTTCTTCGGACATTCCGGCCGTAAATCCTGTAGCAGTACACACAGTTGAACGGGCAGCCTCTGCTTGCAAGGGCTTCCAGGTGTCTGACCTTTTTCTGACGGTGATCCATGCTGGACACATAGTTTTCAATGTGAAACAGATCCCAGGCGGGCCATGGCAGTGAATCCAGATCAGCAACAGGCTCTCTGGGCGCTGATTTCTGAACCAGACCGTCATCGTCCAGCCAGGCGATCCCCGGTACCTGTCGCCAGTCTCCGGCCTCTTCCACCGCAAAGACAAGCTCAGCGGCGGTGACTTCTCCCTCGCCCAGCACAACACAGTCAAGGCCGCATGATTTGAGATAGATTTCAGGAACAGTAGTAGCCCCGCTGTTACCGGCAACCATAAAAACACCAGGCATCTCACCGCGAATGAGACCTGCCAGTTCCTTCACATAGCGGAATCTGGTTACCATGCCGCCGAATGCCACAACTCCGGGGGAAGAATCCACAGTACGACGCACAGCTTCAGATACAGAAAGCCGGTCTCCCTCCATATCAACCACCGTAACTTCGTGTCCTGCATTCAGTAACGATGACGCCACATAGGCCAGACCAAAGGGGAAATACAGCGAATGCTGTTCGGTTCCATAGCTGGGATATACCAGTGTAACTCTCATCTTCCCCCATCCTGAAAGCGGTTTTCCTGTCCGGCAATAATCGCATATTTTCGACTTCAGGTCAAAGGGTTCTTTACCACCCGTGTAATACGAATTACATTACAGAGACAAGGAAGGAGAGTTCTCATGAGATTTAGAAGCATACGGACTTTGCTGGTAACAGCATTTCTCTCAACAACTGCCGCCTCTGCAACACTCACAGCATCGGATACATTGAATGTTTACACGAGGCCGGACTTTCGCTCCGGCATCTGGTCAACGATCACACCGGGAGACACCGTAACCCTGACAGTCAGAACACGATCAGGCTGGCTGGGTTTTGACCCCGGTGTCGCGCAGGCTGCCAACACCTGCAGCTTCAGATACAGATGGCTGGCGCCTGACACCGGCATAACAGCAGCGGATTCACTCCCTGTAGTCTGGGCTCCCCGCCCCGATGAATCCTACGCGATGATACAGGTGGAAACCCCGGTGTTTCCCGCACGGGACACAACAACCGCACCGCTCGCAATCATTCCCGCCAATTCCGCTGCTGCCCTTATCGGCATAACCTCAGGCTGGCTAAAGGTTGATCTGAGCGACAGCCCGGACAGTGTTGATATTCAGGGATGGATACTCAGCGAAGCAGTTTCCATCAACTGAACATATCGCGGGGAAATGCTTTTTGCATTGAAGCGGGAACTCCAGTCGTTGTTCCAGCTATCATCTCAAGGAACTTTTGCGAGAGAACGACGCATTCAAGAGACAGAAATGGAGAAATAATGTCAAGAGCAAAAACCGCAATCGCCGTCCTGACTCTGGTACTGACAGCAGCATGCGGCAGCAGTGCGACAGGAATAACAACTCCGGTGCTGCCTCACAATCCTGTAAATGAAGACTGGAAGACCATCGATAACTACGAGTATGCCTATGACACCAGAGATCTGAGTCTTCTCTCAACCACACTCGATACTGAATTCCTGCACCATCTTCAGGAAGCGGACTGGGCTGACTACAACGGTGATGGAACCATTGACAGCACGTGGAGTTATGATCTGGAAATATCACTGGCCCAGTCGCTTTTCTCAACTTACGACTCCATAGACCTCACTCTCGAAGGCATATGGTATTACCCCTGGCCTTCTGATCCTTCAGGTGAGTCCATTGCATACCCCGGATCTTACACAATGGAATTGCAGATCAATCCCGACTCAATAATCACTGAGACAGGGCAATACACCATAGTATGCAGACCGGACAGCACAGACACCTGGCGAATAACACACCTCATTGATTGATATGCAGTAAGACTGAGCCAACCCGCTCAACTATTGCTTGTTCACAACACATTGCGTATATTTACAACATTCAGTAACTATCATACGCAAGGAGTATAAGTATGAACAAGTTGAGAACTCTGGCAGTTACTAACTACGCGGCTCTCCTCATCATGAATATCGCCTTCTATTTTGTTTACAGAGACAGAAGCACTTCACACATCTACGATGCAGCGGGCCTCGCCAGCCTGATTGCTGTAGCAGTTACATTCATCCCTCTTCACTGGAAATCGGGGATATGGAAACTCACTCACACCAAATCAAAGGATCTTGACGAAAGAGAGCTTTCCCTGACTCACTGGGCACTCAGTGAGTCCTACGGCTGGTTCGCCGTGATCTGCCTTGTGATTATGCTTGCTCTGTCTCTTTCAAGCCGCTTGAACATCTGCCCGCAGTACACCATCTCCATGCCTCTTGTCGCAAGTCTGATCTACTTTTCCCACACCCTTCCCGGCACCATGATTGCCTGGAAAAAGAAGATACGAAAGGACATTCCGGGAGATATCGAATGAAAGCCAGAAAACTGTACAACAGGATAAAGAATCTCAGAGTGGAGAAGGGTATTTCCAGGAAACAGCTGGCGGAGCAGATAGGAGTCAATCCCCAGACAGTGGGATATCTGGAACGACAGGATTACAATCCAAGTCTCGACCTTGCCTTCAGAATAAGCGAGTACTTCGGCTTTCCCGTCGAATTCATTTTCTCCACCACCAGAATGAAACCCATGAGTGAAGAGCTTCGTGAGCAAATTGACACACCCGCCTTTTGAGGTGCTGTCGGGGAATCTCATCCCGGCTCTTACCCGAAGTAATTACTGACCTGCGATAGCAGGTTTCGTCAGTATTCCCTGTTGATTGACAGTCGCAATATCAACGGATATAATGCATTTGGTTGATCGAATTACTGGATTGGGAACAGCCTTTCTTTTAGCACTGCGACGAGAGTAGCCTCTCAGGAAGTTACGAGGTGCTTGACATGCCCGCTGAACAAATTATAGCCCTGGAGAAGGAGCTGGAAAAACTCAGATCCGGTTCCGCGTGTTCAGACCTTGTGGAAGCACTGAACAGACTTGCTTTTGCCAAACTGCACTCCGATCCGGGAAAATCTGAAGCCCTCGCTCTGGAAGCACAGAATCTTGCGGAAAAACTGGGGCTTCCTGTTGAGCAGGCAAAAGGCTTTACTACGCTTGGAACCATCAATCTCGAGGCTGGAAATTTCCCCGAAGCGTTGTCATGCTGCCGGAAGTCCATGAAAATCTATGAAAAACTCGAAGATAAGGACGGCGCAGCATCCGTACACGGCACGATAGCTGCTGCGTACAAGGCTCATGGCATGATTGACAAGGCTCTTGAGCACTTCCACGAGTCTCTCAGGCGGAAACAGGAATGCGGTGCTGACAAAGATGAACTCGCACGATGCCACCTCAATATTGGCGCATGCTACAGTTCAATGCAACGCCTTGATCTGGCGCAGTCTTCCTATGAATACGCGCAAAAGATCTGGGAGGAGTCCGGCGACCGCATGAAACTGGCATACCTCTACCACAACATCGGCTCTTTGTTCGGGAAAAAGGAAGAACTGGACAGTGCCCGTGAGTATTTCCAAAAGGCCCTTGATATCAGAGAGGACATGGGAGACAAAACGGGTACGGCAAGCACACTGGCCAATCTGGGAATCATGCATGAAAAACTCAATGATATTGAAACAGCTCTGAGCTGCTTCAACAGAAGCCTTGAACTTAATGAGAATATCGGCAACAGGAGAGGAATAGCATATGTATGCAGCTTCATCGGCGCGATATACACCACACTGGGGCATCTTGATGAAGCTGAAGAATTTATCACAAGAGCCCTGGGAATTGCAAGGAAGCTGAAACTGAAAGATATGGAAATACACTGCCTGGGCAAGATGATTGACTTGTACGACGCAAAGGGAGATCCAAAGAAAGCACTGATGTACTCCCGGGAACTGAATACAGACCTGGAAGAATACACGAATGAAAAAAGCATGGAGAAAATCGCTCTGCTTCAGGTTCAGTTCGAGACCGAGAAGAAGGAAAAAGAAGCCGAAATCTATCGTCTGAAGAATGTGGATCTTTCCAAAAAGAACGAACAGCTTCGCGAGGCCCTGGCTCATGTGAAGAAACTTCAGGGCATGCTTCCCATCTGCGCCAACTGCAAAAAAGTCAGGGATGATGACGGTTACTGGCAGCAGATTGAGTCCTACATCTCCGATCACTCCGACACCAGATTCAGCCATGGAATCTGCCCCGAATGCGCAGTAAAGCTTTTCGGCAAAAACTACAATCAGAGAATGAACTAGGAGCGTGACCGAGAATGAAGCATCCGCTAAGGCGGGATCTCGACAAAGTCTCGATTACGGCATAAAGGCTCCACACTCTCAACAATTACCCGGTGAAAGGCAACCCACCATGAAAACAATTTTATTTCTCTGCGTTTTTCCCTGCGTCCTTATTGCAGCCAGCTTCTCTGATGATTTTGACGAATACTCTCCTTCAGACGATCTGGGGGATTCCATGTACTGGCTCAGACTGGATCCCGGCGGTAACCT
>JAUVIS010000088.1 GCA_030592635.1 Candidatus Fermentibacteraceae bacterium | reverse complement strand
GGAAGTCAGAATATCGGAAGATCTTGAGCGGTGGAAAGCCGCCCGGAAAAAAGTCAGAGAGAATGAAAGGAATCACCATGACGGATAAACTGGTTTTTCTGGAGATTGAGCCGCCTGTTCAATACAGCGAACTCTCTCCCGGAATGTATGCGGTAAACTGCCCCGGCAGATTTGATGCTGAGGAAGCTCAGGATATTATGCAGTGCGCTGCCCACTTCCGTGATGTCGGGCTCTTTAACGGAACCTTTCTCGGAATTATGCTGCCCTTCTATCTGCACAATGCCAATAACCTTTTAGTGGGTGTGCTGGGCAACCTTGATCTGGCCGGAATGTTTATGCCCGACATCGAGAAGGTTGAGCCCAAAATCGCCGGGGCAAGAAGCGCTACCGGCTCTGTGGTGGACTATTTTCGTGAAATTGCAGGGGCCATCCCTTCCTGTGAAGGATTGTCCTTTGACGGGGACGCTATAGGGAAGTGTCTGACTCTGCTGAAAGCCGCGTGCGGCAGAAGCGTGAACTCAGAAGGGCTTGATGAACTGGATCTGAGCGGATCGTTTAACCGTCAGCATCCCGCAAAAGCCGTGGCGGTACTTAACGGCATGGCGGTCTGGACAGTGGTATCTCTGGGAGGCAGTGGAACAGTGTCCGGCTCCATCCTTGACGGAAAGATTCAATTGAAGTGGTCAAAACCGGAAGGGCCGGGCCTGCTTTACATGCCCGGAAGCGAAAACAGCTCTTCCATTCTTGCCGTGACAGGCGGTCTGGCCGCGTCAGCCGGCATGGTTCTTGTTGTGGAAAACTGGACTGAAGATGGAGGAGAGGTGACTCTTGTTGCTAAGCAGTAGCGCCAGAGCTGTTCTCCAGCTTCTCTCTTCCACGGGTGAAAGGCTTAATATCCAGGCGATAAACAGCAGACTGCCCGATGTTCCCGACAAAACCGGGGCGGTGGAGGAACTGCAGGAAGCAGGGCTGATCTGGCATGCGGGCAAGGGAAGATATGCTACGCTGAAAACACTGGGAATGGAGACCGGAACCATCAGGATGCGATCCGACGGCTCAGCGGTTCTTTTTGCCGCGGGCACGGAATCACTGCGTATAGTTATAGACAAGAGGAACACAGAGGGGGCGCTGGACAGGGATCTGGTTATTGTCCGTCTTCTGGAACCCATTCTTCACACCGGTGAATACAACGGCCGAGTTGTTCAAATCCAGAAGCGCTTCCGGAAGAGGATTGCCGGTATTGCCCGGAAACGGGGCGAAAACTGGTTCCTTGATCCTCTTGACCCGAAAATACATGGAAACATCCCGCTTGACCCCGGAGATAATGACATCAGACAGGGCGATCTCATCGGATGCGATATAGAATACGGTAAGAGTTCAATCAGGGTTCAGGCGCTGTCAACCATTGGTTCACCGAACACACCCGGGGCTTTGATTGATTCTGTCTGCATTGATATGGAGCTGCCTGATGATTTTCCTGATTCGGTAAAGCGTGAATCTGATGCCGTGTGCATTTCCCCCGTACCACACAGCTCCAGAAAAGATCTCAGGGATCTTTACACTCTGACTATTGATCCTGTGGATGCCCGTGATTTTGATGACGCGATATCAATTGAGGCTCTTCCCGAAGGGGGCTACCGCCTGGGAGTGCATATCGCCGATGTTTCCGCCTTCGCTCCGCCGAATTCTCTTGTGGACAACGAAGCCATGAAAAGAGGAACCAGCGTTTATCTTCCTGACAGGGTGATACCCATGATTCCTGAGATACTGTCAAACAGCGCCTGTTCCCTGCAGCCGGATCAGGACAGACTTACAAAGACAGTTCTTATAAGCTACGGTTCTTCCGGGAAAAGAACAGATTTCAGTGTTTTTTCCTCTCAGATAAGATCTCGAAGGAGACTTAACTACACAGAGGCCTTTGCAATTCTTTCCGGTGAATCCTCGGGTGATTCTGAACTTGATGAAAACTTCAGGTTGTTCGCCGCGCTGAATAAGCTCCTTGATGCGGTTCGAGAGAAAAGAGGGGCTGTTGATCTTGGAGCTTCCGACTTCAGAACTCAGTTCAGCGGAGACGGTTTTCCGTGTGGTTTTGAAAGAGTCTCCGATGATGTGTCACATCGGATGATCGAGAATTTCATGGTGGAAGCCAACAGTGCAGTTGCTGAATTCTGCCGGTGGCTGGAACTTGATGTGCTCTTCAGAGTTCACGGAGACCCCGCTCCTGAGGCTTCAGAGAAACTTCGGAGAACACTTTCAATTTACGGATTCAAAGTACCCGGGCAGCTTTCTCCCAGAGCTTCCTCCCTTTCAAAAACGGTGAAGGAAGCAGAAGGAACCCCGCTGTATCCAATCATCAGGGACGCGGTTCTGCGATCCATGCAGAAAGCCGTCTACTCCACGGAGAATTCCGGCCACTACGGATTGGCTCTCCGGAACTACATGCACTTCACAAGCCCCATCCGAAGGTATCCGGATCTGCTGGTGCATCAGGCCATTACATGCTATGAGGAGGGGATTGTTCCTGTGCGCTCCGAGTCCATGTCATCTCTCGCGGACACCTGCTCACAGCTTGAAAGACGGGCTGCCGCCGCTGAAAGAGCAACAACTGAGCTTATGGCTCTGCTGTACCTCTCCCGGGAAACTGGTGAGGTATTCAGGGGAGTGGTTCGCGACAGAACCGATTTTGGGCTGTTTATCCGCCTGCTTGACATACCTGTGGAGGGGCTGCTGCATGTTTCAGCGCTTAAAAAGTACAGCCGGTTTGTTCCTTCCGACCTTCGTCCCGGCGCGGGAATTTTTGTTTCAGTGGAGAAAGCCGATCCCATTGAAAGAAAACTTTCCCTTCTGCCTGCGGAAGCCCCCGGTGAGACTGAATGATTTATTCAGAGTTAACAGAGCAGATTACGGTCTGGATAAAGGAGCGTGTTTACGGAGCAGGCATGAGCGGAGTTGTCATCGGGCTCAGCGGAGGGCTGGACTCGGGTGCTACCGCCGCTTTGTGCGCCCGGGCTCTTGGGCCTGAAAATGTGCTTGGTCTGATAATGCCCTGCGAAAGCATTTCTGAAGATACAAGAGACGGTCACAGAACTGCTCGGCACCTTGGTATTCCAGTGAAGGAAATAGATTTATCCGGTGCTCTGGCAGTTTTGGCCACTGCTGGAAACCTTGATACCGGTGATATTTTAAATATGGCAAATGTAAAAGCAAGGCTCAGAATGACAATGGAGTATGCTCATTCTTCCGGCAGGCTGGTGGCGGGAACAGGAAATCTCTCTGAAACAAAGACAGGCTACTGGACCAAATGGGGAGACGGTGCTGCTGATTTTCTGCCCATCGCCGATCTATGGAAAGACGAAGTAAGGGAACTTGCCCGGTATCTTGAACTGCCTCAGTGGATGCTGGAGAGAGTGCCTTCCGCCGGATTGTGGTTCAATCAGAGCGATGAAGATGAAATGGGTGTTACCTACAGGGAAATAAAGAAATACTTTACTCTGGGATCCGACAGCGTGTCTGTTGAGGCAGCGGAGCGGATTGCTCAACTGCATGCCTTAAGCGCTCACAAAAGAGAACCGATCCCGTTTTACCACGCCAGGGGGTGGCTCAATGAAAGACAGTAGAAGAACAGCTCTGATCAGCGCCTGGAACAAGGACGGGCTGGAGGAATTTGCTCGCGGGCTCTCTGTAATGGGCTGGGAGATATGGGCATCCGGCGGTACTGCCGATCTTATTGAAAAAGCTGGAACTGCCGTCAGGCGCACAGAGGAACTTACTGGTATCAGCTCTATTCTGGGCGGCAGAGTGAAAACACTGCACCCCGAGCTGCATGCCTCTATTCTTGCTGACGGTGAAGCACGGGATTCGAGACTTCTTGAAGGCAAGCCAGTTTTTGATCTGGTAGCTGTGGATTTCTATCCGTTTTCCCTGGCGGAAGACATGGACCCGGTTTCCCGAGAAACAATAGAGCTTGTTGACATCGGTGGCCCGACAATGGCCAGGGGCGCCGCGAAAAACTGGCACCATGTTATCAGCGCCACAGGCAGTGATGTTTTTCCTTTTGTTCTGAAAACCATAGAGGAGGGGCTGGACGACCGGCTTTTCAGACGGGAGATGGCGTCAAGAACTTTTTCCATAACATCAGCTTATGACCTGCGTGTTTCCCTTAAACTGGAGGAGGGGATTGCCCCTGCTCTCCGGTATGGCGAGAATCCGCATCAGAAGGCGGCTGTTCATTTCGCATGGCCCAGAGAGGGTTTTGGAAGTGCGGAAGTGCTGGGAGGCAAGGCACTGAGTTACAACAACTATCTTGACGCTTCGGCCGCGTGTTCTATAGCGGCTGATTTTACAGGAGGTTTGCCGTGTGTGGTCCTGGCAAAGCATGGAAACCCGTGTGGTGTGGGTTGCGGTGGTTCGGCAAGAGAGGCTTTTTTGAACGCTTTCCGGGCTGACAGGGTATCTCCATACGGGGGCATTCTGGCCTGTACTTCAGCTGTTGACATGGAACTTGTGAAGGAACTGAAGGGCATTTTTCTTGAGATAATTATTGCCCCCGAGTTTGACGAGGACGCTCTTTCCCGCTTGCAGAAGAGAAAGAATCTGAGAATTCTGAGAATGCCCATTGCTGCGGACAGCGCCTTGCTCCTCAGGTCAATATGGGGAGGGTTGCTGGTGCAGGAGCCGGATCTCTCTGTGGAAAACGCCGCTGAGTGCAGGGTTGTAACAGAAAGAAAACCAGCAGCAGCAGAGCTTATCGCTCTTGATTTCGCGTGGAAAGTGGTCAAGGGTGTTAAAAGCAACGCCATTGTAATCGGCGACAGCAACGGAACACTTGGTGTTGGTATCGGACAGCCAAGCAGAATTGAAAGCCTTGATCTCGCGGTACGCAGGGCAATACGCGAAAACAACGAACTGTATGGTTCCGTTCTTGCCAGTGATGCTTTTTTTCCTTTCCGCGATGGACCTGACAAGGCCGCGGAGGCAGGCGTTAAGGCAATAATCCAGCCCGGCGGTTCCATCCGTGACGAAGAGGTGATTGCCGCATGCAATGAACACGGCATTGCCATGGTGTTTACGGGCACAAGACATTTCAGGCACTGATATATGAAGAAGAATATCGTAATTCCACTGTTTCTTATTGTTCTTCTTGTTTCTGCCTGTCGTGTGGTAAATGACGACACTACTGTTGGAACTGCTGCGACGACTGCCGCTCCATCTCCCTTTCATGAGGTTGATTCTCTGCTGCAGAACGGATATCAGGATCAGGCGGTAAGAGCTTTAAGAAGAATGAATCCTTCCGAGTACGGAAGAATGGATATTCTCTGGAGACTTGTTGGCGCTTACAATGGCCGGGGAATGACAACACACTGCATTGCCATGCTTGACAGCCTCCAGAGGAATGGCTGGGGAAATCTCAACGGATGGAAGATTTCTGTACTGGATCTGAACAGGGAGACTGAGCAGGCAGTTGAGTTTGTTTCCGCCGGGGATGTTCTGCTTCTGGGCTGGCTGTACCGGGACAGTCTTGAATTGATGTCTTCAGTTTTGTCCTTTCCTGTTCCTGCGCACCTTGGAGAGAGGGCCGCAAGGCTTCTTCTTGCTCCGGATGGTGTCACTGCCGGTCAACTTCAGCTTGCAGCTTCCGATGTGCGCTATCTCCCCGTTACTGTCGGGGCCCGCGTATTAGCGGAACTTGAAGCGTCTTACACTTCTTCCGGAAACTGGTGGACAGATGTTCTCAAGAGTTTTGACCCGTCAGGCAGCAGTGATTCCGGTATAAGGCTTAACGCCCTCAGGATGAAGTTTCAGAGCATGGGAGATTATTCATACTGGCACGGGCTTATTGGAACATCCGCAGAGAATACCGCTGCTTATGTTATTGCCTCAAGATGGCCTGATATGGTTGACTGGGAAGTTGCTGATGTTCTGACAGCCTGTGGATACAGCCGGATTGCATTCGCTATCGCTGATTCCCGGAATGATCCTTCATTCTCTTCCGGAATTCAAATGGCTCAGCTGCGAAGCGCGAACAGGTATACGGAACTGGAAGCTTTCTGCGACTCAATTTCCTCTGACGCCTCAGTTGAACTCAGGGCCAGAGCAGCATTGTTTAATGCCCGGTCTTTGCGTGCAAGACGGCAGAACACTGCGGCATACAGAGCTTATTACAGATTTGCTCAGGAGTTTCCATTTCATCCCACTGCACGGGAGGCTTCCTATCTTGCGGGAAAATACTTTGACAGCGAGCAGAACTGGGCGGAAGCTGCTGACGCGTACCTGGCAAGTCTTCGATCCGCCGGAGCATGGGACGGAGACGCCCGGGGGCACTGGCGCGGTGGATTCTGTCTTTACATGAACGGACGGGGAAGTGCCGGTGATTCTTTGTGGCAGGCTGGTTGTGAGCGGTTTCCATACAGCCACTGGGTCGATGAAATGCTTTTCTGGCGGGCCAGATACGCGGAAAGGCAAGGCAATGAAGGTTCCAGCCTTGAGCTGTTGCGGCGGGTGGCCCGGGAGCATCCCTGGGAGTTTTACGGAATGCTTGCTGCTGAAAGGCTCGGGATTCCCGACGATATTTCTCTTTCTGTTGTAAGCCCTGTGATCAGGAATGATCGCATACTGTCTCTGGCAGCGGAATTGTTCAGTCTTGGATACGGGACAGCGGGTGTGGAAGTACTTTTCGCAGGCAGGGAAGGCGATCCGGGTGTTCGCGCTGTGACCCTTGGAATACTGGGAGAGCACGGTCGGTCTGTCGCGGCAATGAGATCGATGGACACGGAATGCAGAGAGACCCGCCGGGGTATTCTTCCTGACAGCCTTCTGGGATGGTATTTCCCGGCACCTTACATGGAACTTGTGAACGCTGTGACTGATACAATGACACTGGACGCTTCTTATGTGGAAGGAATCATGCGGGAAGAGAGCTATTTCAACAGATTTGTTATATCCAGCGCAGGCGCCGCGGGGCTGATACAGCTTATGCCCGGTACTGCGGGAGATGTTGCGAGATGGAATGGTCTTCCACGATTGTCCTCCGAAGAATTTTTTCATCCGGGGAATTCCATTCTCTACGGCAGTCTCTATATTAATTCCCAGGCCAGAAGATACGATCATCCCGCTCTTTTCCTGGCCGCGTACAACGCGGGACCGGGTAATGCGTCAAGGTGGGTGGATATGCACGGATTTGATAGTTATGATCAGGAGCTTTACATTGAGCAGATAACCTACAGAGAAACGAGAATGTACACAAAAAAAGTGCAGCGCTCCGCATGGATATATGGAAGGATAAGATAATGAATTTGTTGCTGATTGTTATGGTAATTGGTAGTGGTTTTACCACCGATCACGAAGAAAATACTACAATGGTATTTCCTCCTTACGGGCACTGTATGGGAATTTATCGTGCGGGTCAGGATCAACTGACGATGCTGCTGGGCGGTATGATTCAATTTGATGATCCTCAGGGGATTATCGCTGTGCTTCCAGACGAATGGGATACATCGGATCCGGGAGATGACGACGAGTTGTCTGTATACGGGGTGAACAGTGGTTCCGGGCACATTATATACAATGCATCCATGTACGCACTGGGGTTTTATGGAGGAGAGGGCAGTGAACCGGATCAGCTTTTGTCACCCCACGGCATTGCCGCTACGACTTCAGGTATTGTTTATGTTGCTGATACCGGTAATCACAGGGTGGCTGTTTTAAAAAGAGCCGGACAGAGAATCTCGCCGGACTCATTTATTGAGGGTTTTTCAGAGCCATGGGATGTTGCTCTGGATGGCAGATATATCTGGGTAACTGACAGGGCTGCCGGAACCCTTTCCCGTTATGCTTCTGCTACTGACCAGAGTCCGGTTGTGGTGTCAGTAAATTCTCCAAGAGGTGTTGCTGCCACTGGTTACGGAGAATACAGCAATGGTCATTCACCATGTCAGGTGGTTATTACCGACGATGGTACAATCCTTACAAAACTCGTTGATGGTGTTGTGACTGCCACAGCAGATTTATCTGACTGCGGTGGAAGTTTCTTTAACTATGTGGAATTGGACTATCACGGAAATGTGTGGGCAACCGACTCTATTGGATGCAGAATCCACAAATTCGATTCTCAGCTGAGTTATCTTGACAGCTGGGGCCAGGGTTACGGTACAGCGGATGACAGGTTCCAGAACCCAACTGGTCTTACCATCTGGGACAGATTTGGTCAGATTTTTGTGTCTGAAAGTTCAGGAGCCCGGTATTTCTGGGTAGGAACAGACATCCGCAATCTCAGCTTTTCAAGCGATGGGAATGGATGCACGGTTTCAGGAAGACTCACTGAAAAAGCAGTAATGGTTGTTAATGTTTACAAGTCAGACGGATCCATTGCGAGAAGTCTCTATTCCGGCAGAAGATCTCCAGGATATTTTAATTTCGAATGGGATGGAACAAGGTTACAGGGTCAGAATGTCTATG
>JAUVIS010000196.1 GCA_030592635.1 Candidatus Fermentibacteraceae bacterium | reverse complement strand
TGCCGCCCTCCGATATTCTGTTTTCGCCGATGTGCTTTATTCCGCACTTCACTGCCGCAGTTATGTACTCCGCGGGATGGGTTTTTGTAACAGCCATGATTTTTACATCTCCCGGCTGCCTTCCAGCCCTGCCTGCGGCCTCAGCAATCTCTTCAAGAGCAGAATCCGTATTTGCTTTTACTTTATCAAGAAGTTCTACCATTCTCTCCCCTTTGGATTTTTGCAGTTCACCCGCATCAATCCGTATTATAATCCCAATGGAAGTAACTACGATGAAAGGGAAACAAACATGAAAAACACATACACCATTCTGCTCTTCACTGTTGTTTTCACAGCAGCTTCAATTCCACCGCCGCCCGGAATGTTCAATGTGCCTTCAAATGAACATCTTACCTGGGTTGAGTCCTACAGAGATGCCACTGCGGAAGGAGTTGATTCGCCAAACGGTATTTACGGTTCTCATAATACCATCGCATCCTCCCTCGGCGACAGCCAGATGAATGTTCTCGTACTTCTTGTGGATTTCAGCGACAATCAGGCACAAACCCCTGCGGTCTATTTTGATTCCATGGGATTCGCTCAAGACACATTTTCCCTTGCAAGCTACTACAACGATGTTTCTTTCGGACAGATAGACATAGTCACAATTGACTGGCCCAGCACAACTCTGTGGAGCAGAGCACCCGAAACCTACGAGTACTATGTAAACAATAACTACGGATGGGGTTCCTATCCGCAGAACAGCCAGGGTCTTGTGGAAACCGTCTGCACTATGATTGATCCGTTGATAGACTTTTCTCAGTACGACAATGACGGAGATGGCTTTGTGGACGGAGTCAACCTGATGTACGCAGGCCAATTCAACGGCACACCGCAAAACATCTGGCCGCATGCCTGGAGCCTTCCCTCTCCCCTCACCCTTGACGGTGTCCAGGTCTACAGCTTCAGCGTTCAGAACGAATACAACAGCAATCCCGGAGACAAATCCGCCGCCGTTTTCTGCCATGAGTTCGGTCATGTACTGGGGCTTCCCGATCTCTACGACCTCGATTACGATTCACAGGGAATTGGCAACTGGGGAATGATGTCTTTCGGAGTGTATAACGGCGGAGGCTGGAGTCCCGCAGAATTCTGCCCCTACTGCAGAAATGAACTGGGAATAATAGAATTCACAGAAGTAACTGAACCAGGCATGTATGAAGTGCCTGCTATTGAACTGTCGAATGTATCCTATCGAATATGGACAGGGGGCGCTTCCAGTTACCAGTATTTTATACTTGAGAACAGGAGACAGATCGGCTGGGACGAAGCTCTGCCATCGGAAGGAATACTGATCTGGCATGTGGATAAGTTCCAGAGCAACAACAACAACCAGTGGTATCCCGGGCATACAGATGATGGACACTATCGGGTAGCCCTTGAGCAGGCGGACGGACAATGGCATCTGGAAAAGAACATGGGCGGCGGTGATACAGGGGATCCATTCCCGGGAAGCTCATCAAACTCCGAGTTCACATACTGGACTGTTCCGGACAGCAGGAAGTACACCGGAGACGATACTCAGGTCTATATTAGCTCTATTCCGCTTTCGGCAGACACTGTTGAGGTATATATTTCAACCAGCTACACAGGTATTCAGGAAGAACATGAACCTCCAGGGACATTCATATCCGTTATTGGAAATTCTATTTTCTTCAACCACCCGGGAGGTTCGGCTGATATTGCCATCTTTGATATCACCGGTAGAAGGTTGGAAACTCTCTTCAGGGGTAATCTGGAAAGCGGCGAGTACACATATCAGCTGAACACCAGCAGGGAATCCTGTGGACTATTTTTCGTTAATTGCCGTTGGGAATCCGGTTCGGAATCCGCAAGATTTCTCCGCTTCTAAAACGGAGATTCAAGAAAGGTGGCGCAAGAGGTCAACATGACAACTGGTATTGTTAAAAAAAACGGAGCACGGGTTGGAAGCGTTCTTCGAAGTACCGGATACAATCCTGCGGATCATTTCTACTACATTGTACTCATCAGCGCTCCGGTGCTGTTGACAATATACCGATACTTCGGGGAAGCTCAGGATTTCCTTGCATACTTCCCGGCATTGGGAAGCAGCGGTCAGGGTGAGGTTTACGCTTACCTGCTTGAGTATCTCTCCTTTTTTATTCTGGTGCTGGCTGCTCCCCTGCTGATTTCATTGATCTTCGGAAAAGCTGGTATACTGAAATCTCTTCTTGCTTTCACCGGTCTCAGGAAAAACCTCCTGTGGTCACTGCTGGCAATTCTGGCGGTAATTCTGCCATCCGCGTACAGCGCTTCATCAATGCCGTCGGTTCTGGCAGAATACCCACTGCCCAGAACTCTGCTGCAGAATCAACAGTTACTGCCTGTTTATTTTCTGGGGCTCTTCTTTCTTTACTACCTGCCATGGGAACTCTTCTTCAGGGGTTTTCTGCTCTTTAACCTGAAGGACAGATACGGCACAGCCGCGGCGATACTGATTCAAACGATTTCTTCATCTCTTGTACATATTGGCAAACCTGCTCCTGAGATTCTCGGATCGATTCCATTCGGAATTATCTTCGGAATCATCGCGATCCGCACAAAAAACATCTGGATTGTTGTGCTGCTCCATGCCGCCCTTGGTATATTCACGGATCTTTTCATAATTTATTAAGGGTAATTAATGGCAAAAGTTTTAGTCACCGGAGCAAATGGTTTCATAGGATCACACCTTGTTGAGAAGTTTCTCAAAGAAGGTCACGAGGTTTATGGTCTTGTTCGAACTACCTCAGATCTGAGTCTCATAAAAGGCATGGATGTTTCTTTGAGGCATGGAGATATCACCAGTTACACAGGAATGGAAGAAGCCCTTTATGACATCGACATTTTAGTACACAACGCGGGACTTGCTTCTGATTGGGGCACTCTGGAATCATTCAGAAACATCAATCTGGAGGGCACAAAAAACGTAGCAAAGGCGGCCGTAAAAACCGGTGTCCGTCGAATAATTTACATGAGCAGTACCGCCATTCACGGTTTTAATCACGATCACCCGGCCACTGAAGACGATCCGAAGAATCCGGTGTTCAACTACGGCATCTCCAAACTTGAAGCTGAAAACTGGGTGTTGGCCTTTGGAAAACAAACCGGTATTGAGGTCACGGCCGTAAGACCTGGAAATGTCTTTGGCCCCGGAGACCATACTTTTATAGAAAAATATATAAAAGCTCTGATAAGCGGTAAAATAGCTTATGTTAATAAAGGGCAGAGTCTTACCTGTCCAACCTATGTCAGCAATCTTGCAGACGCTGTCTATCTGGCATCTTTTCACGAGAATGCCCCGGGTGAAGCCTTTATTATCACCGACGGATTGCACATAAACTGGAAACAATTCACCGAAGCAATTTCGGATCAGATGAACATCCGTCATCCGAGACTGAGCATACCACTTGGACTGAGCTTGTCTGTGGCCTCTCTCTCGGAGGTTCTTTACAAACTGATGAGATCA
>JAUVIS010000219.1 GCA_030592635.1 Candidatus Fermentibacteraceae bacterium | reverse complement strand
TTTGATCCATCACATCTCCACCTGATTCCCGGTGGAGCGAAGCATGTCTATAATGTCGCGGCTGCCGGAGAACTTCCAAGACTGGCTGTATTTCTCAGCGGTTCTTCCGAGATGGACATTCTTCTTGCGTCTATTGCCGGTTCAACCCTGCTGGGAGTGGGGCTTGGTTTCATATTCAAGTTCAGAGGCTCAACCGGCGGTACTGATATTCCGGTGGCGATACTCAAGAAGTACACAGGCGTCAGTATCAGTACCGGCTACTGGATGGTGGAAAGTCTGATCATTGTTCTGGTGGGAGCTGTCTTTCAAGATCCGAAGCTAATAATCTGGGCTTATCTGAACCTTTTCCTGAGTACAAAGATGACTGATCTGGCCGCCGAGGGTATGCCCTATGTAAAGTCCTGCATGGTTATTACCAGCAAACCGGACGAGGTTAGAGACGCTATTTTCAAAACACTGAACCGTGGAGTTACTTTTTTGAAGGCGGAGGGCGGATACGAAAGGAAACCGCAGGAAGTAATCTATGTCTGTGTTCACAGGAGGCAGGTCATGGTGCTTCACCGGCTGGTGAGAGAAATTGATCCAGATGCTTTTATAGTTCTTCATGATGCTTATGATGTAATGGGATATGGCTTCAAGAAGAGAACTCTTTCCTTTTGATTATGCAGGGTCTCTTCGATACTCACTGCCACCTGTTCATGGAGCCTTTGAGCCGTGACACGGGTGGTGTACTGCAAAGGGCTTTTGCCGTGGGAGTGGAAAGACTGCTGGTTCCGGCGGTATCCGGAGATAACTGGGACGCGTGCGCAGAACTGGCTCTTCTTCCAGGAATAAGCTGTGCGCTGGGTATTCATCCCTGGTGGGCTGATGACGGTGTAGAGGTGGATGAGCTTCGAATGAAACTGACAGAAACAGGCGCTGCCGCTGTCGGGGAGATAGGTCTGGACTGGAAGATTGAAGTCCCCAGGCAGACGCAGTACACCGTTTTTCAGAAGCAGCTTGAGCTTGCCTCAACAATGGATCTGCCTGTCATCCTTCACTGCCGGAACGCTTTTAAAGAAATGCTTGAACTTCTGGAAGAATATCCAGTGAGGGGTGTCATACACGCCTGGTCCCGGGATCCTCAACTGATGACCAGGTTCATAGAAGCCGGTCTTTTCATCTCTTTCGGTGGAGCCATTACAAGACCAGACGCTAAAAAAGCCTGCGAGAGTGCTCGACTTGTCCCCTGTGACCGCTTTGTTCTTGAAACGGACTCTCCGTCAATCGGTCTCTCCGGGGTTCCTCCCGGCGAATCGGAGCCCGGGCATATCGCGGAAGTCGCACAGGCAATGGCTCAAATCAGGGGAGAGAGTCTGGAAGAAACAATAGCCGCAGCATGGGAAAACTCGATAGAATTATTTGGAGATTCAAGTTGAAGGAGAGGTTCAAAAGAGTAGTAAATTTCTACGGAGAAGACGGCTTTGAGAAAATCCGGAACGCAAGAATTCTCATTGCCGGACTTGGGGGTGTTGGCAGCCACTGCGCTTCAGCCCTTGCCCGCTCCGGTGTCGGAAGTCTGGTTCTGGTGGATTTTGACAACATTACAGGCTCAAGCCTCAACAGAAACTCAGTAGTGGGAGAACAATGGATAAATCAGCCAAAGGCTGAAGCTCTGTCCCTATCTCTGAATTCTCTGTGTCCCGATACCGAATGCATTCCTGTTAAGATCTTTATAACAGAAGAAACTATTGAAGCCCCGGATTTCCTGAGAGATTCACATACGGTTGTGGATGCTATTGACAGTGTTAATCCCAAGACTCAACTGCTGCAGTACTGCGCTGAAAATGGAATTGCAGTTTTCAGCAGCATGGGCGCAGCAGGCAGGAGAGACCCGTCCAAAATTGAAACCGGAGACATCAGCATTACAACCGGCTGCCCTCTTGCCAGAATGGTTAGAAGGTATCTGAAAAGGCGTGGCGTTACTACCGGCATATCCTGCGTATGGTCAACGGAACAGGCAGTAAAACCTCTTCCTCCCGATGACAACGAGCCCAGACTGGATCACCGGGGCAGAACACGAAACACCCTTCCCAGCCTGATCACAATGCCGGGTATCTTCGGGTACACACTTGCACAGATGGTTCTTGATAGAGTTGCAGGTATATTCTAATCCAGCAACACAAATCTGCTGGCCTGCTCCAGTCCCTCTGAAGTGAGACATACAAAGTATGTGCCCGTAGAGAGAGTGGGCAGATTCAAAACATGCTCACCGGCAGGCCACAACTCTGAAATGGAATACACCTGTCTGCCTGTAAGATCAAAGACTGAAAGTTCAGCAAAGCGTGCCTCTGAGACAACAAAGGACAGTGAGGGATGCCCTCTCCGGGGGTTGGGAGTTACAGGCAGGAGAACAATGCCATCCTGTTTTTCTTCTTCAATTCCCAGATTGTCAAACTGAAATATTATCTCATCAAGCGCAGGAGAGCCGTGCAGACTGTCTGTCTCCATGAGAACAGCATACTGAATATACCTGTGTGTACTGTCAATAAAGCCCGCAAGACTGCCCGGCTCGTAGATGTAGTCAGACCAGGTTCCCATGTTATCAGGGTCGTTACTGCTTCTTACAGTAAAGTACATATCTGTACCGACCGGTTCAGTACCCACCCAGTCGATGGACTGCCATTCAGGATAACCCCACATGTCTCTTATGGTTGATGTAAGGCTACCGGAATCATCA
>JAUVIS010000025.1 GCA_030592635.1 Candidatus Fermentibacteraceae bacterium | reverse complement strand
TGTTTTTCGTAATGGCTTTGAAGAGGCTCTGCTTATGAATCTTTCATCTCGTGAAAGGAACTCCCCGTAACTCTTCTTAGAAGAGTTACTCGACTATCGAAAGATGGTGGAGGCGGCGGGATTCGAACCCGCGTCCGGTCACGGGGACTCGGCAGGCGCTACATGCATAGTCCGCTCTTGTTTCTCGCCCTTGTGTTGGCTGCGGACCGCCGCACTCGGGCCAGTTCCCATTAATCTCGCCGATTCCCCCGGAGAACACGGGTTGGCGGCCAGTCTTCAAATCGACGCCCCTTCCAGGCTTGAAGACACAACCTGGAGGAACGGCTGCCCTTTATCGGGCAGCTGTCGCTAATTATGCGGCAATTATTTCTTTTTCCACCTTTTTAACGAGGCCGATGGAACCTCGGCATGCTCCTGCGGAATCGCTTCCGCACCCGTCGAGACCAGTCGCCCCCACGAAGTTTTCGCTCTGAATATATACAAATTGGAGGTGGTTGTGGTTCCGGCTTGATTTTATGAAGGGAATGTGCTATATGTTGCACTCATATTGGAAACAACAAGGGAGACGATAATGTCCTGGAAGTGCGATATATGCGGTAAAAAGCCCTCCGTTGGAAACAGAGTCAGTCACTCTGTTAAGCGTACAAAGCATGTGTTCAAGCCGAATCTCCAGAGCGTGCGTGCGATAATCAACGGCAGACGCAAAAAAATCAAAGCCTGCACAACATGTATTAAAAGCGGCAGGGTCATAAAAGGCTAAACTGTTTACTGTTTTATCTATAGGAAAAAGGGGAAGCATCGCTTCCCCTTTTTCTTTTCTTCCTACTTCTTTTTTCTTTTTTCCTATTTCTTATTTCTAATTTTCTAATTTCTTGTTTTCTTCTGACTACTCTGCTTCCGTTTTGCGTTCCTCTTCAGCGGCGAGTGCCATCTGATACTCACGGGCGAGCCTGGTGTAGCCAAAGCCCATGTTCAGAAACTCCCATGGAAGCTTTGTATTCTGATCCTTTTGCTCAAACACGGTGTTCATACTCAATCCCGCGCGATCAAAAGCAGTGTTCCAGCCGACACCCTCAAGCTTGATCTCCAGTGCTCTGCCGACAGCCTGGGTGCCGCGAATAAGCAGTGCGTGAATGTGAGTAGCCCGTGGGTCAAAACCGGAGACTTCCTGAACACCCATGCGGTCAAAGCACTCCTTCAGCTCCGCCAGGTGCTCTCTGACATCCCGCAGGTTCGCCATTGCTGTCCACTGGAAAGCTGTCCACGGTCTGGGAATAAACTGATCTATACGAACAGAGACCGGAAGATCTGTAAGGCTCATGACCGTTTTTACAAATTCAGTAATCGCGACTCTGTCGCTGCTGTTCTCGAAGGGAACTCCCAGTTGAAAACAGATCTGAATCTTCTCCACAACCGAAGAATGTTCCCGCACCCGTTTGAAATAGGACTCGCTGGTGCGGAATTTCCCGATAACCTTTCGCAGACTATCACTGCCTGTCTCCGGTACAAGAACAAGAGTCTCCGCATCAAGGATTGTTGTCAGCTCCTCGGCAAGTTCCGGTGACTCTTTCATGTGTGAACATATCCTGGCTTCAAGGTTGTTTTTTTCAGCAGCTTCCATGAGCTCAGGCAGCTCATCATGACCATCCGGCGTGCACGCCACATAAACCAGAGAAGTATCGCCGGGAATCTGATTAATCTTCTGCTCCAGATCCTCAGCCCGCTGTTCCCGGTAAGGCAGCATCAGGTAACCGGCCATGCAGAAACGGCAGTTGAACGGGCATCCGCGGGCAATTTCAAGTATATAGGTATTCGGCAGAATGGTGTGGGCTGATATGGTATCTGTAAGAGCTCCGATGCTGTCAGAGCTTGCCCACTGGCGCATTATGGAGTACTTCGGATTAGCGCCGTGTATTGTCGGCACATAAAGACCGGGAAGCATGGCAAGCCCCGCGAGAATCTCTGACTTGGGTCTTCTTCGTGATCCGAGGCTCTTGATTATATCAAGCACGGGTCCCAGTGTAGGCTCTGTCTCGCCGATAATAAATGCATCAAAAAAACTGCTCATGGGAATAGGATTGGCAGTAACGCTGAGACCCGTTGCAAGCAGAATAGGCCACTTGTGCTCCCGCTGATAATTACGGAAAGTGATTTCAGACAGTTCCATCATCTGCAGCGCGGGAAACCAGTCTGTCTCGGAAGGCATAAGAAACACAAGAAGATCAGAATCCTTGATCGATTTGCCGGTATCAAGCGCCTCTACGGGCTTATGCTGCCTTTTCCTCCAGTTGTACTCATCCTTTGCAGGCAGGAACGCTCTGGCGCAGAGAGTATCAGGCCAGGTGGAAAGCTGTTTATACAATCGGTGAAACGCAAGATGCCCCATGGCCTGAGCATACTCACGGGGAAAAGCAACAAGAGTTTCAAATACCCCAACGGAATTACCTGTGGAAAGCCTTCTCTCCGCAGCGAGAAGCTCACATCTTCTCTCATCATACTTATCACCGGCCGATTTACGACTCATACAATCCTTGTTCCCCCCCTGAATTTGAACAGGAATATACAAAACAAAAATAATGCAAACAAATATGTCCTCTTTACATGAGCTTATGCCTAATCAATATCTCTCTGCAGGAATGTAGGTATTTCCACTTCACTTGCTCTCATGTTTCCGGGACTCACTGTCGAGTAAGACCTGGGGAGATTCTCCGTGCCCCGCCTTTCACCGCTGAACGGAAAGGGTGTGTGCTGGCTCTGCATCGGCAGTTCCTCAGGCAGAACTTCATCAACCTGGCCGAATCCGGTGGCAATCACAGTTACCTTAACCTCCTCACCCATTCTTTCATCAACACTTCTGCCAATACGAATCTCTACCATATCACCCACCACTTCAGAAATTATTTTCTGTGCTTTACTGAACTCGGAGTATTTCAGACTCTGGGATGAGTGGATATTCACAAGAACTTCCCTGGCACCCTCAATTGATATGTTGTCCAGAAGCTGATTGGAAATTGCCTGCCGGGCTGCTTCTTCTGCTCTGTCCGGGCCGGTGGCAACTCCGGTACCCATCATCGCGCCGCCACCGCTGGCAATCACTCTTCGAATATCTTCAAAATCAAGATTGATTTCCCCGGGGCAGGAAATAATGCTGCTGATGCCTTCAACCGCGTTTGAAAGAACACCGTTCGCAATACCCATAGCATCATCGAAGGTTGCGTTCTCATCAACTACGCTGTCCAGCCGGTCGTTCGGTATTACAATCAGCGTATCCAGTTCTCTCTTCAATCTCAGAATGCCGTCTTCCGCCCGTTTGGATCTGATAGCACCCTCATAACTGAAAGGCAGTGTTACCACTCCCACAGTAATAATCCCGTTATCCTTCGCGATACGGGCAATTATCGGAGCGGCACCGGTTCCGGTTCCTCCGCCCATTCCTGCGGTAATGAAAAGAATGTCAGCACCGCGCATGACATCCTCTATCGCGTTCACGCTCTCTTCAGCGGCCTGTTCTCCAAGTTCCTGGTTCCCGCCAGTGCCCCTGTTCCTTGTAACCCTTCCTCCGATAAGCAGCTTCTCGGTGGCCAGGCATCCTTTAAAATCCTGCTGATCTGTGTTGACAGCCACATATTCAACACCGGTGATTCCGTCGCGAATCATTCTGGTGATGGCGTTGCAGCCGCATCCACCGACACCCACAACCAGAATGCGGATGCTCCCCGATAAGTCCTCACCCACTTCTCGAATATCAAATACAGCAGCCATATTCTCTCTCCTTACTGTAGTTTACTAAAAAACTTTGACACTTTATTCATTATATTTTTACAACTGGCTCGTTCTTTACTGCCAGTGTCCTTTCGTCTGAGTTCCAGTCCGTGCTTCACAAGTCCGATAGCAGTTGCCATCTCGGGTGTATTCGCCAGCTTGCTGTCTGACTTCACCGCCCGGGGGCTTCCAGGTTCAACCTGATGACCGGTAATAGATGAGGCAGCCTCAATGATTCCTTTCATTCTTGCTGCTCCGCCTGTGATTACCACGCCTCCGGTAAGGCTTGCCAGGCCAATTCCGGAAGCAGCTATTTCCTCTGCCGCGAAGTTGAAAATCTCTTCAATCCTCTGAGCCGCGATCTGGGTTAACACTGGAAGCGCAATTGATACGCTGCCCCTGCCACCCACCTTTCTTACAGAGAGAGTACTTTTCTCTGAAAACTGGTTAATGGCCGCCACTTTCTCTGTTTTCAGTTTCTCCGCGTCGCCCCAGGAAATGCCAAGACTCTGTATATCGGAAGTTATTCTGTCTCCACCCATTGCGAAGGAGGAAAGGTGAATGGGAGCTCCTCCGTAATACACCACCAGATCAGTATTCGCTGATCCTATATCCACAACCACTGTTCCTACCTGTTTTTCATCATTGTTCAGCACAGCCGCCGCGCTGGCCACAGCGGAGGGGATAACCGCCTCCACTTTAATTCCCGCGTTCTGCACAACAGCTCTCAGATTCTCCGCCGCCATGCGATCCGCGTATATGGTATAAACTCGAGCCTGCACAGAAACCGCCTTGAGCCCGACCGGCGGGTCCGGCAGCTGTGAAAATCCACCAAAGGAATAGTCCCTCACAATTCTCTCCAGCACCTCGCAGCCCGATGGCAGGGTGATGTTCCCGGCACTTTCGATCGCTCTTCCGATGTCATCTTCGGTAATTTCTTCCGGCTCTTCAGATCTGCCTTCGCCTACCTGCAAAGTCGCGGACGCCAGGATTCCTCTCACATGAAGTCCGGTAATGTTCACAAATGCCGATTCAATTTCAAGCCCGCAGGTCTGTTCCGCTTCCTCAACCGCCCGCTGAATTGCGTCTCCCGCGATTGAAGCGTTTACAAGAACTCCATGCCGGATATGCCCACTGCAGGAAGATATCCCAACACCGGCAATCTCCAGAGCAGAGTTGTCCTCCTGAGTAGCAATAACACACCTTACACCGGAGCAGCCTATATCAATTCCGGCGATTATGTTTCTGCCAGTCATGTTTCCTCCGTAGATCTCAGCACTGCCTGATCCCGGTATCTGAGATCAACTTCGTCTGTCCGATCTGTAATCATCGTACTTATGCTCCGCCATCTGAGCCAGGTTTCCGCTGCCCGGCTCGGATCAAGAATTATCCGAATCCCATTCTCTGTAACGACAATCTCCCGGCTGCTCACCTGAATTAAAACTGAGCCGTTCAACTCCCGTTTGATAAGAAGATTCAACGCTGATGAAATTGTTTCCGTTTCGGGGTCTCCCACTATGTTTATCACCGGCAGCCGATCGTTCCCCCACTCGGCGGGAAGATGGTCACCGGATACTGTAACTGGAATTGATCTGCCGCTGTACGCCAGAACAGCCGCGGGTTCTCTTGCTGTCATTGAAATAATAATTGTGTCCGGGTAGCGAATCCTTATGAAAATGGAATCAACCCCGTCAATGGCCAGCAGTCCGGATTTCAGAGAATCCATTTCAAGTTTCAACAGAGAACTGCCGAAGAAGGGTTTGAGAATCTCAGCTATCCGCACAGAATCCACCAGACCGGAATTGTCTATCCGCACCATGGCAAGATTCAGATGGCCCTCTCTTTCCAGCCATCTGGCCCCCAGGATTAGAAGCAGGGTAAAAACCAGCAGAATTGATGTCAGGCGCAATCCTTTTCTCACAGCCCCACCTCCCGGAGAACTTTTCTTGCCTGACCGTCAACAGATCCGGCTCCCATAAAGATCAGTACTCCGCCACTGCACGATTTCACAATGTCCTCTATCCGATCCATTGCTATCCGGTCACAGGGAGCTCCGCTCCGCCTTGCTTCATCGCAGACAAGACCGCTGTTCACTCCGGGAACCGGCTCTTCTCTGGCCTGATAAATCGGCAGCACATAGGATCTGTCCGCAATTCTGAGGGCACTGCCCATCTCCCTGTACAGAAGGGAAGTTCGTGAAGGAAGATGAGGCTGGAACACAACAGTCACCGGACCGTCTGTCAGTTTTTTCACAGAACTGAGAGCAGCGGCGATCTCATCGGGATGGTGTGCATAGTCACTGACAATGACAGTACCTCTGTACTCACCCATCTTTTCAAGCCTTCTGGAAACTCCCGGCCAGCTTGCAAGGGCATCAATCGCCTTGTCCGCAGGTATCCCGCAGGCCATGGAAAGCGCCACGGCAACCTGTGCGTTTCTGACATTGTGTATTCCCGGCGCAGGAAGAAAACCATGGCAGCCGAAAAGTCTGTATTTCTCTCCCCAGCCTCTGTATTCCCCGACTCTTGCGTCGATATCACCGCCGGGCCCGCTTGTGAGTACTTTTCTTCCAATGCGTTCTGCCCAGAATCCCAGACCCGGCTTTTCCATGGGTACAATCACAGTGCCTCCAGGAAGAACTGATTCCAGAAATGCCTGAAATGCCCATTCAAGCGCCTCGGGTGAACCGTAGCATTCCAGATGCTCCAGCGCAAAGCTGGTAACAGCGGCATGAGAGGGAGTCAGCCTGAGGAAAGTTCTGTCAAATTCATCAGACTCTACAATGGCAAGCTCGCCTCCCGGTCTGAAATTGCCGTTCCAGCAGTTCATATTACCGCCGATGAACACAGTTGGATTGAGCCCTGATTCCTGCGCGATCCACCCTGCCATTGATGTTGTTGTCGTTTTTCCGTGAGCTCCTGCAATCGAAACTACTTTGTGTGAAGATGCCAGTTCCGCGAGTGCTTCGCTTCTTCTCAGAGTGGGAATTCCCAGTTCCCAGGCTCTCGCAAGCTCCGGGTTCTCCCGGGGTATTGCCGCGGAGAATATCAGGCGGTCGATGCCTTTCAAGTGATCCTCCGAGTGGCCTGTCTCCACTGTAATGCCCAGTTTCCCGAGGGAAATGACTTTATCCGGCGAGGGTGATCCATCACAACCGGTCACAGTGTTACCCAGAGCGTTGTACCAGCCTGCCAGAGCACTCATTCCGGAACCGCATATTCCCATAAGGTGAACATTCATAAAGACAACTCCAGAAGATGAGAGACAATGTTTCCCGCAGGATCAGAGGGAAATATTGACTTCATTGCCATCGACATGGTCGCAAGTTCTTCTCTGTTCTTTACTAACTGAAGAATCATCCGGTCAAAGCCGGAAGACTCTTTTTGTGATCTGAGAAGTGCGCCTCCAGCCTTCACAACTGCTGTCGCATTCGCGGTCTGGTGATCCTCGGCAGCATAGGGATAGGGTATAAACACCGCGGGAAGCCCGAATAACGACAGTTCAGCAATTGTCTGTCCTCCAGCCCTGCCGGCCGCCAGATCCGCTGCCGAATACCACAGAGAAAGATCGTTGATAAATGCTTCCACTACAATATTGTCCATATCTCCTGATCGCTGAAGAACTCTCCGGTAGTCGCGTGTTCCGCACTGAAGGAGAATTGAGACATCTCCCTTTGTTTCCAGTGCAAGATCGTTGATTGCCTCTGCTCCCTGGCTGCCTCCAAGGAAGAGAAGCACAGGCCGATCCTCAGGGATTCCAATTGATCTCCTTGCTGTTGACGCGGCTGTTTTCTTCATTTTTCCCGAGACAGGAGTTCCCGTGAGAATCGCAGGACACTTCAGTCCCTTTTCCCCGCCGGGAAGGCCCGTAAAAGCGACCCTGCAGAATCTGGAGGCAATCCTGTTACTTTTCCCGGGAATTGCATTAGTGTCAAGAATGGCTGCCGGTATTCCCAGTGATCGCGCTGCTGCAATGGAAAAGAACGAAGAGTAGCCACCAGTTCCCAGCACAACATCCGCCTTTATTGATTTGAGCAACGCTCTGGCTTTCAGAAACGATCTTGTGGCTGTGAAGGGCAGAAGCGCCCTCCTGCCTTTATCTACTCTGGGAGGATTCATCACATGCACCCGATTTGTAACAGCTGAATACATCATCGAGTCAACCGGCCTCGGGGTGCATGCATAGGAAATCCTGAACTTGTCCGATGCTCTTTCTCCTACTGCAATCGCGGGCGCAATGTGCCCGCCTGTACCGCCTCCGGCTATCAGAAGGTGTTTCATGCTCATCCCGAAGACCTCCTTGAAATTCCAAGAACGGTACCTACGCAGATCAGATTAACCACCAGTGAGGTTCCCCCCCATGAAATCAGCGGGAGAGGCATACCGGTTACAGGAATTACACCGCTGTTCACAAAAGTGTGTATCATCACACCGGTGAGAATAATCGCAGTTGCTCCTCCCCCCACAACAGCATCAAACGCCGTATTCGCGCTTCTTGCCACCCAGAAAGATGATCCGAAAAGCAGAAGGAAAAGAAGCATCACTGCTGTAGTTCCCAGAAAACCGGATTCCTCGCCTATTACAGCCAGTATAAAATCTGTGTGTGCCTCCGGAAGGAAGCCGCGCTTCTGGCGACTCTGTCCGAGCCCCCGGCCGTAAAAGCCACCGCTGCCCAGAGTAATTCTGGCCTGCAGAGTCTGATAGTTGTCGTCCTGCTGCATACTGTTCTCCTGAAGAGAAGCCTTTATTCTATCAAGCTGGTAGTCGCCCCTGATCAGCACCGTCGATGTTCCAAGAAGCAGTATTACTCCTATGAGAACAGCAAGATGAGAAAATCTGGCGCCGGCCACAAAAAGTACGATCAGCATCACGAACAGTGTGAACGCCGTGCCGGATAGATCGGGTTGAAGCATCGTCAGAAGACTGGGCAGCAGAGCAAGTGCCGCAATAGAGAGAACGCCTGTAAATTTTCTGATATCTACAGAACCTCTTGAAATAAGCAGTCCGGAAAACAGAACAAAACCGAATCTCATAAAGTCGGAAGGAAGAATCCTTACGCCGAAGTCAAGCCATCTCACAGAGCCGTTCACTCTGGGCGCAAACTGACTGTCTCCAAAGATAAATGTCGCAATGATAGCCAGAAGACTCAGCAGGTATACAGGAAACGCGATCCGTTTGAAAAACATATCAGAGCGTGTTGACAGAATCAGACCGGCAATAATACCGATAAATATTCGGAGCGCATGACCCTTAAGGTAAGTTGTATCGGATCCGGTCTCTTTCAGGGAGTAGAAAGAGCTGGCAGAACCCACTGCCAGAATTCCCACAACAAGAATTGTAATGGTTGATCCAATCAGCACTTTTCTGGCCATGGCTGTACTGTTTGTCATCTCAGGGCCTGCACAAGCTTTTTGAAGTGATCGCCGCGCTCTTCAAAATCTGTGTATTGATCAAAACTGGCGCATCCCGGCGAAAGAAGAATCGTGTCACCGTGTTCCGCGAGCGTCTGAGACTTCTCCACCGCCTCCTCAAGATTATTGACAATGAGAGTTTCCACGGTTCCTTTCCACTGCGCGGATAAGGACTCCGCCCCTGAACCAAAAAGAACAAGTGCCTTTACCTTCTTCGCTATCAATTCATTCAGTACAGAGTAGTCGCTGTTCTTCTCCCTGCCTCCGGCAATGAGGATCACTTTTTCATCAAAACTCTCAAGCGCGACTTTCAGTGAATCGACATTTGTCGATTTGGAGTCATTGAACCAGACTAAGCCTTTCGCTTCGCCGAGAGGTTCAATCCTGTGAGAAACACCTGAAAAGTCTTTCAGGCCGGTTACCAGTTTTTCCGCAGGTATTCCGTAAGATGCCGCCATGCAGATCACAGCCAGAGCATTCGCGATATTGTGTCTCCCCGGCAGAGACAGTTCGGTGCAGTGAATAACTTCTTCTCTGCGGAACTCATCTCTGTACATCAGCATTCCGCTGCTGTTCATCCAGGCTCCCGGATACACTTCTCCTGCCAGAGAAAAAAACATCTGCGCCCCTCCGGACATATTTCTGTATTTTTCCAGAAGGGGATCGTCAAAGTTGAGAATGGCAGTATCGCCTTCTCCCTGGTTCAGGAATACACGGGCTTTAGCAGCTCCGTAGTTCTCCATTGTTCCATGTCTGGCCAGGTGATCCGGTGTGAGATTGAGGATTACAGCTGAAGATGCTTTGAGACTCTCGGTTGTCTCCAGCTGATAGCTGCTGAGTTCCACAACGAAAACAGGGCAACGGGGATTGTCAAGAATTGCGTCACTGAACGGGTAGCCCATGTTACCCGCAGCAACTGCTTCGATCCCCATGGCTGATGATCGGATTACATGACTGAGCCACTCAACAGTTGTGGTTTTTCCATTGGAGCCGGTCACGGCGAGTACATCAGCAGTGGTATTCATCCACGCAAGCTCAACCTCACCAGTAACTGAAACACCGAGTTCGGATGCCCTCATGGAAATAGCGGCGGAAACTGGAACCCCGGGGCTGAGAACAAGAACAGACAGACCCTTCAGATCATCGTCGGAAAAGCTCCCGAAAGCAGTTCTGCTGATGTGCTCAGTGCCCCGTGCGGCAAGTGAGCTGTCAAAACCGACAACCGAGTAACCGCGACTTGCGAGAAGCCTCGCGGCCGCAGCTCCGCTGCGACCCATTCCAACCACTCCCGCTGTTCTACCCCTGCCGGTACTCAGATTCATTGTTTCTCTCCACCTACCTGATCTTGAAGGTACTCAAGGCAAGCAATGCAAGAATCACGGCAATAATCCAGAAACGGACCACTACCTTGCTTTCAGGCCAGCCAAGAAGTTCAAAGTGATGGTGAATTGGAGCCATTTTAAACACACGCTTTCCTGTTCTTTTGAAATGACCCACCTGGATCATCACGCTGAGCGCTTCAGCTACAAAGACCCCTCCCACAAGAACAAGCAGCAGCTCGTTCCTTGTCACAACTGCCATGGATCCAATGGCTCCACCCAGAGCCAGTGACCCGGTATCACCCATAAACACTTCCGCGGGATTCGAATTGTACCAGAGAAAGCCAAGGCAGGCGCCAATCGCGGTGCCCGCGAATACAAACACCTCGCCCACACCGGGCAAGTGAGAAAATTGAAGATAATCAGCGAAATTCGCGTGTCCCAGAAAGTACGCCAGAGCACCGAATGTGAGAATGGAGATCAGACTTACCCCGGTGGCAAGCCCGTCCAGTCCGTCGGTGAGATTTACAGCATTGGATGTACCTGTTATCACCAGTATCACCAGCAGAATGTAAAAAATACCCAAGTCGAGCCTTATGCTCTTAAAGAACGGCAGTGTCGTTTCTGTGGATCTGATGGTAATCTCCTGAGCTTCATCGTTAAGGTTAACAGTTCTCACGGATGGCATACAGCTCAGATCCATTTCCCCGGTCACAGGCTGGGGAGGTGTAAGAAGCAGCCAGATACCCACTGCGATTCCCAGAGCGACCTGTCCTGTGAGTTTGTATCTGCCGATCAATCCTTTTGGTGAATGCCGGACTACCTTGAGGTAATCATCAAGAAGACCAATGAGACCCATCCACACAGTAGACACCAGAACAACAACAAGCGCAGTGCTGTCAAGACGGCCCCAGAGAAGCACAGGTACAAGCACTGACACAAGAATGATCAGCCCGCCCATCGTTGGTGTCCCCTGTTTCTTCAAGTGGGTTGCCGGTCCGTCAGACCTTACTTCCTGACCAATCTGATGGTTGCGCAGAAATCGAATTATCCTGCCGCCGAGTAAGAAACTGATAAGCATCGCCGTGAGAGTCGCGCCAGCAGCCCTAAATGTAATGTATCCGAACAAGTTAAAGAATGCAGCAGACTCCCTTAGCGGATACAGCATCCAGTAGAGCATCAGATACCTTCCTTTTTCAGTTCCTCAACCAGCAAACCCAGGTTCATGGAATTACTGCCTTTTACCAGAATTGTTGAGCCTGGTTTTACTGATCTCTTCAGGACGCTCAAGGCTTCCGTCCAGTCCATCGCAAGTGAGATGTTTGTGTTTGAATTCGATTCAGAGGCTTCTTTGAACCGGCAGCCCACAAGAATTAAAGAATCATACCCGAGTTCCTCTGCTTTCCGGAGAACTTCCCTGTGGCTGGCAGGTGATCTGTCGCCCAGTTCAAGCATATCTCCAAGAACCGCTGCCAGCGGCTTTTCATGTAACTGAGCAGTAGACTTCAAGCAGGCAGCTACAGATTCAGGATTAGCGTTGTAGCTCTCGTCAACTACAGTATAGTCTTCTGTGGAAAACACATTCCCTCTGCCTGCTCCGGGGTGAAGTTTTGAGATGGCCGCGGCAGCATCAACAGGATCAATTCCGAGCCTCTGAGCCGCAGCTATGGCAGCTACCGCATTCTGCATATTGTGCTCACCGCTGTACTCAAGAGCAAGATCAATTCCCCAGGGCATTGCTCTGCCATTTTCCAGAAAGCAATCACCGCCCTGACCGTGTGTAATTATTTCAAGTCCTCTTAATTCAGCCTCCTGAAGGAGGGTGTCTTCACCCTGAGGAATTACAGCAATCCCTCCTTTTTCAGTGCAGTGAAGAATTTCCGCCTTGGCCTCGGCAATTATTTCTCTGGTTCCGAAATTCTCGATATGAGCCGTTCCTATATTGGTTATCAGAGAAAGATTCGGTCTGGCAACCCACCCCAGCCGGAGAAGTTCACCGGTATGGTTCATCCCCATTTCCAGAACAAGCATTCCCATATCGGCGGGAGTGTTCAGCAGGGTAAGAGGAAGCCCCAGATGGTTGTTCAGATTGCCCTTCGTCTGCCATGTCCTGAATCTTGTCGAAAGAGCCGCGGCAAGCATTTTTCTTGTTGTGGTTTTCCCGTTTGAACCGGTTATTCCAACCACAGGATAGCAGATACCGTCCCGTGCCCAGGCACCTGCCTCCAGAAGGGCCTCTTCCACACTGTCCACCTCAAGAATCGCCCCGGTAAAACCGTCTCTGGATACAACAGCGGCTCCTCCCGCACCCAGCACATCAGCCACGAAATCATGCCCGTCGGTATTTCTTCCCTGCAGAGCGAAGAACAGTGATGAAGGGCCGGCCTCACGCGAATCAATTATTGCGCGGCTGAAGGAATACTCCTCAGGAGCCGGACAACCAAGTCTTGCTGAAAGAGAAATCAGAGAGCGCATTTGTACCTCCTGTCAGCAAGTGCAGCCCTGGCTTGTTCTCTGTCGTCAAAGTGAATTTTTTCTTTGCCAAGTATCTGATAGTCCTCATGACCTTTACCTGCGATTATCACAACATCGCCTTCTTCTGCCATTTTGATCGCCATCCTTATAGCTTCAGATCTGTCCTGCTCCACCAGAGGGTTGAACCCCTTCGGAATTCCGGCGAGAATCTCGTTGATTATGGCTGAGGGATTCTCGGTTCTGGGGTTATCGCTGGTAACAATGACCACATCGGCGTTTTCTACGGCAATTCTTCCCATGACAGGGCGCTTGCGATTATCCCTGTCACCTCCACACCCGAACACGGCAATAAGTTTGTTTTCCGCGAGATGCACTCCCTGTTTGAGTACTCTTTCAAGAGCATCAGGGGTATGGGCGTAATCCACGGCGACCAGAAATACCTGACCGCAATCCACCCTTTCCATTCTTCCGGGAACTCCGGGAAAAGAACTCACTGCCTTCACGGCGCACGCCGCGGGAACCCCAAGCTGAACAGCTGCGGCAATAGCGCCGGCAGCATTATAAATGTTGAATCGGCCCGGAGCTTTGACAATGACCGGATAGTCACCTTCCGGTGTGCAAAGTGTAAAGCTTGAACCGGAGAACCGGACCTTAATACCTGTGATTCTGTATGTATCGCAAGCCCGCTCCCCAAAGGTGATGGAACCTGTTATCTCCGGCCATCCCGGTGCGTATGTGCCAACTATCCTTACTCCGTTTTTCTTTGTGAGTGAAAATATCTTTTTCTTTGTGTCCAGATAGTCTTCCATGGTTGGATGAAAATCAAGATGATCCTGAGAAATATTAGTGAAGAGTGCTGCATCGAATCTCACATTGTTAACCCGGCTGAGCGCCAGAGCGTGGCTGGAAACTTCCATGACGCAAACTTTGTCTCCGCAGTCCGCCATCTCTCTCATATAACCTGCAACATCGAGGGACTCAGGTGTGGTGACCGAAGCAGAGATGTTTCTTCCTCCCGCGATGTGCCCGACTGTGCCCATTATTCCGGTCTGAATTCCTCTGCTTTCCATTATCCATCTGAGAATATGAGCGGTACTTGTTTTTCCATTTGTTCCTGTGATACCAGCAGTTTTCATTTCTTCCCATGGATTTCTGAAAAAAACAGCTGAAATTTCCGCGAGAAGATTTCTGTTGTCTCCCGAGGGATTAATGAGAACTGCCGGGGAGTTAATCTCTGTTACAGGTCTCTCCGCGATTACTGCGACCGCGCCGGAGGCAAGAGCATTCTCTATGAAGCTGTGACCATCACTGGAAAAACCCTTGATTGCCACAAACACAAAACCCGGAAATACTTTTCTGGAATCATAAGCAAGCCCGGTTACAAGCTCATCCGCAAGCTCCGCCGGCAGTGAAACTTCTGTTCCCCGAAGCAGATCATTCAGTTTCACAACCCTCCTCCCGCCGCAACCATTTCACACGCCGGTTCCGGTGCGGCCAGGGCTATCTCCGGCGAGGTGGAGAGAATCTGAGAAACAACACGCTCAAAAACCGGGGCGGCCAGAGCACTTCCCCATCTGTATTCGTAGTCTGGCTGATCAAAAACAACCACAGCGACAAGGTGTGGATTGTCCGCTGGAACCATTCCCGCGAAGGCAGACAGATAACCGCCCTGAATCAACCGCTCAGCTGTGCCGGTTTTCCCGGATACTGTCACTCCGGGCACCTGTGCGCTTCTTCCTGTGCCCTCGGTGACAACCGCAGCAAGAACCGATCTGACCTGCGCTGCTGTTTCTTCCGAAATAACCCTGTGAGCGGGTGATTCGGCGAGAGGCCGGAGCAGTCCTCCCTCTTTCGTAGACTCCACAAGCCTTGGTCTGTAGAGAAGCCCGCCATTCGCTATCGCGCCGTAAGCCATGGCTATCTGCAGAGGTGTTGCCGAAACCTCCTGACCTATTGCCAGGTTTGCCTTTGAGAGTCCCGACCAGTTCCTGACATCCGTAACAATTCCGCTCTGCTCACCGGGAAACTCAACCCTGGTTTTTCTTCCAAAACCAAAATTCAGGCAGTACGCGTAGAACAGCGAATCAGGCATGGTTGACGCAAGTTGAACAGTGCCCACATTACTGGACAGGGCGATAATACCGGTTATATCCAGAACCCCGCCTACGGGGTGACTGTCGTTGATTCTGTAATCACCGATTTCGATATAGCTCCGGGTGCAGTCAAATGAATCGGAAAGGCTGACAGTATTCGCGTCCAGCGCGGCAGCCAGAGTCACAGTTTTGAATACTGAACCCGGCTCATGAGAACTCTGGATGCAATGGTTCCTGGCAAGAGAGCCGTCTTCATTAAACACCGGGTAACTTCCCATAGCCAGGATGTCGCCGTTTCCCGGATTGATTACCACCACCGCACCCCAGCTTGAACCGGACATTTCTACAGCCTGCTCAAGTTCTTTTTGAACTATCTCCTGATATCTGGAGTCAATGGTGAGGCGCAGATCCCTGCCGTGAACAGGCAGAATGTTATCAGCACCGGCATCAACAGCACGATACTCTGACCAGCCGCTGGCCTGGAAAAAGCTTACTCCGTCTATACCCTCAAGAATATTCTCCATGTGGTACTCCAGCCCCTGAGAAATATTTTCATTGTGTGTTCCAATCACGGGAATCATGTCTTCTGCCATGGGATAAACCCGTCGTGTAACAAAGCTGCAATCGGCATATCTCGAAACTGAATCCATGATTTGTGAAGCGTATTCCCACGGCACACCTTCCGCAATAATCATGTTCCCCGTTCCTCGCTGAACTGGAACTGGAAAACGGGAATAGCTTCCAAGATTCAAAATCAGGGAATCGATCTCACAGGTTCTTTCCACGGGAACAACCGGCCAGTAAACAGAAAAAGCAGCTTCAGTGATGTTTCCCGCGAGAAGATAACCGTTAATGTCATATATCTCCCCCCTGCGGGCCTCAACACTAACCTCAATCGTCTGTTGTCTCTCCGCCCTCTGCATGTACTCCTGATGATGCATGATCTGTATCCCGGCCAACTTTGATATTGATAAAACAACAAACACCGCCGCAAAGATCATCAGGAAGCTGATACGGGCGGATACTCGTTCCATGGCTGTAACCTGAGTACTCATTCACTTACCTCCAGAAGTACAAAACTTTCCAGAGGGAGGGGGACCAGCTCAAGTTCTGAGCCGATCTCACGAAGCCTTCCAGGGGCTTCCAGTACTGCAATTCGGGAGATCAGTGCCTGTCTGGTGCTGCAAAGACTGTCGTTCTTTACACACGCGACCGCAAGTTCAACCGATGCCATAATGTAAAAATTCCTTACTGTCAGCTGAGCTACAGAAAACAGAATCACACCGACAGCGGCGATCAGCAGGAATCTCTGCCCATGGGACTTCACAGTCGAACCCCCAGCCTGAGCCGCGCGCTTCTGGCCCTGGGGTTGGCTCTTTTCTCCGACGCCGGGGGAAGCATCCATGGAGGATCATACTGCCGAAAATACTCTGAATCTCTGAAATGCAGTTTGATCATTCGATCCTCTAATGAGTGAAATGTCAGTACAGCAACACGGCATCCCGATTCGGTCCACAAATGCATTTCTGAAAGAAGCTTCTCAAGATGATCCAGCTCACCGTTTACGAAGATCCTGACAGCCTGAAAAACACGGGCCAGAGGTTTCACAGGATTCCCCTTAACCACCGATCTCACCGCTTCAGCCAGATCATCAGTTGTGAGAAGTCTTCTGTTCCGTTTGATGGCTCGCGCAATCACCCTTGAGCGACCCTCTTCGCCGTAGCGATAAATTGCATCAGCAATCTGTTTCTCTGTCATGGCGCGAAGCACTTCCGATGCCGGTTCTCCCTGAGTCTGATCAAACCTCATATCCAGAGGACCTGATGTTCTGTGGGAAAAGCCTCTGCCTGGAGTATCAAGCTGGATGGAACTCAGACCAAGATCAAACAGGACTCCACCGGCTTTTGGCAAACCATCCTTCTCAATGATCACGGGTATTTCCGTGTAGCTTGAATTTATTACCGAAACATTCGTTCCTTTGAATCTGATGGAAAGTTTCTCAGCTGCCGCGGGATCACGCTCAAATGCCAGTATCCGTCCATCCGGGATTGCTTTTGAAAGCAGACCGGTGTGCCCTCCGCCACCGGAAGTACCGTCAACCACCAGCTCGGGCGATGACATGCAGAGATACTCAATAATCTCCTGCGGCATAATCGGCAGATGACCCCGTTCCATAAAAGTTCCCCCTAAAGAGGTAGATCAAGATCCTCGGCGATTTCCTCACATGAAAACTCTGAATCAGCGATGTAGGCATCGTACCGCTCCGGCTGCCAGAGTTCCATTGTATCGAACTTACCAAGAAACATTATCTCGCCTGTTATTCCTGCTTTTTCAGCAAGTTCTGCAGGAATTGAGATTCTTCCCTGGGAATCAACACTGACTGCTTTTAAATTTTGAGCAAGATTCCTGATAAAATAGCGTGTCTCTCTGGTGCGCGGTAAAGAGAGAAGTTTCTCCTCCAGCTCCTGCCATCTCTGCGACGGATACAGCACCAGACATCCTTCCATACCCACAGTCAGATAGAGATCTTCCGCGGTTAGCTGGCGTCTGAACTGAGCCGGGACACTAACTCGCCCCTTGTCATCCAGTGTGTGTATGTGTGTACCAATGAAAGCTGCCATAATGTCCCCTTCGCAGCTATCATTATCCCATTTTACCCCACTGTCAACCCATTACATCCCATTTCTTCCCACCGGCACTTCCAGCTCATAAAAAAAAGGAAGCGGTCAGGCTCCCCTGTCTGTTCTTATATGCTGCTGTGCAGCGCTTTACCAGCGCAGATGCCCAGTCAGGACTTATCCTGATAATCGTAGTGGTATTTGTAGGTGTAGTATGTGTATGAGGTATATGTTCTGACGGGGTCGAAACTGTTGATCACAGCTCCTGAAAGATGAGCGCCTGATCTGGTCAGTTTCTGCCACACTCCCAGCGCTACCTTCTTCTGAATTCTACCGCTCCTTACGACAAGAACGACAGAATCAACCGCGGGGGCAATCACTATGGCATCGGTAACCACAGCCGCCGGTGGAGAATCTATGATGAGAAGGTCACATTCCCCGGCAATCCTCGCAAAGACATTTCTTCTCGCGGCGGCTTCCACAATTTCTGCGGGATTGTGGGGTATGTGGCCACTGCAAATAACAGAAAGTCCTTTCACCCCGGTCTCCCTGATGACATCTTGCAGGTCAGCTTTGCCTGTAACCAGCTCTGAAAAGCCCGGTTTTCTCTGAAACCCGAAGGTCTTGTTAACTGTGGGTCTTCTCAGGTCACAATCAAGAAGAATCACTTTTTTCCCGGCCTCAGCCTCAGCCACTGCCAGATTTGCGGATACGCTGGATTTACCTTCCTGGGGACCTGAACTTGTCACGAGAAGCGTCTTGACAGGCTTATCCGGTCTGGAAAACGAAAGACTTGTTCGAAGATCACGCACCGCCTCGGAACCAGGGGATTTCGGATCGTCAAGCAGGGACAGTTGAATTTGACCTTTCTCTGATTTCATAGTGATTTTCGGAATAACTCCGACAATGGGAATGCTGAGCTTCTCCAGCTGTTCCGGATTCCGCAGAGAGCTGTCCATCTGATGAACAAGGAAAATTATTCCTATGCCCGCCGCGAGACCCACCATTATTCCCATGATGAGATTTCTTCTGGTTGTTGGTTTGATCATTCCCCCGGGAAGAGCGGAGTCAACTATGGTAACATTACCCATCTGTCCGATCTCAGCGATCTTAACCTCTTCGTAACGGGTTCTGAGAAGTATATAGATGTTCTCGTTGACTCTTCTGTTCCTCTCAAGGGATACGAGTTCATACTGAAACTCCGGAAGATCCGACAGCCCGGAGGAAAGGTCGTTGACAACAACTCTGAGAGCCTGCTCACGAGCTCTGCTGGAGCGGTATTCTCCTTCTGCGACCGCTATTGAGGATACAAGACCCTCAATGCCCTGCTCCGGGTTCACCGGGTAGTTCATTCCGGAAATTTCTCTGAGAGCAGAAGCCAGTTCTTCCCTTCTGGTATCGATGCGCTGCTCCATTGCAAGAACAGGTTCCGAATGAGGCTCTGCCCCATCCGCGAGAAGAGCGGCTCTGGCACTTTCATATCTGGCCAGATCACTCTGTATCTGTCGTATGTACTCACTGTTGGAATCGGAGATATCTCCGACTACATTTTCCCGTTGTTCACCAAGAAGACCGGAAAGATAATCGCGTCTGACTCGTGCGGCAGCCGCGTTTGTGGCAGCGCTCCGCACCTGGGTCTCAAAGTTGGCAAGCGTGCTGATGAGATTTCTGGTCTCTGTGTCAATATCAGCTATATCGTTCTCTTCCTTGAAACGAAGAAGAGCGCTCTCCGACAGGTCGAGCTGATGGGATGTCTGCTCAAGCTGATCTTCAAGAAAAAGCCTGACCTCCGTGTTTTCGCCTCTCGCCTGACACTGGTTCCACCGGTTGTAAACATGGAGGAACAAGTTGGTTATCACAGCTGCCGCCTCGGGGCTGTACCCTGTTCCGCTGAGAACAAAGAAATTCGTATCTTTGATCCAGCTTACAGAAACCCGGGACTGAGCCAGCCCCACAAGCACATTGCGCAGAAACGGTCGCTCCGGGATACTTCCCAGAAACAGGATAGATACAAGACTGTCGGAATCCGATGAGTGAAGAATTGAGTCAGCCACCAGTTCCGCCATAATTCTGCTGTTGATCAGGTGGATCTGATCGTTCCTCAGGGCATCCATTTGAAACCAGAAAGTACCGGGCATATCCAGAGTGCGGGACATGCTGTTATCACTGGTATACATGAATGTTGAGCTGGAACGATACACGGGTGTGGTGGTTTTATTCACATATCCCGCTGCCAGAAGACCGGCGAGAACAAACGCAAGAATAATCCACTTGCCCCTTAAGAGCATCCAGATGTAATAGTTCAGATCAAGAGATTCCTCTTCCTCGTGATCAAATGTTTCCGGGAATCCTCCCGGCTGCGGTACGCTCATGTTCTGCTCATCAGCAGAATTACATTTGCCATAACAAGAATCTTGTAGCTGAAGTCCACAACATCCTTCCACCACTCGTAGCCGGATGTGGATATGTATACGGTGGCATCCGGCTCCATTCCCGGAAGAGGGGCACCGTGACCGGAAAGGTAATCCGAAAGATTGTACTCTATATCAATCCCGACCAGGATAATCTTCACTTTGGAAAGATTTGCGCTGGAGGTGGGTCCGCCTGCCGCTGAAAGAGCGTCACTGAGATCGGAGTCCCAGGGCACCATGTGCATACCCGGATTACGCACCTCACCCCACACATTCACCGGCATCAGTATCTCGTCAGAGTTGATTCCGGGAAGAGAATAATCCTCAACCGCCGAAACTGAAGAAACCAGAACCATCACTGCGCAACAGAAAACCCTCACGCTTTAAACACCTTTTCTTTTCCGTTAACAACATCAACACAGGCATTCCTGGCATCAACCACGATATTACTGTTACTTACTATCCACTGGTAATCATAGCAGGCGTGATTTGTTATGACAACAGCACAATCGTATTCGGAGAGCATTTTCTCTGAAAGGTCAACAGAAACAGGTTGAAGATCTGTCTGTCGGGTTGTTGCCGGGATTGATGGAATGTAGGGGTCGTTGTAATCCACAAGGGCTC